>DAINDC010000114.1:0-14051 GCA_036732085.1 Fibrobacterota bacterium | reverse complement strand
ATCGCATAGTTGTACTTGGTTCCGGGCATGAGGTTGGCCATGTTCATCGTGCCCTGGTTTCCGGATGCGTTCCGCGTAGCGCAATTCTGGCTCGCCACCGCCGGCGCCGGGTTATAGCACAGGGTGCGCGTCCCATAGTCGTATTTGTCATTGAAATAGCTGGCCACCGCCGTGGTCGCGGTGATATTGGTGATGGTGACGGTCAGGCTCGCCGCCGATACCACGTCTGGCCGCGCGTCCGCGCCGTAGCGGTCGAAAAATACGATGGCCGCCACGATGGCTGCGGTCGGGAACAGGATGCGATTCTTCATATCAACCTCCAAAAGATTGGGAAAGGATTACCACTGGCGACCGGCCTGAAAGACGAAATATCCCGCCATCAGGATCATCATGTAGCCCATGACTTTCTTGATATAGACCATCCACATGCCGGAACGTGGAAGGCGGGTGAGGAACGAAGAAAAGGTCCCGATCAGGATCAGGATGGATCCCATTCCCAAGGCGAAGGCGAATAGGAACAAAGGACCCATGAAGAGGTTATGCGTGGAGCCGACCCAGGTGAGGATGGCGGCCAGGGGCGGGGCCGTGCAAGGCGAAGCCACCAAGCCGAAGGTGAGTCCGTAGGCGAAGTTGGACATCAGGCCCTGCTTGCGTTTGGCGCCGCCGCCTCCGACCGTCAGGCGGGTGAAATTGATCTGGAAGACATCCAGCATGTTCAGGGCCAGGGCCATGACCACGGTCGCCACCCCGAAGAGCACCCAAGGATTCGAACTCAGGGATCCAAACAAGGATCCGGTCAGGGCCGCGACCACGCCCAAGGCGGCATAGGTCACGGCGATGCCGCCCACGTAGAAAAGGGTGAGCAGGAACCCGCGGAACTTCGATTCCACGTCCCGCGTCCCCAGGATGCTGATGGTCACGGGGATGAGGGGATAGATGCAGGGCGTGAAGCTGGAGGCCACGCCGGCCATGAAGCAAAGGAATAGCACGCCGAAGGAGCCCGTGGAGAGGGCCGTCGCCAAATTTTGACTGCTGATCATGTTCCTGTCCTTTCTACCGGGGGGAGATTCAATTCATCGCCTTTTCGGCGGCTTGGGTCAGTTGCGCTTCTTGATCGGGATCGTAACCCGGCATGGCCGTTTTCAAGGCGCCCTTCCTATCGAAGACATATAAGGAGGGGATCCCGTTGAAGCCGAAGGATTTGCTCAAGGTATTGTCCTTGTCGAGCAGGACCAGATAATTGATGCCGAGCTTCTTGGCGGCCTTGCGGATCTTTTCCGCCGAACCCTTGTCCACGCTGATGCCCACCACGGTCAGGCCCTTGCCCTTGTACTTGTCGCTCAGCTCGGCGAGCTTGGGAATGGTTTCCTTGCAGGTATTGCACCAGGTGGCCCAAAAGTCCACCACGCAAGCCTTGCCCGCCAATTCGGAGCTTTTCCATTCCTTGCCGTCCAGATCAGGTAAGGAGAACGCCGGCAGCTTGGCCAGATCGGCGGCCTGGGCTTGCAGTATCCCCGCCAGGCAAAGGGCGGCGACGGTCTTGAACAAAGTTTTGGTTTTCATCTTTTCCATGGTGATTCTCCTTCAAAGATTGAACAGCAAACCGAACATGAATACGCCCTGGCTGTAGAGCTCGCCGGGGTCGTAGAGCTGGTAGGTGATATGCCTCGGGGTACCGGCCAGGCTACCCACGGGATCGCCATGGGTATTCCGGAAGGAATAGTCGTACTTGATGTCCCAGCGATCGGGAAGGAAAAGGGATTCCCCCCAGCTATCCGGGAAGGCGGAAGAGATCTTCACTCCTCCCAGCCAGGAATGGAAGGGGTAGTAGCGGATGTCGCCGGTGCGATAAGGCTCTTGGCCCGTATAGACGGGCTTGGCGAAAACGGCTCCGGTTTGATCGTAATAGCGGAGGCGCAAGCGGATATAGGTGCCTTCGACCACGTATTGGCTGAGCTTCAGATCGTAGGTCGAGGATTTCATGCCCCAGTCATCCTGGTACCTGCGCGTATCCAGGTTCACGGATCCCAGGAGGTCACCCAGATGGTACCCCTGGATGATTTGCCCGGCCAAGGCGCCGGCCTGTTTGATATGGGGGACGACCTCCACGAGCATGGTCCCGGTGGCGTCCATCGGAGGGTTGTAGGGACGCCCCAGGAAGCCGTGGCTCTTAATCCAGGTCGCGGTGAATCCCACCAAGGTCAAGGGGGTCAGGGACTGCGCCAAGGTCGCGCCCATGCTGGTAATGCGTTTCTTCCCGCCCAGGCCGGCGAAGGCGCCGGTGGGCTCGAAGTCGTCGAAGAACTCCGCGTAATTCGCCCCGAGGGTGGTATTGCGATCGTTGAAATCCCAAGAGAGGGAGCCCGCCGGGGATTGCGAGAAGTAATCCTGTTCGCGGCTGACATAATAGGATCCGGAAGCGGTGACGCCCTTATGGGAGTAGGTCAGCGAGGGATTTTCCGAATAACGCATCTCCACCTTGGAGGCGCTGGAAACCGCATCCAATTCGCGATCCCCGAACTGGCCCACCTTGTCCGCACCCAACCTCCGCGACGCTCCGCTCACGATATCCAACTCCTGTTCCCAACCCAGGCTCCATTTGCGCGTGAGGGCCTTTTGCAGGCTGAAGGAAGGCGTATGGTTCCAGACCCGGTTCTTATCCCAGAAGAACTCATGCTTGATCTCCAAGGTGTTTCCCGATTCGCCGAAAGCCGCCGCCCATGGGAGCCCCAGGCAGGCCAGAAGAATCCACCCTCGAATGCCTACTAACATCCGCACCCGCCCCCGGAACCGGAGCTGCCGCCCACCGAACCTTCCCTGCGCGGCATGTCGTGGCCTTCCAGCCCGCTCTCCAAAGCGTCATCATGGCGCTGCATGATCGGGTCGCTCAGGAATTCCCTTTTGGCCTGCGGCACGAAGGAACAGCCGACAATCATTCCGAACGCGACCACCAGCGTGAGGGCGCCCGCCAGCCTGGCGGCGCCTGGGATCATGGACCTGATGAGAGGTTGCAACGGGAGGCGCGCGATCATGGGGCGGCTTTCTTTTGGGCAGGCGTGACTTCGCCGGGACATGTGGGATCGTTCCCGTCCAGGGAAGGGCAGTTGCTGAAGCCCTGCTTGGGGGACATCCAGCGGTAACCGGCATTGCGATTGTTATGGCAGGTCATGGCGGAGCAGGTCAGATCCGCGGGCCGATATGCAGTAGTGAGGAACTGCGCCTTGGTGACGTCATTGGGCGAGAAGGCGACGTCCACCACCCCGTTATTATGGGAATAGGAAGTCATCCATTCCACCATTTCGCCCAAGCGGGCGCGCTGGAAAACCAAGGAGTCGATCTCCGTGGCCAGGGCCTCGCCCCGGGTGGTATCCATGCTCCCATAGGGAACGGGTCGCCACCGGGGATAGGAGTCGATCTTACCCACTCGATCCGTCGAAGAGGTATGTTCGGTCAAGGTATCGCCGGCCGCATTCACCCAGGTGGTGTCATGGTGGACATAGGAGAAATGCCGGATGGAGTTGAAATGGCAATCCATGCAGGTGGTCACGGCATTCAATTCCGGTTGGCCGAGATTGTTCCTGTTCACGTTCGCGGACATCAGGTGATAATTGTGGTTCACGTCATGCAGGGGGTAGGTATGGCAGCTTGTGCAACTGGGCCCCGATACGGAAGCCGGAGCGGCGCCGGGTCCGCCCAGCAGGTTGGCTTGGGTGGAAAGCTTGGGCTTGAGATCGCAAGCGGCCAAGGCCAAGCAGGCCAAAAGGAGGACTTTGGTTGTGGTTGTCATAGTACGAGCCTAATCTATCGGGAATCCCGGATTTGATGTGGATGTTCGATTGAAAATCGTACACTTTTGTGTACAAAGAAGGCCGTAACCGCCGGTCAAAAAAAAGAACCGGAGTTATCCTTTTCTCAAATGAAGACCGGGTCACCCAGTTCACCCAAGCCTCGCGAGGCCGGTACGATTCCGAAGGCTTCGCCCTCGATCCCCGTACTGCCGGAACTTTTGAACTATACCAATTATCGCCAGTTTCTCCAGGACTACTACCAGGCCCAAAAGCAGATCAATCCCAAATTTTCACTACGCTTCCTGGCCCGAAAAGCCAACTTCCCCAGCCATGGCCTTTTAAACTACCTGATGGAAGGCAAGCGCAACCTCAGTAAGAAAACCTTGGTCAAACTGTCGCAGGCTTTGGGATTCGACAAGGAGCGGAGCGATTATTTTGAAAACCTGGTCTTTTTCAACCAGGCGCCCAATCTGGAAGAGAAAAATTTCTATTACGAAAAACTCGTCAAGTCCCCGGCAAAATCCACTTTCCGAAAGTTGGAAACGTCCCAACTCCAGATTTTCCGAAAATGGTATAATATCGTCATTCGCGAGATGTTAAACCTGAAGGGCTTCCGGAACAGTTCGTCTTGGATCACCGGTCAGTTGCTCCCGCGTGTGGAATCTTACGAAGTAGAGGAAGCCATCTCCATGCTCCTGAAGTCCGGCATCATAAAAAAGACGGCCAATGGCTACAAGCCGGCCGATCCGGACATCACCACCGATGACGAAGTCAAATCCTTCCTGGTCAAGAACTACCATGCCCAGATGTTGAAGATCGCCGGATGGGCCCAGGACGAGGTGCCGAGCAAGGAGCGGGATATTTCGTCGGTATGCTTCTCGATCAAGGAGTCCGAGTTGCCGAACCTGAAGAAACAGGTGCAGCTCATGCGCAAGGAGCTCAGGAATTTCGCCGCCGCGGATGGGGAAGGGGAACGTATCGTCCAGGTTAACATCCAGCTTTTCCCTCTAAGCAAGGGCCGCTGAGGTGCGCCCTTCCGATCGAATCGGCCTTTCGGTCGGGCTGGCGTGTTTGCTGGTCTGGCTGTCCGGTTGTTTCACGGAAGTAGGCAATGCCGAGGATGAACGCCTTTCCGCCGAATTCAAGATCGATTATTCCAACAACCCGCAGCCGCTTCCCAAGGCCGCGGCCAAGATCGTCGATTCCGATTCCATCCGCATCCTCCTTTTTTACCTGCTGATCAAGGAAGCCGTTTACCATGTCCAGGATTCGGTCGGCGCGCCGTTGGTGACCAAGTTTTTATGGCGCGAGGGCACCACCAGCGTCGCCGTGGATTTCACCGGTGCGGATAAGACGGCGGTACTGGCCACGGAAACTTTGGACAAGAATGTACCGGTAAACCTGACGGTGGAATGCGAGTTCCCCTATCGCGGCCAATTATTTCCGGATACCCTGGACTTCGACGGGTTCAACGACCAAAGTTATATCAAGGGAACTTATGGAGTGGGCGCATCGGCCATCGACTTCCTCTTCGCCTTTCCGCAATCGAAGGAAATCCACCTCACCTATTCCCAAACGGCATTGCGGAGCTGGTACCAGGATAGGGTCTATCATTGCCAGTTCACCTTCTTCGCGAATAAGTGGGTGGCCGGGATCGATATATCCAAGGCCGATCTGGTTAAGGACAAGCTGGGCCGTTCCATCGCCGTCTTCGATGCCACGCATAATCTGGAAACCTACCAGATGCTGGTGACGTCCTTCTACAAATCCTTCAATGCCACGCAAGTGGCGGTTGAAGGCCATTAGCGGTCAGGTTCGATAGGCGACAATCAGTTTGGAGAGCGGGGATTGGTGAAGGCGTCCTTGCCTTCCCTGATGGGCGTCCTTGCCCGAACAATCAAAGCGTCGAATCATTGAGAGATTAAGCCTGTACGTTTACGGATGCGCCTCCCGTCTGCGCCCAGGCCGTGAGTCCCGAGGTGATTAGGGAATCCACCTGGTTGCGGAAATCGGCCGACCCGTCGGAATTGCCGCCGGAGGAGCCTTTCCGGTTCTCCATCCGTTTCTGGACCTGATCCACGAAGGCCTGCAGGTCACCGCCCTTGGAGGCATGCTCCTGTTGCAGATGCTGGAGCACCTTGCTGGCCACGTCTTCGGGATTGCCCATATGCGGATGGTGGTGACGATGCCTGCCGCCGCCGGATCGCAAGGCTTCCGGATTGGAGGCTCCGTCGTCCGCCCCTTGCCCATTCGTCTGGCCCGTCGCCGATGCCGCGTCCTTGCCCATCAGGCCCACCGCCTGCATCAAGGCCTTGACCAGGCCGGACCCGAACGAGCCGCCCGACTGGGAATCGACCGCTTGCGCGCCGCTGCTTTTGGAAGCGTCGCCCTGCGAACCGCCCGCATCCTTTCCGGACCAATCCTGGACGCCGTCGTCCGAACGGGTCATGGAGATCTGGACGATGCGGGCCTCAAGGCTCAGCGAAAATGAATCGCCATCCTTGTTCTTGACGTCGCAGGCGCCGGCCGCCGATCCAGCCTGAGATCCAAGCGACAAATCGCTTGCAGGTTCACTCGAGGTTCCGCTCGAGGTTTGGGCCAATTTCGGTTTCGGCGGGCCGGCCGCGCCCGAATAAATGCGCAGTTGCGCGGAATATGATGAGATGGAAATATTTTCCATGACACTCCTTCGATTGGGAAGTTCATGCAGCACCTCCCAACGCCGGTATCGGAATTTATTTTCGGAAGCATTAATTTATTTTTTTTCGATTTCCGGTTTCGATTCCACGAAAAGGAAAGGCGACCCGTGAGGATCGCCTAACTTGGAACCGGATTATGTAGGCGCCGATCAGCCCATCAAATTCAATGCGATGCCGCGTGAGCGCTGGTCAGCTCATCAGATTCAACGCGCTGCCGGCCCTGAACCAGGCGATCTGTTCCTGGTTGAAGGTATGCGAGACCTCGAAGGCATCCGAGCTTCCGTCCGCATGCTTGAGGGTAACTTGCAGGTTTCGGCCCGGCGCGAAGGCGGACAAGCCCATGATGCTGACCCGATCGTCCTCGCGGACCTTGTCGTAGTCGGCATTGTTCACGAACTTGAGCGGCAGCAGCCCCTGCTTCTTGAGGTTGGTCTCATGGATGCGGGCCATGCTCTTGGCGATGACGGCGCGGCCGCCCAGGAAGCGCGGGCACATGGCGGCATGCTCGCGCGAGGAACCTTCCCCATAGTTCTCCTCGCCGAAGACGACCCAACCCTTGCCGGCCGCTTTGTAGTCGCGGGCGATCTGGGAGTAGGTCTTGCCGGTTTCGCCCGTCAGCACGTTCTTGCCCTTGCCGATGGCGTCCGCGCCCGCGGTTGGTCCCGCGAAGGCATTGGTGGCGCCCAGCAGCATGTTGTCCGAGATCTTGTCGAGATGGCCGCGGAATTTGAGCCACTTGCCGGCCGGGGAGATATGATCGGTGGTGCACTTGCCTTGGGCCTTGGCCAGGACAAGCGCATCGGTGACATCCTTGCCGTCCCAGGCCTTGAAGGGCTCCAGCAACTGCAGGCGTCCGCTGGTTGGAGAGACCTCGACCTTGACGGCCGAGCCGTCCTTGGCCGGGACGATGAAGCCGCCGTCATTGAAAGCATAGCCCTTGGCGGGCAGGGCGTCGGCCTTGGGGGCTTCCAGCTTGTAGCTGCTGCCGTCCGGGGCCTTGAGCGTGTCCGTCAGCGGATTGAATTTGATGGTGCCGGCCAGGGCCATGGCCGTGACGAGTTCCGGCGAACCGATGAAGGCCAGGGTCGCATTGTTGCCGTCGTTGCGGCCGCGGAAGTTGCGGTTGAAGGAAGTGATGATGGAGTTGGCGGTGCCTTCGGCCAGATCCTTGCGCTGCCATTGTCCGATGCACGGTCCGCAGGCATTGGCCATGACCACCGCGCCCAGCTTGTCCAACGAGTCCAGGTAACCGTCCCGTTTCGTGGTGTCGAAGACTTGCTCGGAGCCCGGGCTCACGAAGAACTGGGATACGGCCTTGGAGCCATGCCTGAGGGCCTGCTGGGCCACATGGGCCGCGCGGCCTACGTCTTCATAGGAGGAATTGGTGCAGGAGCCGATGAGGGCGGCCGACAGGACCTCGGGATATTTTTCCTTTTCGATCTCCTCCTTGAATTTGGAGATGGGGCGGGCCTTGTCAGGCGAATGCGGGCCGACCACATAGGGCTCGAGCTTGTCCAGATCGATTTCGATGACCTCGTCATAGAAGGCGCTGGGATTGGCCAGGACTTCGGGATCGGGATTCAGGAAGGCCTTGTATTTATCGGCGAGATCGGCGATCTCCGCGCGACGCGTGGCGCGCAGGTAGGCGCCCATGGAAGCGTGGTACGGGAACAGCGAGCAGGTGGCTCCGAGTTCCGCGCCCATATTGGTGACCGTGGCCTGGGCGGTGCAGGACATGCTCTCCACGCCCGGTCCGAAGTACTCGATGATCTTGTTGGTGCCGCCCTTGACCGTCAGGATTTCCAGCAGCTTGAGGATGATGTCCTTGCCCGAGGTCCAACCGTTCAGCCGGCCGATGAGCTTGATGCCCGTGACCTTGGGATAAAGGACTTCCCAGGGCATGCCCACCATGACATCGACGGCGTCGGAGCCGCCCACGCCCACGGCCATCATGCCCAGGCCGCCGGCATTGGGCGTATGCGAATCGGTGCCGATCATCATGCCGCCGGGAAAGGCGTAGTTCTCGAGCACCACCTGATGGATGATGCCGGATCCGGGCTTCCAGAATCCCATCCCATATTTGCGGGCCGCCGAGCTCAGGAAATCGAAAACTTCCTTATTGTCATGGTTCGCGATTTCCACGTCGCGGTTGGCTCCGTCGCGGGCGATGATGAGGTGATCGCAATGCACCGTGGTCGGAATGGCGACCTTGGCTTTCTGCGCCTGCATGAATTGGAGGATGGCCATCTGCGCGGTCGCGTCCTGCATGGCCACGCGATCGGGCTTCAGGTTGGCGAAGGATTTGCCCCGCTCCATTTTCGGCTGGGCCGGATCGTGGAGATGGGACCAGATGATTTTTTCCGCCAAAGTGAGGGGCTTGCCCAAGGTCTTGCGCGCATGCGCATGCTTCGCATCCAAACCGCCGTAAATCGCTTTGATATCCAGACCTTCCATGTTCACTCCATCGCTTTGGGGATGCCCTTCGGCAAGTCCGTGGGACCGTATTTAACATTAGAATTTTGCCTCTTTTCCGGCAATTTGAAAGCCTTCCGGGAGCCTGCCTGAGCGGGCCTGGAGGCCGGGGAGCCGCGTCATTCCTTGCCAACTTGTCAGCCTGCAAATACGAGCTGACTCCGAAGTCTTTTTCATCCTCCGCGAAGGTCCAATCCCGGATGCAGCGTCTCCCGGATGCAGAGTTTGACCGGGGCTTCGGAAATTGACCGCGCCTGGAAATGTCGAGCCCCCATATTGGTCGGGAACGGGCAATTACTGCTGGCGCGTTTTTTGATTAGGATAGGCTTATCATAAAACGGGAGTCCGAATGGTTTGCATGTGGATGGCAGCACCTTCCATTTTCAGCGAATCGCAAAACCATTCTCCACGCCGATTCGGATGGTCGATTCCACCTTCGCCCAATCCGACCTCGGCGGCGTGGCGGTCAATGAACAAGGGCATTGGAAAACTTTTACCCAGAGCGGCAGCTTGTTCCGATTGGCGCAGGCGGATTGAAATGAAAAAGGTTTGCAAGTCCTGGGTTGGCAGGACCTTCCCAAGCCGACCCGCATAACCTTGAGGGACGCGGCCACCCGTCTCGATTCCATTTTGCCGGCTGCATTGGCGGCAACGCTCGATCAGGATCATGGATTCCTCATCCCCAAGGACACGCTCTCCTTCCAATTCGAAGTCCAGGATTCGGAAGGCAATTACCAAGCGCCGGATTTCCTCATGATCCATGGCGGCGATATCGTCGATCACCTGGTCCGGGACTTCCTAGCCACCATTCTGGGGGGCGGTTATCTCGGGCAAAATGGCGCTATGATCTGGATGGACGGTTGCGATGGTACCGGAAAATGCCTGTCCGGATTCAGGACCATGGTCAAGGGTAGGGTGAGTCGGGATTCCGTCCGATTGACCTTCGAAGTCCTCGACGCGCAGGAAAATTCCCGATGTCTGGTTGAACCCATCACCTCGGTGCAGAGGCATCCGCAATTCACCGTGTCGAGCGCATGGCGAAGCGGCGATGCCTTGACCATAGTCGTGGGTAAGGACAGGTTGTCCCTCTGGAACGGCGAGCCGCTCGCCTTGGCCTCCAAAGCCGCAAAGTCCCGGAGATCCGGACAGGCGGGGCTAATCGGTTTGGAGGGGTCGGTGATACCTTCCAGCGAGGTTTACCATAGTTTCACCGGGCACCGGATTAATATGCATTCCGTGCCAGGTCGCTCGACTGCCGCATCCCGGTCGGAAATAAATTTATCCGCCTGGAACCTATGTATCCCATGATGTAAAATTGCATGCTGAGGAACTGCCTGCGCATGTCGGTAATTTGCACTTCATGGAATCGGTTTCACAGCCAGGTATGTTTGCCGATCCGATCCGCCTTGTGGCTTTTGCTCCTGCTGCTCGGGATCCGATCCGAGTGCCTGGCGGGCGTCCCTTCCAGAAAAGTCCTGAAGCTGAAGGCGGAGGCCAATGCCCTCTATCGGCAAAAAAAGTTCGCCGACGCTTGCGCGCTTTACCGTGAAGTCGCCGACCTGGATACCCTGGATGCTCCCGCTCGCACCGATCTGGGATTGTGTCTGCAGAACCTCGGGAAAAAGGATTCCGCCGTGCAGGTCAATCGCGATGCGTTAAGGCTGGCCGGTCGCAGCCTAAGGGGCCTGGCCGATTCGGATTGGTCCAATCCCGATCTCCGGGCCAGGAAAAGCGCCTATTTCAATCTCGACAAATTGGGCGGGCCCATGCACGAACCGGATTCCGGTCATTGCGAAACCTGGGCGACCCTCTCCACCTGCGCCCGGCCATTTTATGTCTGCGCCGATGTGGGACGGAAGCGGACCTCCGCGGGCATGGTGCATTGGTCCGTGATCCGGGTGGGTCTGACGCGCGCGCGCGCCGGCTTTTCCGAGGATGAGACGGAGACGGAGGCGGACCTGCCGCGGCCGGAAATGCGGGATATGGAGGAGCAGGGCATCGATGGGGAATTCGAAGCCAAGGTCCGATGGGTGAACCGGGATTCCGCCGCGACCTTGCCCATGGGGGAAACTTTGGAAAGCCAGGCGGAAGGCTGCGATGCGGGCTGCAAGCATTCCGAGGAAGTCCAGTCGGAATGCCGGGTCCTCGATTTCGATCCTTGCTCCGGGGTAGTGGGAATCGCCTGCGCCATCGATGAGGGCAAGAACCAGGATCGGGTCCTGGTCGGCGAATACTATCTCATCCCGGCCCGCTGAGGTATCCGCGACGTTACCTGCTCCTCAGGACGCTCAGGAAGGATAACGCCCCACCAGCCACTCCGCATAAGTGCGTTCGACCTCTTCGAAGGAAACCCCGTTCTCGTTGGAGGCGATGAGTTCGTCCCCGTGCACGATGCGGATGATCGCGTCCAGATCCACCTTGCGCGCGGACTCGCCCCCCGCCGTCGCGAACGCCTCGTTCTTCCCGTTGACCGCCGCATCCGCCTCGGCCAGGGCCTCGTCCAAGGGCTTGTTGACCATCTCCACCGTGGCTTCCGCGCCAAAGGGCTCGCCGGTCAGGCCCTGGATCATGTCCGGGAAGGTGCGGGCATTGCCGGGCTTCCAATAATGCTCGGCCAGATCGCGGCCCACATTGGGATTGTCCACCAGGGACCCGTCCCGCTTCAGGAAAAACCGGCGCGTCTGGTGCACGGCCATCTCCGCCAGCACGTAACCGTGGTAATACGCCGAGGATTCGCCCGAGAGCAAGTGCGGGACGCTCAGGACCGGCCGCCCGCCGGCGTTCAGGAATTGCATCTCGGATTCGATCTGGCGCAGGACCTGGATGACATTGTCCGGCGTGAGCGACGCCTCGTCCATCTCGTAGATGGCCTTCTCGGCGAAGCAGATGGTGAGCATGGCCCGCAGCGCGAAGGCCTTGAACGGATGCTTCTTGGTGATGTTCTCGCGGATGAGGGCGAGGGGCATGGGCAGGCCGCGTTCGTCGCGGGCGTAACGGACCAGCCAGTCCGGCGTCTCGATGAAGCTGTCCAGGAACATGCTCTGGGTCTCGGCGAAGGCCACGGAGGTGGGCGCGTATTCCTGCGCATAGCAGGGCGCCGGCATGAGGATATTGCTGAAGTGGGCGGCATGGCCGCCTTCGTGGAACAGGGTCTCGGTGGCGCGGTGGCCGCTGCCCACTTGGCCGGGAATGGCATTGGCCGTGAAATTGATCTTGGCCGGACGGTACCGGCCCTCGTCCACGAATCCCGGGATGGGCCCGTGCATGAAGCCGTTCTCGTACTTGCCCTTGCGGTCCAGCAGATCCAAGGTGAGGGTAGCGCCGCGGTAACGGATCCCCAGGGCCGTGAAGGAGCGGCCCCAGCGGCCGAGCGCGGTCCCGAAACCGAAGTAGGGATCCATCTGCGCCGTCACGTCCCCGGCGGTGAGGTAGAGGAAGTTGTAGCCTTCGCGGGCGGCGGGCCCGATGCGTTTTTCCAGGGCCTCGATCGAAGCCTTGCAGGCCACCCGGGTGCGGCGCTCCAGGTCACCCAGGATGTCGAACAGGGCGCGTTTGGGGAACCCCTCGTTGCGCGAGACCTTGTAATCGTAATAATCCTCGTAACCGAGCATGCGGCCGAGCTTGTTGCGCTCGCGGACGATATCCAGGAAACCATGTTCCAGCACTTCGTGTTCGATGGATTGCAGCCCCAGATGCGCGGCCTTGCGCAACGCTTCATCCGGATTGGTCCGGACCATCAGGCCCAGTTTCACCGAGCTCGCCGGGATGAGTTCGCCGCTAGCGGGATCCACATAGCCGAGCTTCATGGCCTGGCGCGATTCCTGGAGGCGTCCTTCCATCTCCACGATGCGGGCCGCCAGGGCGCCGGCATCGGGATTCTCCATGGCATTGACCTCGAAGAAGCGCAGCCAGCCTTGCAAGCCCAGCCGATCCTCCGGCGACAGATCCGCGCGGCCCAATTCGGCGCGCAGGCGCGGCAGGTAGCGGGGACTGGAAATGAAATTCTGGTGCGCGATTTCCTTCTTCTCGAACTCGCCCGGGATCTTGGATGCGAGACCCATCTTATCCTTCCAGAAAGCGTCTTCCTTGCCGTAATGGGATTGCAGGTATTCGCGATTGAGGTCGCGGAGCAGCGGGTTCATGGTCGCGGCGCCGGGGTTTTCCGGGGAAGGCACGTTCATGTCGATTTCTCCGAGAGATTAATCGAGAAGATACAATACTTGGGGAGCGGGCGGAAGCGGGGGACCAGGGCAGGGGGTGGCGCGGCTGCGCCCTGCGGCCTTCAGCAGACGGCGTGGCCGTATTTTTTTTCCGCTTCTTCGAGCGAAGGGAAAATCTCGAACAGGGAGGCGATATGGCTGAGTTCCATCGCCTTCAGGATTTGCGAAGGCACGTCGACGAGCACCATCTCGAGGCAGCGCTCGCCCAGGTTCTTATGATGCTGGGCCAGGACCGCCAAGGCCTGGGAGTCGATGGTATAGCAGCCTTGCAGGCTGAGGAAAAGCTTGCCGCGCGCATGCAGGATGGATTTCTGGAAGACCGAAGTCATCTTGGCGGCATTGGTGCCGCAGAGGTTTCCGGCCAGGCGCAGGAAGGTGTTTTCCTGGCCCACGCCCAGGGTGTAGTTCAGGTCTCCGAGAGTAACGTTCATGACGGGCATACTTTGATTCTACGTACTGGGCGGGAGGGATGCGAGAAAAAAGAAAGTAAACCTTGGGGGTATTTCCGTTCCGATCTTTGCTGTTGCTATCTTGCTTTTTGGCATCAGGTCGAAAGAGCTGCCGAGCCCGTTCCGATTGGTGCGGAGGGCGCCGCCGACCGTACCGCCAGGTACAACCCGCGCCGGGCGCGGACAACCCACGGAAAGTGAATGGAAAACCTAAAGGACGAATTCATCGAGTTCATGCTCTCGGCCGGAGCCTTGCGTTTCGGGGACTTCACCACCAAAAGCGGCCGCCAGACTCCCTACTTCATAAACACCGGCGCCTATGTGAAGGCTTCGCAGATTCAGAAGCTCGGGGAGTTTTATGCGCGGGCCATCGACGCGGCATTCGGCGACGGCGTGGACAATCTTTTCGGACCGGCGTATAAG
>DAINDC010000113.1:13755-14089 GCA_036732085.1 Fibrobacterota bacterium | reverse complement strand
CCCGCCGTATCTGGGCCATCGCCATGCGGGATTACTATGGCGCGGACGAGCGCAGCCAGAAATTGAAATACCATATCCAGACCTCGGGCCGATCCTTGCATGCCCAGGAAATCGATTTCAACGATATCCGCACCACCCTCCAGGCCCTGCTCGCCATCGGCGACAACTGCAATTCCCTGCATACCAATGCCTTTGACGAGGCCGTTACCACGCCTACGGAGGGTTCGGTGCGGCGCGCCATCGCCATCCAGTTGATCATCAACCGCGAATTGGGGTTGGCGAAGAACGAGAATCCCATGCAAGGCAGTTATTTCATTACGCGGCTGACCCAGCT
>DAINDC010000113.1:9216-13745 GCA_036732085.1 Fibrobacterota bacterium | reverse complement strand
TGGTGGAAGACGCCGTGCTAAAAGTATTCGAGGAATTGGACGCGCGGGGCGGCGTGCTCGGGGCGATGGAAACGAATTTCCAGCGCAGCCGGATCCAGGAGGAGTCGCTTCTTTATGAGCGAAAGAAGCAAAGCGGCGAACTTCCCATCGTCGGGGTCAATACATTCCTGAACCCGTCCCGGGTGGGCGCGCAAGGCGCGGCGGAACTCATCCGTAGCACGGATGCGGAAAAACGGAGCCAGGTGGATCAGGCGCGGGACTACAATGGGCGCTTCCCGGAGGAGGCCGCCCGAGCCCTGAGCAAGCTCAAGATCGCGGCCCGCAAGGGCGGAAACCTGTTCGCGGAACTCTTGGAAGCCGCCAAGTATTGCACCTTGGGTTCTATATCCCAGGCCCTGTTCGAGGTAGGCGGGGCCTATCGGCGTAACACCTAGGTTACTTCCCCTTATGCCGCCGTTGCGGCAAGGTTTCCAGGTATTCTTTCACCTTTCCGGTATCCAGCGCTTTCTTCAACTTCGCCGAATCCATCGCATCGAAAATGGCATAGGCCTCATCGCAATACTTGTCGATGAATCGCCAGGTCATTTGCTGCTTGCGTCCCCAAGTGACGCAGACCGGGCCCAAGGCCGTGTACCCGCAGACATAGACATAATGGCCGCCCCAGGATCCCGGTTGCGAGCCCTTGCCGGTCACGGCGTCCCAGGGCTTCCCGGCCTGCAGCTGCGCTTGCGCGGTCACGGGCAGGCTGAGTCCCAGTCCGATGCCGACATCCAGGAAGATCGCCTGCTTCATGGCGGTATGATCCTTGGGCGAGACTTCCGAGAAGGCTTTGATCTTGTAGTTCTTCTTGGCCGCCGTCCAGCCCTTGACGCGCCAGGTCTTGAGGGAATCGAGCACGACCAGTCCGCTGTCCTGGCCCCCGCTTTCCTTCAGGTATTCTTTGGTCACGTCCTTGTCGCTGATGGTGAGCTTGGCGTTTTGTTCCAACAGCTCGAAGCGCAGGGTTTGGTGCGCGCGGCCTGCGATGACGCAGCAGCCGTAGGTGTCGTTGGCGAACATGGGCGTGGGGATGCCGGTATGCTTCAGGTCGAAGTCATATTCCTTGGGGAGCGCGGCCGGGGCCTTGAGCAAGGCCGCGAACATGAGATTGCGGGGATCGCGTTTGGCCGCGGCTTTTCCGAGTTTGAAGATGGGATGGTCGTGGATGCCTGTTGCTCGGGTCATGGTTACTCCTTGGATGATGGTGGCTGGGCGTTATGCCCGGATTCAGTGGGAATATCTTGGGTTCAAGCCCGGGCGCTGGCCCCTGCGACGATGTCGATTACGGACGGTCCCGAGATGGCGAACAGGGAGCTCTCCCGGCTGCAGATGGCTTGCCTGGGCGCTTCCACCAGGGGGAGGGAAAGACCCAAACGGAAGGTGCGGGCATTGAAGAAGCTGGCGACTTTATTTTGCGCATGGAGCACCAACAGGTCGTCGCCGGCGGGGGAAAGCACCAAGGATCCTGGTCCTGAGGCCGGGAAAGGAAGGTTCAGGACCCGGGCCACCAGCAGGCCTTGCTCGCCGGGATCGGGAAGGTGGACGGCGAACATGCGCGGCTGATTGGAGCCCGCGAAGAACGCATGGTGGCCGGAGGGATGGGCCGCGACCGCTTCCGGTGCGAAGCCCAGATCCAAGGTGCGCGATTCCTTGCCTTGGAGGAGAATGGCGCGCGGGGGAGAAGTGGAAAAGGTCCAGGCCCCGCCATTGGCCGCGCAGGAGAGCAGCCGGGGATTCGCTGCCAAGGGCGTTTCCCAGCGGTCCAAGGGAGCCAAGGTTTGCGGGTCGAAGAAGAAAACGTTGCCGGCCGCCGATAATCCGCATACGGATTTCCCCGCCGGACCAGGATACAAGGAAAGCAGCGGCTCCGGAACCTTTCCGCGCGCCGCCTCCTGCTCCCCTTGGAAGAGCGACAGCCATTGTTCCCCGGCCTCGCCTTGGAACAGTCCCACCACTCCGGAGAAGCCGCCCAGCATATCGAGGATGCGGCCGGCGAATTTCATTCCCGCCACCTTGATACCGCCTTCCAGATTCCAGCGGAGCAAGGAGGCCGCGGGCTGGCTGGCGTCCCAGGCGATTGCGAAATCATCCTCCCGATCCACGGTGGCGGCCAGGCGGGAGGCGGGCGCGACCAGTTCCGCGGTGATACCCGGAGGCATGGGCTTGGGATTCCGTTCCGAGGGCAGGCGTTCGGGCAGGCTCCAAAGCGCGCATCGATCGGCCGGGCGGCCGGCATTGGACGAGAGGAGCGCGATCAGGGCCGCGGGATCCGGGAAATGCCTCACGAAGGCCATGTCCATGGCTCCGGGGGCCTCCAGCCGCTGCCTTTCCGGAATGAAGAAGTGCTGGTCGCTCACTCCCTGGCCGGCTCCGTTGATCACGGTAACGGGCCCGGTACGTGCCAGGGGTGGTACGTTGACATGCAAGGTCTTGGTGGAGCCCCCGGAAATGGCGGCGCGCACGCCCTGGAACAGCACCTCGTTCTTGGCATAGTCCGTATTGACGCCGGTGACCCAAACGATGGCCTTCTCGCCCGGGAAAGCGAAGGCGGGATCGAAGCTGGTGATGCGCGGCCCGATCTCGTTCACCTGCACGCTCACGCGGGCCGGCTGGGAAAGGTTCCCCGCCTCGTCCGCGACGCGAAGTTCGAAGACATGCTTGCCCGCGGGCAGGTTCTCGACCAGCAGCAGGGCATCGGGCGTTTCGAGGGTTTCCCCGGTCTTGAGCTCCGGCATCATTCCACCTTGGTCCAGATGAAGCGCACCACCTTGCCCGGCGCCACGTCGCTACTCTCGCGGGCGTCCAGGTTGAACGGCTTGCCGAATTCCACCTGGCTGGGCGCGCGCATCACGGCCGTGGGGGCCACGGTATCCCGCACTATGATCTCCACGGTATCGGGTTGGCTGCGGTTTCCGGAATCATCCTCGACCACCAGTTGGAAGACATGCTTCCCGGGCTGCAGGGGATGCTCGGCGCTGGCCGTGACCTCGATGGTCGGTTCGGCGGTTTCGGCGGTCTGTCCGATGTCGAAGAAGGGCATAAGTTATCCTCAGCTGAGTTGGGTCCAGATATACTTGGCGACCTTGCGTCCGGAAAAGGCCTTGGAACGATGGCCATCCAGGGAGAAGGGCTGGGCGGGGTCGACGGTGAGCCGTCTCCGGCGTCGGCCAGGGGCGGGCGGGAGCTGGCGCCGCCTCCCGATGCGGCCGCGGAACCGCAGGCCCAGATACGGGCGCGAATCAGCATGGGTTTGGAACCGGAGCTGGTAGTGGCCGCGGCGCGCTTGATCGTCACCGCATCCTCGGAAGTGATTTCATACCAGAAATCCCAGCCCTGGCCCAAGCTGGTCGCGACGCCCTTATCGTCCATGGCTTCCACCACCACATGAATGTCCCGGCTCGCCAGCCCGTGTGTGAGGACCTTGGCTTCGCCGGCGTCGATGCCCAGTGGGCCGGAGTCGTAATCGGGGAACGGGAAAGGCACGGGAATGCCGTCGAAGCGCCAGCGCATCTGATCGTCCAGGCGGAACGCTCCCGTATGGCCGTGTCGGGGCGGGGTCAGGTACCAATCGCCGCTCTGGCGGATGCGGACTTCGGGACTGCCGGCTTCCGCCTCGGCGATGCGCACGGCGCCGTCCGCATAGGGAGGCCCCGCGGGACGGGCTTCCACCGCGGCCTCGCCATGAAGAAGAGTGGGCGAACCTTTGTAGGGCGCTTCGCTCCGAAGGCTGTGGACCAGTACGAGGGTGGATTTCCCGGAGGCAGGTATCTCGACAGTTACGGTAGCGGGCAATTCCAGCGCGCGTCCCAGACCGTCGAAGGCCAGGCCCGGATCGATCCGCACCGAACCCGGACCGGCGGGGAAGGCCCGCAGGCCGTGAACCACGCCTGAGCCCATGGCTTGGCGCAGCAATTCCCCCGCGCGCAAGGCGACGTCCTGGAGATGTTCCAGATGTTCGCGGGCCACCCGCATGCCGTCGAAGAATCGGGTCTGGGCTTTGGGGACGGGCTCGTCCATCAGGCTCCCTTCCAGGCGAAGAATACCGTTGCCGCCGCGATGTCCAAGGTGCCGCTCGACAGGGAGCGGATCCCCAGATCGATGCGCCGGCTTCCATCGGCCGGGTCGGGAGATAGGAGCGGGAATTTGCCGGCGGGCCAGAGCCACTCCACGTCCACGGCATCGTCGGAAACGGGCAAGGCCATTTCCACCACCGTGCCCGAGTTCACATGCGAGACCACCACGCGCGCCTGGCTTTCCTCGGCGCGAGGCGTGCGGAAGATGCGGAGGGCCGCGGAGGGCGGGAATACGGGCTTCTTGGCTATTGGCGATGTCGGCGAGGCAGGGACGGGCGGTCCGGAGGCCGTGAGTACGGTCAGCATATTGGGATAGGGCTGCCAGGCCGTGCCATCTTCCGTATACCGGGCCGCGCTGGCATCGGATCCGGGAATCACCTTCCACCGCGCCTGGCCGGCGGGAAGTGCGCTACACGC
>DAINDC010000113.1:0-9206 GCA_036732085.1 Fibrobacterota bacterium | reverse complement strand
TGGCCGGACTTGGCTTTGACCACCACCCAAAAGGTGAGGCCGGCCGCGAGGTTCACGGGTTTTTCGAACAAGGCTTCCTGCCAGGCCGATGGACCCGAGACCGTCAGCATTTGCGTCGCCAGGGCGGGACCGGCGCCGGGGCGTCCGCTTTCGTCCGCCATCAGTTCCACGCTCAACTCTGCGTCTTTATCTCCAGCGCCCGCGCTGCCGAGGAGGAGGCCCACCCCATGGAGTTCGGTGGCCAAGGTCGTGGCCATGTTCGTGGTAAAAGGCTGGCAGGCGGAAAGCCGGGAGTCGATGCGGATGGACGCGTCCACCAAAGATCCGGGAGCCCCTCCCGCGTCGGATGCTGCGGGGTCCATGGTGACGGCCTCCAGGATCCAAGGCGCCAATTTCGGCGTGGCCTTGAGCTTGAGGCTGCGCAATTCCCAGACCTTGTCGTTCACGGGTTCGGGGAAGAGCATGGGAAACGTCCCGGGTACCCCAGCCTGCAAGGCGATGCTCGTATCCGCTTTGCCGGCCCAGGAGGCCGCGGCGCTTTTTTCCGCGAGCAGGGAACCGACGCCGGCCGGAAGCTCGAGGACGCCGGGAGCATCGGAAAGCAAGGTGAGCTTGGGCATGAGCGCGGCGGGCAGGCCCGAGGCCAGCGCCGACAAATCGTCCGCGAGACCGATGATTTCCGTATCGCCCTGCAGGGCCCCGGGATGGGTCCAGAAGGCCGGCCGGTCCGCCACCGACGCGCGCAGGTTACTGGGGAAGACCAAGGTCTCCAGCACGCAGCCGTCCAGGAAATCATCCAGGGCGATGTTTCCGTAGATCTGAATAAAGAGCTTTTGGGATTCCGCGCCGCGTAGCGAAACCTCCAGGGTACCTGTCCCATGGGGAGCCCGGGAGGGCGTGGTGGCGCCCGCGGCCGGAGCGGGAAACAGGGACTGCGGCGCGAAGTCCGTACCCAGCCAGGGCAGCACCAGCGAGTACTTGAATGAGCTCCCATGCACCAGCAGCCGCAATATGGATCGCATCCCTCCGAAGTCCAGGATGAACCCATGCTGGGAGCCCGGAGAGGTTCCCCAGGTTCCGTCCGCGTTCACGAGTTCCGTCGCCTCGCGCACGGCTACGCCCGCGAAATTCCGGAGCGTGCCCGAATACGGCTGCCCGGTGATCTTGATCGAGGACGGCGTGAACCGATCGCCGGGAAGGATTTGGGGAAGATCCACCACCATGGTCCCGGAATGAGCATACAGGGTAGGGAAGGGCACCCGGCCCCGCGCATAAGCTTGCGGCATATACGGGGCGGCATAGACCACCTCATATTCCTTGAACTCCGCTTCCACGATGGACATGTTCGCTTTCCTATCGGCGTCAGAAGTTGTAGAAGAAGGAGGCATCCTCGTACGCCGCCTTGGCGTCGGCATCGTTGGCCGCTCCCAAGCCCACGGACTGCGCATATTGGACGACGGCGCCCTTTTCCTGAGCGGTCAGTTCCTCATAGGGTTTCTGTTGCTCCAGGATCGGCTTCACGAGTTCTCCCTTGGCATCCAGATCGTTCAAGACCTGATCCACCGTGGCCGCGCCATACTTGGCCTGGAAGGCCGGTCCCACCTGGAAACTGCCCACCGGCAAGGTGCCTTTGACGGCCAGGATCAGCTTCACCTCGGTGCCGGCCGGGACCACCTGGCCCACCGCCGGATCCTGCGATACCACCACGCTCTGGACCTGGCGGTAGATGGGGGCTTTATCGGGAATGTATTTCCGCTGATAATCCTCGGTCACCTTCGGAGGTTGGTAGATATACAGAGGCTTGTCGATCTGGATGGCATTGCTGCTCTCCTTCGCTATCGAGTAGATGATATCCGAATTGAAAATTTCGCCTGACTGCTGGGTTGCCATATGGGCTCCTTATTTTTTGGATCGTTGTGATCGACTTTTAAATCTTGCCGGAGATGGGAGCCGCCGCTTTCAGGCCCACGGCTTCCAAGGCGGCCGCAGCCTGCGCATAGGACATGCCGAGCAGGTTGGGAACCTTGACGGGAAGTTTGACTTCCAGCTTGGCGGAGATATGCAATTGGACCGTATCCTTGGCTTCCACCAAGGAGCCGGCTTCCGGAACCTGGTTGAGGACGCGCGCATTGAGGATGTCGGCAGGCACGGCCGCAGGCGCGATATCGTTGCCATGGGAATCGATGATGCGGCCCAAGGTCAGCGAGGCGTTCGTGAGAGCGAGCTGCGCCTCCGCGACCGTGAACCCGAACAGGTTGGGCATATGCGTTTTCAGGGAGACGCGCGTCATCGGCACGGTCACGTTCTGCGCATCCTCGGAGGCCGCCACGTCCAGGTCGCGTTTCTCCGCTGAGAAATCATCCGCTTCCACCACCAGGCCGTAACTGCCGATGGGCACGCCCACCGCCACATAGGCCTGCAAATCGCCGCCGACGAAGGAGGCATTGCGGACCGCCTTGCCGTCCTTGCTGAACAGGCTCACCACGGCTCCCGGAACGATGGAGGAGTCCGCCTTGTCCGTGATCTTGAAGACCATGGTGCCCTGCGGTTTGTTGAGGGCGTCGTAGAGGGTCTTGACCGACAGCAAGAGGTTGTTCCATCCCTCGGAGGTGATGGGATCCCCGGGATGGGCGTCGATAAGGGGGGGATGGTCTAACATGCGGGCTCCTTTTGGATCATGATCATGGGCTCAAAGGTTTTAAAGTATGGGTGCATTGAAATCGACTCCTTCGCCATCCGGGTCCGAGAGATCCGCGATGAGGCTTTCGCCCAGGATCCATTCGTCCGACCAGTAGTCCACTTCCAGGCGGACGCCGGCGGGGCGGAAACGTTCGAGGCCGCGGCCCAGGAGTTTCGGCAGGCTGCCGCCGGATAGGAAGGCCGCCTCCCAGGCCTTCAAGGCGGGGGGCAAGAGGAGCCTGACGACGAAGGCTTCATGCTCGCGCCACTTCACCTGGAATTTTCCGGAGGGCGGGAGGGCCTTGAGGGCCGCGTCCCCGGCGGCGTCGGAAGCATCGGGCAGTTCGAAAACGGCCTCGTCGAAGCGGGAGGCGTCGAAGGCCCCTTCCTCGACGCTGAACCGCAAGGTATTGTCCCCGTGCAAGAGCCGCGGGGCGGGAAGGATATCGAGGCCTACCACGGCGGGGCCGGGCTGGTCGCGATCGGCGGCGCCTTCCGGTTCCACCAAGGCGAATCCTTGCACGGGATGCCCGTCGGCGAAGCGCGCCATTTCCGTATCGTCGAAAAACCCATCGTAGATCCGATAGCATTTTTTCGTGACATCGGCCCCGTCCAGATAGGCATGGCCGTCCCGGGAGAAGACAAGCTCTTGGCCATCCGTGAGAACACCGCGGTAACCGTAACCTTCCCGTGTCGTCTGGTTGATCACCAGGGGCTTGACGGTCCGATTGGCATTGCCGACGACCACGAAATCGGCCTTCCCATGGAAGAACCCTCCGCGCCTCACGGGGAAGAGCTGGCGCTGCCGGGCCTCGGCCAGTTCCGTCTCCTTGTCGACGATGGGGTTTTCCAGGATATAGATGAATTGCTCCAGGGTTTCCCAAGCTTCTTCCCCCGGAGCGCCGCCGGTCTTGGGAATGCGGAAGCGCGTCTTGAGACGATGCAGGAATCCGCCCGTGAGGCTGTAGGAATTGATATGCTCCAGGGCCTTGCGGCCGCCATTGTCCACGCCCATCAGCAGGCAGGCGCCTTCGCCCAAGGCCCAGAGCGTGCCGCAGCCGTCGGTCATGAGGACCGCGGTGCGCATGACGGAACGGCGCAAGGCGTCCAGGTAGGCCGAGTATCCGGCCCAGGTCGCGTCTTCTTCGGAAAGCGCATCGGCGGGGTCCGCGGGTGGGAGCGGATCGAAGAGGCCATGTTCATGGGCGCGGCGCACTAGGAAGAAATCCTCCTCCACCAGGCCAAGCAAATCCGCCAGCTTCAGGATGTCGCCTTCCTCATCGGCCTGCTCGATGCGGCGCGCCTTGAGGATGCGTCCCAGCCGTCCTTCCGCATGATCCAGATCGGCGCCCAAGGTGATGGCGACATCGCTCAAGGCCTTGCCCGGATTGTCCAGTCGCATGAAGGACGGGAAGCGATCCAGGATCTTGAAGGCGCGCCCGGTCAGGGGAGCCAATGCGAAGCCCGCTGTCATGGTTTCTTCTCGACGACGAGGTTCCGCAGCAGGCCGCGATCGCCTTCCGGAATCGGAGTGGAGGAGGTAAGTCCGCCCCCGGTGGCCAATACCAGGCCGGCGGCATCGTGCTCGGCGGTCCAGGCCAGATCCTCCGCCAGCAAGGAGTGGTTGGTCCCCGCGCCTATGGAAGCCATCAAGGTCACAGTGGAAACTTCCGTGGGCGCGCTGGCGAAATATTCCGTCAGCTTGCCCTGGATATCCTTCTGCGCTTCCTCCAAGGTATGCGTGCCCAGCAAGGTGATCTTCAGCGAGAAGTCGAAGAGGACCTCGCCCGCGAAATGGATGACCAGCTTGTCCGCCGTCAGGGAGGCGCGCTGGCCGTCCGGCAGGATCAGGTTGCGACGATAACCGGCATCGGGAGCGCCCGGAGGGAACAAGGTGATATTGGCGTCGGCGATGCCGGCCAGATCCATGAGGGCGGTGATGAGCCGGTTGTAGACCACGGGGCCGCCCACGGGCAGGTTGCCGAACAAATCGGTCAGGGCCTGTTCCGCGAGCAGGCGGATGCGGGATTTTTCGGCGCCGGCCAGCCGGGGATTTTCAGGGTACAGCAGCACATGTACTTCGACGGGGACGAGGAAGGATTCGCCGCCGGGAATTTCCACGGGTTCGAATTCATCGTCCCGCGCGTCCCCCGAGGCCACGGCGCCGCCGCCGGCTCCGGCCAGCCCCGCGAGGATCATCTGGTAATTATGTTCGACGCGCACGCCTGCGGGCCTAGTGTTCAAGATGGCTTCATGCACCTGACGCGCGCGATCCGCATCCTCGGATCCGGCCACATAGATTTGGACCACGCCCGGCCTGTCCACCAGCTCTTCGACGATCTTGACGTCGTTCTCGCGCAGGCTCGGCAGTTCCGCCAATGCCAGATGCAAGGCGCGCGGGGTGGCGCGGCCGACGCGTTCCAAAACCTTGCGCGTGCGGGCGCGGAGTTCCGCATCGTCCTCGTCGTCGCTGCCGAAACGCGTGGGGCCTTCATTGGTCACGCCGTCCACGCCGAGCAAAGTCTGGCTCATGATGGAGATATCGCCGGCGGCCACCACGCCCTTGGGGCCTTTCTCGACCGCGCGGATATCCACTTCCACCGAGAGCTGGCCGCGGCGCAAGGTGCGCGGGGCCGTGGTCTCGAAGACGGCGGGGGGATTGGTGGCGGTGGAGACTCGGGCCGCTTCCGGGATGAAAATATCGGCGGGCGCGGCCGAATCGCGGAAGAAGCGCAAGGTGCCCACGGCATGCTCGCGGCTTTTCCGTTTCAAGCCCACCAAGGCCACCACGCGATCCAGGGCGCCGCCTTCCGCGGTATCCAGATAGGCGGAGCGGTAGATGATCTCCATTTGCTTGCGCAGCACGGCCAGTTCGCGGCCGAAGGATTCCGCCAGGGTGCGCGTGAGGCTGCCGGGATTGCGATCGGTGAGCAGGGCGTCGCCGCTCTTATCGTGATCGTAGCTCACGAAGAATTCGCTGCCTTCGTCGGGCCAGGCGGAACCGGCATCGGGCGAAAGGGGATCGGTGGCATCGGAAAAGAAGCGGATCTTGCCGTCGGGGCTGACCTGAAAATCGCGCCCGTCCTCGAAGATGTTGAAGGTACCATTGCTGATACCTGCCACGATCAAGGTATCCGGCACCACGTCGTCCGGGGGGCGCTCAGTAGAGAAACCGGAGGCGTTCAGGTCCGCCAGGAACTTATGGGTTTCCCGCGCGGCGCCGCCCGTGAGGGAAATCAGCACCTGCTTGGCGATATAGGGATAGGATTCGGCAGCGTAGCTCATTAGGCGCTCGCAAAGCTAAAGGGTATGACGAGATTGGCGGGCACGGGCGCGCCGATGAGTTGCAAGGTCAGTTCCAGGTTGACCTTGTCGCGGTCGCGCAAGGGATCGAAAAGGATTTTGGCCGAGAGGATGTCCTCGATCCTCGGCTCGCGGGCCAGGGCCTGCAGGATATAGAGCTTGACCAGGTTCCGGTTATGCTGGGAATTCGGTTGCCCGATGAGCTCATGATGGCGGCTGCCGTAATCGGGATGGCCCAGGTCCGCGAGTTCGCCCATCTGGGTCTTGATGCGATGGACGATGGCCTGGGTCGCATTGTCCACTCCCACGGTCGCGGCCATGTCGCGGCGCGGCCCTTCCGGAGTGCTCCCGGTCTCGACATCCACGTCCAGGTTCTCGTGGCGGCCGTCCCTGGAACCATAGACGGCGCGCAGATCCCGCCCGAACATGGGATCGATGAGGAAGGCTGCGTTACGTCCGGGTAAAGGCATGGCTTCTTTCCTTCATGGCTGATTCTTCATCTCGGACTATCATGGCGGATTGTTATCCACCGCATTCGGCCCCGCCGGCGGCCCCAGAATCATCATCATGCCGGGAGGCGTGGGAATCTGATCCCCCATGCGCACCGCTTGCTGGCCGGCGATGGTAACTCCGGAGCTACCTAAGGATCCGATGGGCAGGGGATACGGCACTCCCGACACGGTATTAGTCATTAGACAGAGGGATCCGGTAACCGCCACGGGCATTCCGCCGATGGTCAGGTTGGCTTGCGGGATCATGGTGATGATCCCCATATCGGGCGGGCCCGCCGCACCCGGGGTGAGCATCACATTGCAGCCGATGGTTACGAAGGGGCCGGGCATATCAGGAGGGGGAGAAGTTGGTCATGCCCGCGAGGACGATCATGGGTCCCTTGACGCCCGCCTGGGCGCCGCCTTCCAGCGAGGCCGAGGTTTGCGCCTTGGCCTTGAAGCTGAGACCTTCCAGGGACATGTCCTGCTCGGCCTTGAGGGTCATCTTGGAGCCGGCCTTGATCTGCACGTTGCCGCCGGCCTCCAGGTTGATATCGCCATCGGCCTTGAGGGAAATGTCCGCGGCTGATTGCACCTCCACATTGCCGCCGTTCTTGATCTTGATCTGGGTCGATCCGCATTTGAGGGTCACGAGCTTATCGTCCACGGTGAGAACATTGCCTTCCGGCAGTTCGATATGGAAGCGGCGCACGCCGGATTCGGCCTCGTCCGGGCAGACATAGACCCATTCCTTGGCCTTGGCTTCCGGGGGGCGGTCCTCGTCATTGTAAAGGCGGGCGGTGATGACGGCGCCGTGCAGATCGCCGCGCAGGAATTGCACCAGGACCAGATCGCCGATATTGGGGATGGCGGAAAGGCCGATGCGTCCCACGGCCACGGGCACCTTGGGGATGAGGAGGCCCGTATCCCGGAGCTTCACATCGCAGGCATAATTGTTCTTATCGCTGCCGGAAGCATGCGGATAAATCTGTTCGACGAGCCCGATCTCGGCGATGCGCAGTTTGGACAATTCGTTGCGGACCAGAGCCTGCAATAGCCCCACCACGTCCACGGAAGTCCCGGCCATCCCTGCCGCGGCGCTCATAGTGCGCCTCCCAAAGAACTCATGGCACGCCTCCCAGGGAAGCATAGGTTCGGAATCCGGATCGGTTGCTCAAGGCATGGCGCAAGGCCAGTACCACGTAGGTTCCGTCCCCGCCCGCGGGCAGGCCTTCCAGTTCCACCGTATCGCCCAATTCCACATCGGGCTTGCCCATCATCTCCACCTGGGCATTCCGGGCTTCGCGTTGCCGCCGCAGATGCAGGCTGTCCGCCGAGGCTTGGGCATGTTCCTGCGTGCGCAATTGGGGATGATAGGCCGGTGCGCCATCCCCGTCTCCGGCCTCGCCTTTATGCGAAGCGCTGTCCTTGGCGAACCAGGCGGCCGTCTCCTCGCCCGCGGAGGATGCGGGGCTTTCCGGGATCCGCACGGTCTTGGTGGGCGGCGCTCCCTCTTCGCAGGCGGCTTGCAGGAGGTCGATACCGAATTTCAGTTTCAAAGGCGGGGCATCCCCGTTGATGGGCGCGAAGACGAGCTTGCCGTCGGCATCGACATAGAGATCGTTTCCGCTATGCAGTCCCAGGCGCAGCCCATGTTCCCAATAGCTATGGGCCGAGTCCGCGAGGTAGCAGGAAAGGGAGACGCCGGATTCGGAGCGTCCGATGTCGGCGCCGGCATCCTTGGCCAAGGCCTGGAAGACATCCCCGGCTTTCTGGTTCACGAAACCCTTGTCGCCGAATTTTTCCATCAGCAAGGTCTGCGCGCCCAGGGCATGCATTTCCAAACTCGCCAGGCCTCCGGATATGCGATCCACCGTGCCGGTAAAGACTCGGCTCAGGCTTCCTTCGTAACCGAGGTCCACCGTCACCGCATCGCCGTTCGCTGCCTCAATGGGTTGGCTGAGGCCCAACTGCAGAAAGGCCTCATCCGCTCCGCCATTCACTTCGCGTAGGATTTCCAGGCGCCAGAGCGTGCCATGCCCGCCGCTCTTGAGCTTCTGCTTGCCCACGGCCACTTCGAACTCGGGGAAAAAGGTCCGCTTGGTCATCGTCAAGGCCCCGTCCGCGTATTCTCGGAGGTGTACCAGGTCATGGCATGCGGCACCCCGTTCTTGCTGGGAGCCTCGCGGAAGCCGTGTTGGATCCCGTGCTTGGCATCGGCATAGCCGAAGGGAATGGTGAAGATGGAGCGGCTGTTGGTGGAGGAGTCCAGGATCACGTGGTTATGCAGGTGGTTGTAGGCGCTGACGCCGGTATCGCCCGAGAGCATCACCACCCTGCCCTGGTTGACGTGCAGGCCCAATAACTGGTTGACATTGCTGGTGGGGAAGACATCGGTCAGCGGGCCGTCCGGCTGCCCGGTCGCGACGGGGAAGCTGTTTATTTTCGTGAAGTTCTGCAGGCCATGCCCGTATTCCATGAAGGTGCAGGTAACCGGCGTCATCCAGGTCACGTTGATGCTACTGGGGGTCCCGCCGGGCGGCGTGGGCGGGATGGTCGGGAAGGGCGTGGACATGGGGACGAAGGCCGTGCCCGCATTGAAATAGGGCCCGGCCGTATAGGTGGCGAACAGGGTGCCGGGCAGATAGAGCGGCGTGGCCGGATGCGGGAGCGGCAGCCAGGCCGGGGTCGAGCCGCAGTCCGGGGGCAGGATAACGCCGGAAGGTATGGCCA
>DAINDC010000112.1:2001-14094 GCA_036732085.1 Fibrobacterota bacterium | reverse complement strand
GTCCTTGGTCATCTCTCCGATTTGCTGGAGCAGGCGGTAGTTCAGGGCGCTACGGGCGCCCACCTGCAGGCAGTCCACCTTGGCTTCCACGCAGAGCTTGAGCTGTTCGAAATCCATCACTTCCGTATTGACGGGGAGACCGGTCTTTTCGCGGGCCTGGATCAGGATCTCCAGGCTGCGGGCATCGCCCTGGAAGGAGTGCGGCGAGGTTCTGGGCTTCCAGACGCCGCCCCGGATCATGTCGGCGCCGGCCTCCTTGACCGCGAAGGCGGTTTCGAAGAACATCTCCTTCTGGTTGGGATCGATGGTGCAATGCCCGGCGATGACGCAAAAGTCCCCGGGCAAGGTTTTGTTCCCGACCTTGACGCGATGCTGGCTCAGCTTGCTTTCGCGCGCCATCAGCTTGTACGGAGCCTGGATGCGGTCCACGCGCTCGATATAGGCGAGACCTTCGATGCGGTTGATCAGATCCTGGGAAGTCTCGTCCCCGAGGATGGCGTAGATCGATCGCTCATGCCCATGGATGGGTTGGATGCGGACTCCGAATTCGGCGGTGATGTCCTCGAGTTCGCGGAGCTCTTCCGAGGTCAATCGGGCATGTACGGGAATAATCATTTTGGACCAGGCTTTTTGCGGGGAAAGTAAGCAAATTAGCCAAATCGGCCTTAAATTCCAATCGGGAGCGGGCCTCCGGAGCGCTCCATGCCAAGCTGGGTTTTGGAGAGGACGAACCGCAGGCGCTTCACCTTTGGGATCGTGAGAAATTATCGGCAAATTTAGGGTTCTGGCGCGTGGGGTTTGCGGTCCGGGTGTAAGTTATGGGAAGCTATATTTGAGCATTTCCGACCGCATCCGGCCCTTTGTGGCTTTGCGTTTGCGGGTCGTTAGGAGCAATTTCGTGGCAATTGGCGTCAAGGACACGCAAGAAATCATTCGGCAGGCCGCGGCGCTTTCGCGAAGCGCGGCCTCGGTTCCCGCCAAGCTCGATCCGCAGGAGGTGGGCATGGCCACGGGCCCGCGCCATCGCAAAAGAATTCTCTTGCGAGCCGGAACCTTGCCCGATTACCTGAATCCGGACGAGACCGTAACCGACGAGTGGCAGAAGCTCGATGACGATATCTACAAGTTCCTGCAGGTGCGCAAGGAGCAGTTCTCACGATTGGCATCGCCGCCGTCGCATCAATTCCTGGCCGAGATGGAATCCCAACTCAAGTTCAACGATCCAGACTACGAGCTGGGATCCTATCTGGGGCTCATGCGGCAGGCCTCCGATCTCGATCAGACCCGGCAAACCTTCGTGACTGCCTCCGAGCGCGGGGCCTTCCATGCCTTCGCGCGGCGGCTTACGGAAGGACGCCGGCAGGGCGAGGCCTTCGATCCGGGAATGGTCAAGCGTTACCGCGAGCTCCTCGATTCGAACCAGCCCACCACCTTCCGGGGACTGGCCGATCTGTTCCGCCTCATTTCCCGGGCCGCCCGCCAACCGCTGATAGGCGGCATGCGCGAGGCTCCGTCGCAATCCATCTCCGTCCTGCTCCATGTGGTGGATCTCTCCGCGCGCTTCAACCAGAACAGCCTGGGAAACCTCGAGTTCCAGGTGGGACCGATGGACGTTTTCCTCGGGGCCCGCACCGTCCTGTTCAATCGCAGCGTGGTCAATCCCACCTTGTCCATGGTCAAGGAACTGGTGCTGGACGATGCCGGCTTGTACCACGAGGACCTGATCGAATTGCTCAAGAGCGTCGGGGTTTTCGGATCCGAATTGACCATGCTCATGCCGGAGAGCCTGACCGAGGAAGGCTTCGCGGTCCAAAGCGGAAATTATTCGGCGATGGAGCTGGTGATGGCGGCGGGCGCCCGGATGGCGAAGGCCCCGGGTCCCGTGGGCCGGGCCCTGGCCACCTTGGCGGATGCCATCGTGCATAAGGTGCAGCAGCAGGATACGCATAAGGACAAGCAGATCCAAAGCATCCTCGGGCATTTCAACCGGTTGCTCGAAGGGGAACGGCGCTCCGCCGCAAGGGTCACCCAGGACCGGCAGCAGGCGCGATTCGATTATATGACCGCCATCCAGAAGGCCAGCCAATTGGCGCGCGGCATGCAGACCGGCCAGTTCGCGGTCATGGTCGCCGGCGAGACCGAGGCGAGCCCCAGAAACGAGCCCCATTTCCACTCTCCCACCCGCCCGGCCGCAGCCTTGCTCGCGGGCCTTTCCGCCGCCGAGTATGAAAACCTGCTCGGGACCTGGGATGCCTTGCTGGGCCGGATCCGCAAGAAGCTCACGACCAAATCCCCGGTCTTCAAATTCCTGGCCTCCCAATTGGCGCGCGTGCGCTCGTTGGATACGTGCCTGGCCTACGGACTCACCCCCGCGGGAGGACGCGCCACGGCGCGCTTGACGAAACTGATCCAGGGCGAAGAACTGCGATCCAAGCTGGGCATGTCCCCGGCCATCGCCGAGGCCATGGAAGACGCCTTCAGCATGGACTACCCGGCCTTCATGGCTTCCCTGGAATCCTTGGTCGCCACGCTCTATGAATTCCGGCCGGGCATGCAGGCCCTGCAATTCCGCCTTCGCGATCGCCCTTCCTCCAAAGGTCCCCGCTCCGAGGAGGTGGATGGGGGCCTGGACGATGTCTTGCTCCGCATCTTGATGGGCGCCATTCTGCTCGCGCATGAGATGGTGGCGATGGGCGGCTCGGCGCCTTCCGCGCAATTCCGTCCGGATGGGAAGCTCCGTTTCCCCGATGCCGCCGGACTGGCCACCCTCGGAAATAGCGATCCCTTTCTCACCTATTGCGCCTTCCTCTGGGCTGCCAAGAAAACGCTGACCGAAGCCCCGATCTCGGATTTGGACACCAGCCTTGCCTTGATGTCGCGACTGACCCCGGAATGGCGCGATGCCATGGCGCGCAAATATCGCGAACTGAAGGGCGCGGCCGTCAAGCAGAAGCTGATGCCTGGCCTCGCGGATACCGTCGTGCGAAAGGGCTGGGAGCTTGGCTTCGAACGCGGCTTCATGGCCGAAGTCAAGACCGCGGTCGAGGATGGCATCGGAGGCATGGGCATGGACGGCAGGCTCTCGGAATTGCTGACCGGCATCCAAGCGGATATCGACCGTGCCTGCGATGCCGTGGAAAGTGAAAAATTACGAATGACCCGGGACCGGGTTTTGGGAATCCTGAATTGATCCCAGGTTACAGCCCTCATTCCGGGTGCGCGCAGACGATCTTTTAATTCGCATGACCATCAAATCAGCATGACAAGAATCACGCCGTTCACCGCCATCCTCAAGCTCGCGCCGGTCCTGGCCGCGCTCGCTTTCTTGTCGGGATGCGGCGGCGATCTCAAGCCTGCGCAGGCCAGCTATCGCGTGGGCGATTATCCGCGCGCGCGCCGCCTGTTCGAGTCGGAACTGGACCGCCATCCGGATTCCTTCGAGGCCCGTTACGGCTATGCCGTGGTGCTGCAGGAGATGAGCCTATTGAAGCGATCGCGCGGCGAGGATCAGGCCGAGGATTGGATGGAGGTCGTCCGGGAATACGAAATCTGCGCCAAGCTGGGCGAGGCGGACTTCTTCGCCGAGAATTATGCGATCTCGCTTTTCCATCTGGCCAACAAGCTTTACCTGCAGGGGAAGTATCCCCAGGCGCAGGAATACCTGGACGTCGCCCGGCGCGTGGAACCCAAGAACAAATACGTGCTCAACCTGGCCGGCATCGTCGAGTACGGGCAAGGCAAGTACAAGGATGCGCAGGAGACCTTTGAATTCCTGCTTGCCGTCGATCCCTCCTTCGTCAGCGCTTACCTGAACCTGGGAAACGTGCTGTGGGAATCCGGCCAGGAGGATGCGGCGCTGGTGACCTGGAAGCAGGCCCTGAACCTGAGCCCCGGCAACCAGGCGGTCATCAAGCGAATCGAGATCGCCCTCCAGAAGATATCGGGATCCTGAATGTCGTTCTCCCCCGGCGATTATACCGAATGGTCCCTGCGCGGCGAGGGAGGGGAAGCGGAAATCTTCCGCGCCCGCCAGGTCAGCCTGGATCGCCTGGTGGCCATCAAGCGGCTCAAGCTGTCCTCCATCGGAAACGCGGAGGACATCCGCCGCTTCGAGCGGGAAGCCAAGCTCTGCGCCTCGCTCATCCATCCCAACCTCATCCCCATCTTCGAATACGGCAGCGAAGGGAAGTTCTACTACCTGGTGATGGAATTCGTCCATGGCGTGGACCTGGGCAAGATCGCCGATCTCCCCGCCAACCTCGAGAGGTTGGGTAACCCGGATGGTACGGGGAACATCCCTGCCCGCGGGGACCGCCCCGTGCTGCCCGCGACGCTCAAGGTGCATCTCGCGCGCCAGATGGTCGAGGTGGTGGAGTTCATCCAGCAGAAGGGGGTCCTGCACCGGGATCTCAAGCCGGAGAATTTCATGGCCGATTCCGCGGCGCGGATCAAGCTCCTGGATCTGGGCATGGCGCGCGCGCAGTTCCAGACCCATACCGATCCCATCGGACACGGGCTCAAGGGGACCTTGGCCTATCTCCCGCCGGAAATCCTACGCGGACAGGGCCCGCTGGACAAGCTTTCCGAATTTTATTCCCTGGCTTTGGTGGTCCTGGAGCTGTTCCAGGGAGGCCGCTATTACCGCGGCAAGTCCCCGGAGGAAGTGGTCTCCCTCATCCAGACGGGCATCCCCTTGCATGAGTTGAGCGAGGTCCCGCAGTCGGTCAAGGCCATGCTCGCGCCTTATCTCAGCCCCGATCCGAAGTCGCGCCCCGCGACCCTCGAACCCTTGCTGCGCGGCCTCAAGGCCATGCAGGGAAACACCTTGGCCATCGCGGGAGGCAAGGAAGCCTTGCACTCCGTCATCCGCCGGGAACAGCGTGCGTGGCTCTGGGCCATGGTGCGCGCCTCGGAAGGCGCGTGCCGTATCGAGGAAGCCTTCGCCCGGCTCCGGGAGCTCCTGGAAGCGGAGCCGGAGGACGCGGAAGCCCAGGCCAAATTCCAGGAACTCGGCATGCGCCTGAATGACATAGTGGAACCGGCCGTGACGTCCTCGTCGCCGTCCTTCGGCCCGGGCATGCATGCGGCCTCGGCCGCGGCCCCGACCGTCCTCGCGCGGAACTCGAATGCGCGGATCCTGATCGTGGGCGCCGTCGCCTTTTTGGCGGTCGCCGCTTTCTTGGCGGTCGCCGCATGGGGGATTTTTTTTCTTCAGGGCCGACCCCGCACCGGGGACATGGGACGCGATCTGATGCAGCGGGAGATGAGCCAGCTATCCAGGGATGAGACCGGCTCGTCCGTGGCCCCGGCCCCGGCTCCGGGCGGCCCCGTGGGCATTAGTGGAAACACCCTGGCAAGCGGAAAAACCATAGCGGGTTCGCGCAAGCCGACGCTGCGGCCATACGGGGTCCTGATCGTTTCCGGGCTCCCGAAGAATTACCGCGTCCTGGTCAACCGCGTGCGGTATCCGGCCGGCGGTGAAATCCATCTTCCCGCCGCGCGCCATCTCCTGGAAATCCAGGATGCGGCCAGCCATCCCATCATCCAGGATTCTGTGACGGTGGGCGGCGGTGAGCCAACGGTATTCGACTTCCAGAGGAGGGCCGGTAAACAGTGATCCTGAAGAACAAAACCACGGGCGAGACCTTTGTCATGGCCCATAATGTCTTTACCGCAGGTAGCGGCGCGGTTAACAACCTGCTTCTCGTAGGCGAATCCATCCGCAAGATCCATTTCCAGATCCTGAAACAGGGCGGCCAGTTCAAGCTGATGGCCATGAACGGGACCGTGGACGTGAACGGGTCCTTGCTCGGCGAGCATTTGCTCGCCCAAGGCGACGAGATCAATGTCGGCGGCGAGACCTATATCGCCGAAGTCCCGCAAGCGGCCTCCGCACCGGCTTCCGCGCCGGCAGTTCCCAATCCGACGCTCCCGACTTCGGCGCCCGGCGCCCCCCAGGCCCAGGCTCTGAACGGCGCGGCCGCGAAGGCCAATCCCTACGAGCGCCTCCTGGACGGCGTGATCCGGCTCCTGGAAAACCCGGACAAGCGCCAGTCCTCGGAGGAGATCCTGGTCCTGGGGATGGAACTCATGGAAGCCGACGGCGGTTACCTGTTCACCGTGGACGGCGGCGGTCTGAGCCTGGTCTGCTCGGTTCCGGAAGACAACGAGAATTATTCCCATTCCGCCGTCAATGCCGCGCTCCGCAACCGCGAAACCCTCATCTGGTCCGCCGTCGACGCGGGCGGCAGCTCGGACGAGGTCAGCACCCGGTCCATCGTCCAGAAGAACATCCATTCCATCCTGGTATCCCCGCTCGTCAATCATGTCAGCGGTCAGATCACCGGCCTGCTCTACCTGCATAGGCAAAGGCCGGATTCGCCCTTCACGGAGGCGCAGAGGAACCTGTTCGGCCGCATCAGCCAATTGCTGGGCGGCGTCCTGGGGAGCAACCAGACCCAGTTGGAACAGGCCGAGCGCATCGAGTCCCTGAAGGAGATCAAGGGCAGCGGCGATCTCGTGTATACGTCGCCGGAGATGGGCAAGGTGATCGAGGCGGCCCAACGCGCCGCCGCCAGCAATGTCCCCGTGCTCATCACGGGCGAGACCGGAACGGGCAAGGACCTGCTCGCCACCTATATCCACGGGCATTCCACCCGGACGGGCAAACCGTTTATCGCCGTGAACTGCGGGGCGATTCCCGAGCACCTGATCGAGAGCGAATTGTTCGGGCACGAGAAAGGCGCTTTCACGGGCGCCACGGGCCAGCAGAAAGGCCTCTTCGAACAGGCCAATTGCGGAACCCTGTTCCTCGATGAAGTCGGCGAACTCCCCATCCTGATGCAAGTCAAGTTCCTGCGCGCCTTGCAATCCGGCCGCATCCGCCGCGTCGGCGGCAACGAAGAGGTGGCCGTGGACGTGCGCATCATCGCCGCGACCAACCGCGATCTGACCCAGGAGATCAAGGAAGGCCGGTTCCGGGAGGACCTCTATTACCGCCTCAACCTGGTGCAGCTCCGCCTCCCGCCCTTGCGCGATCGCGAGGGGGACGTACTGGCCTTGGCGAACCATATCCTCAAGAAGGCCTGCGCCTCCTTCAATATGAATGCGGCCGTGCTCACGCGCGCCGCCGAGAAATCCCTCCTCAAGTATACGTGGCCCGGCAATGTCCGCGAACTCGAGAACAAGATCCAGAAGGCGCTTCTCAATTCCAGCTCCCGCGTCATCGACGTGGATAGCCTGGATCTGCCGGACGATCCCGGCCGCGAATTATTGTCCTTGAAGGCCGCGCGCGAACAGGCCGAGGCCAAGGCCATCAACCTGGCGCTCGGCAAGGCGCGGGGCAACCTGACCTTGGCCGCCTCCTTCCTGGGCATCGATCGCAAGGTGCTCCGGGACATCATGGAGCGCTTGGGCATCCGCAAGGAAGAGTTCAAGGGGGCCAAGGATTGAGATTGAGATTCTCGGGTGGAAAGGTTCCTGCGGTTGGAGCCTTTCACAAGTGCTTTGGTCATACGGCTTTAAGTGGCGACCGTTCGCATGTGGGTATGGGGTTGGAACGAAAGGTCACGATTTCAGGTCGCAACCGGATTTCTAAAATGGCGTTTTCGGACATTTTGAGGGGCATAATAACAGGCGTAAATATTGCATGGTATTTAATTTTAGAAGGCACGGTTTTCCGATAACATCACGGCATCCGGTAATAAAATGAAAATGGCAAGACACATGACGGTACTGGCGGGACTGCTGACGATTAGCGCCGCGTTCGCCGATTCCAAAACCAAGCCCAAGGCTGAATTGAAAGCCAAGCCTTCCGCCGGTCAGATGCAGGTGGAAGAGCCCTCCGTGGGAGCCTCCGCGAATCCACCCATCCTCCACAGCGCCAAGATTTCCAAAGAGCAACGCGCGCCCGCCCGCGGCCTTTCCGCCGACCAGAAACAGGCCTTCCACGATCGCAAGGAAAAGATGCAGAGGATGATCACCTTGATCACGGAGAAACGCCGGGCCCTGCAGGCCGCCAAACCGGAGGAGCGCGCGGCTTTGGCGCTCGAACTCCATCGCATGATCCTCGATCGGGATCCGGATGGACTTACCGTTACCGGGCAGGCACGCGTATCGGGTCCGGATAAATCCTCGGCGGCCAATCCCGTGGTTTCGGCTTCCGCGGAATTGCAATCACCGGGCGCCAAGCAGGAAGAATTGATCAAGCAGCAGCAGGAGAAGCTGAAGGAAAAATTGCAGCGGAAGCTGAATGCAAAGGACGAGGACTGAGGACGGTTTTCTAAATCCGGACCGACACCGACCCAGATCGAACCCTTCCGGATGGAGGGGTTTTTTATTTCCCCGCTTGGATTTATTCCCCTACTTCAGGATGACCATCGGGCGCAGGACGGCTTTCCCAAGCCGGTAATAATAGACCCCGGGCTTCACCAGGTTCAGGTTGCCGTCCCTCAGATCCCATGTCAACGCATCGTCGGCGGTGGCAAAGGCCAAGGCGCGCACGAGATCCCCGCCCTCCCCGAAGATTTCCACCTGGGCGGGAAAGGCCATGTCCTTGGTCTGCGAGAAGTACAAGATGGCCGGTGCCGTGGTGCGCACGGGATTCGGGAATGCGTAGAACCGATCTTCCGGCGCTTTGATCTCAAAGGTGGCCGCATCCGTGAAGGACGGGTTGGCGACGATCAGATAGTATTCCTGGAATCCGGCGCGGGGCTGAACCAGATTGAATTCCGTTTCGGCCAGCGGTTCCACCACGGAGCTGTCCGCATCGGCATGGATCCGCGTGATTCCCGTCGGGCCGCGCGCCATCACATGCTTCACGATCGATTTCGCGTCCCACTTCACCTTGAGGACGATAAAAGTGACGGCCGGCAGCCTGATGAGGCGGTCGGGAATGGCATCGGTCATGTCCACCGAATCGATGGCCAGGTCCGGCCAGAGCGGGATATCCGCTGCGAACAGGGCTCCGGGAGGATGGAAGCGGCTTCCGCTGAAGAGTAGCTGGGCGGCATAATCCGAATAGAGCGCGGGAAAGGCCTTCCCGTATTTGGCGCAGGTGGAAGCGAGCGCGGCGGGGAGCGCATCCCCGTTGCGGGACAGATCTTCCCATACCCTCACGTCGAAAGCGGAGTCCAGGGTATGGCTCAGGTACTGGTGGAAAATGCCATGGCCGTACATGGGCGCATGCGTGCACGGTCCCTGGGACAGGGAGGTCAGGGCCACCCGGTCATGGTTGTAGAGCACGCACGGGAGGTACTGGAAGTAATCGTTGACCTCGGGAGCGTTCCGCTCCTCCATGCCCACCGCCGAGATCTCGTACCATGCATGATACGTCTGCACATTAGGATTATAGGTAAACTGCACGGCATGGTAGAACTCGTGGTAGACGGTGACCTTGATGCCCAGATCCCATTCCTTCACGTAATTGTGCAGGACCTTGCCGCTCACCCGGCTCTGGATGCTGTCCCCGACGATATGCCCCTGGGAATCCAGGCGCGTGTTCCAGAGGAAATCATTCTCGAAGGTGATGGAGAGTTCCTTCGGAGGATAGGTGACGGCATAGGTCTCCCCGAAAAAATCCCGGTCCGCGGTTCCGACATCGACCAAGTCGATAGGGAACTTGCGGGGCAGGGAGGCGGACACGTTGTATTGCACCGAGAGGACATCGGAATGCGGCGCCTTCATCCCCAGCTTGCCGACATAATAGGCCCAGGCTCCCTCCGCGTCCTCGGCCACCTTGCGGACGTAGGCGGGATGCGCGGCTTCGGCCGCATCCAGGCGGGCATAGACCGCGGAATCGCGGGGCGCGTCGGGAAGCGCGGCGAAGACCGCATACAGGGAGTCGGCGGCATGGGTGAGGGCCGCGTCCTCGGGGCCGGTGCGCACCCTGTGCAGACCGCGCAGGGAATAGTGGATGAGGAAGTGATCCGTCACCAAAGTGCGGGCCCGGTTGTCGACCGCGGAGGCGAGCATCATATTGCCGATCTTGAAGGCCGCCTGGGGTCGCTTTTTTCCGGGCTGGAAGAGGAGGGCGGTGCCGCATTGCGCGGCTTCGGCGCGGTGGGCGGGAAGGGTTAGGACGAGCGCCAATGCCAGCGTACCGGATCGGGAAATTCGGCTGTTCGGATTCTGCAACGGTTTGCCCTTGATGGTGAAAGATGATGGGAGCGAATGAGTCAAGTATCGCATCCCGGCCCGGACAATATCCAAGGCGCGGGCTCAGCCGCCCACGAATTTATAGCCGGAGCCGTGGATGGAAAGGATGAGCTTGGGATTCTTTGGATTCTGCTCGAAGATTTTCCGCAGCTGCACGATATGGTTGTCCACGGTGCGGCTTTGGATATAGCCCTCGATGCCCCAGACCTTTTGCAGCAGTTCCTCCCGCGTGACCACCTGGTTGCGCCTGTCCCAGAACAGCTTCATGATCATGGCTTCCTTGTAGCTGAGCCGGATCTTCCTTTCCCCGATCGAAGCCTCGAAGGTCTCGAAGTTGATGTGGACGTCCCCGAAGCGGGCTTCGTTCGCCGACTCCTTCTGGGTGAGCCAGGCGCGGCTGCGCAAGAGGGAGCGGATGCGCGCCATGAGGATATTGAGATCGAAGGGCTTGGTGAGGTAATCGTCGGCGCCGCTGTTGAGGCCTTCCACGATGTCCTCCTTGGAATCCCGCGCGGTAAGCAGGAGCACGGGCACGGACACATTGGTCTGCCGGACCTTCCGCAGCACTTCCAGGCCATCGGCGCCGGGGAGCATCCAGTCGAGCACCAGGAGGTCGAACGACCTCTGCGCCAGCATCTCCAGCCCGGTCTCGCCGTCGGCGCAATAGGTGACGTCGAAGCCCTCCGTCTTGAGGTTGAACTCCAGGCCCATGGCCATATTCCGATCGTCTTCGATGAGCAGTATGCGGTTCATTTCGACCTCGGGAAACTCATGGTGAAGCAGTTCCCCTTCCAGCCGTCCGCTTCAGCCGATCCGGAAGTGAGCGCCAGCATGCCTTTATGCTCCTTGACTATGGTCCTGACGATGTAGAGCCCCAGTCCGACGCCGTTCTGGCGACGCGTGTCCCGGGTCGGCATGCGGAAGAAGCGCTTGAAGATCTTCTTCGCGTATTTCTTGGGAATGGGGTTGCCCGCATCGCGGACGCTGATGCGCACTTGGGCGGCATCGGCCTCCATGGCCACCTCCGGTACGCTGCCCTGCCCGTACTTTTCGGCATTGTTGACGAGGTTGGTCAAAGCGAGTTCGAGCAGCACGGGGTCGACATTGGCTTGGGCCTGTGAGCGCGGGTCGAGGCGCAGCTTCAGGGGGCGCGGCCATTTCTCCTTGAACGATTCCAGGAATTGGCTGACGTCCAGCTTGCGGCGGTGGACGGGCAGCGCGCCGCGTTCGATTTGCTGCGACTTCAGCAGATGATCGAGCAGTTGGTTCATGCGGGTGCAGTCATTGAGGATGCACTCCAGGAAGCGTTCCCGCTCCTCCGGGTCCACCTTCCTCTCGACCAGGGTCTGGGCGAACATCTGGATGGAGGACATGGGCAGCTTCAGCTCATGGGTCATCATGTTTACGAAATCCTTCTGTTGCTGCTTGAAGCGGGCGCCGCGCAGGAAGGTGACGAAGAAGAACGAGAGCGCGACGAGCACCAGGGAAAGGAAGGTGATGCCAATGGCCAGGACCGTCCAGCGGCCCGTCGCCGGGACATTGGGATCGCCATGCGTGATGAGGTAGAGTTCCTTGATCGTATGGTAGTCGGAGATGATGTAGACATTCCAGAAAACAAGCAAGGTAATGACCATGCCGGCGGCCAGGACGAAAACCGCGGTGGACATGGCGGTCTTGAGGCTCATGAGGGTAAATCTAGCAAGTTGGATCGGGGGCGGCCGGAGGCTGGTTCCGGCCCGGGGAGCCCAGGAGCTCCACCAAGGCGCCCAAGAGGAAGGCTCCGTCGTAGCGTTGCCGGCCTTGCTCGCGATGCGCGGCGGCCCATTCCAGGGCCAAGGTCATGGGGACGACCTGGGGTTCCGTATCGAGGATCATGGCGGAAAGCTTGGAGAGCCCTTCGGTCAGGCTGGTGGCGAGAGGTACGGCATCGGTGGGCAG
>DAINDC010000112.1:0-1964 GCA_036732085.1 Fibrobacterota bacterium | reverse complement strand
ATTCGCGGCAGGCGGAGGGGCGATGCGGATGGATGGAACAGGATTCCTCCTCCAGGAACGGGCAGGGGATGCCGAGCCGGAAGTAGTCGAGGCCCAGGGCCAGCACGTCGTTTTCGGTAGCCGTACCCGGCAGTGAACGGTCTCCGAACCCCTCCTCCGCGAGGCGTTCCCGGGCGGCGGCGAATCGTTCCAGGACCTTGGCCCTGCGATCGGCGGGAAAGGAGGCGACCACGTCGGCGAGCATCCAGGCCTCGGCGGGCGTCACCGGCACGGCTTGGCGGCAACAGGCCCCGCAGCCCTTCTGGCAGGACACCTGGCGGCCTTGTTTAACCTCGGAAGCCACGGCCATGCCTACCAGTCTTTCATCCAAAGCCATGGCGTTCCAGGCCAGCTCGGACAGGCGCATGCCCGCGGGGGGAACGGGAAGGTTACCCCGGAGCCGGCCGAAGCGCGTTTGGATATCGACCTGCAGGACCTGGGGCGGGGAGAGTTCCGGATTACCGTGGGTCTCGTCGCCATCCAAGCCGGGGTTGCCTGCGGTCTTTGCCATGATGGAAAACCTACCTATTTTTTTAGCGGTTCCGGAAACCTGCGGCGGTTCCCGAAATCCCGGCTCCCGGGCCTCCCGCACAACCCATGGGCGCAATGCCTGCCGGTGCTTGGAGCGGGACCGGTTTGCTTGTATATTCCCTTGTCAAATGCTGAGGAAATCCGGCCCGTTATGGGCGGCCGTCCTGACCCTACTCGCCGGCTGCGACCTCTTCTCCACCCGGGAAATCCTACCCAAGCCATCGGAAATCCGATCCTTCCAAGGTCTTTTCCATCTCGGGGACAGCCTCACCTTCAGCGTTAAGGAATCCTTGCGCGAGTCCGGGGCCACCACCGATAAGCAGGTGCTCTCCGATCGCCGATTGGTTTTCGCCTACAAAGGGGATTCGACAGTCGGCGGCGAGACCCTCAAGGTGGTATCCCTACGCATCATCGACAAGGCTACCGGCGCCTTGGTCGAACAGAGTACGCGGCTCCTGCGGTTCTCGGCGGATGGGCTGCTGCTGGAAAGTTCCCAGCCCGGCGGCGGCGCGCGCTTCTTCCCGCTCAAGGCGGCCGCGGTCCAGGACACGACCCTCCATCTCGCCTTGCCCGCGCTGTTCTCGGAAGGTTGGAGCGCGAAGCAGTCCCTGGGCGCGCTGAACGTCCGCCGCGAACTCACCGGTTCGGATACGCTCGATTACCAGGGCCATTCCGAAGCCTCGTGGAAGATCTCGGAGACGGTCCGGGACGGCGATAGCGCCTTGGTCCAAGGAAGCTATTGGTACGGCGCGTCCGGGTTATTGAAAGCTGAACAGACCTGGCCGGATTTCGGTTGGCGCGAAGCCGACGCTTCGATTCCGGGCAAGGTGGATCTCTTCCGCAAGCTGGAAAGGCTTTAGGCCATGAGCACGCCCGCCTTCGCCTGCCAGGATCTGGTGCTGGACTATGGGCGCGGATCCGTGATTGGCCCCCTCTCACTGGAAATCCCCGCCGGCGCCTGCGTGGCCCTGGTCGGCGAGAACGGCGCGGGCAAGTCTTCCCTCATCAGCATGATGCTGGGATTGCGGCCCTGGACGCGCGGCGACGCCATGCTTTTCGGCGAGCCGGCCGCGGCCCCCGAATCCCGCCGCGGCATCGGATACCTCCAGGAGTCCGTGGACTTCCCGGAACGGGCGCGGGCCCGGGAACTCATCGACCTGCATTCCCGGCTGGCCGGGCTGAACCGTAACATGGATGCGTCGGAACTTGAAGGTTACCTGGACGGCTTCGGCCTGGAGCTGACCTCCAAGCCCTTGCGCGCCTATTCCAAAGGCATGAAGCAGCGGCTGGCCCTGGCCATCGCCATGCTCGACTGCGGTCGCCTCCTGATCCTGGACGAGCCCACCAGCGGACTGGATCCCGTGGGCATCGCCATGCTGCGGGCCAAGCTCGAC
>DAINDC010000111.1:10772-14106 GCA_036732085.1 Fibrobacterota bacterium | reverse complement strand
ATCTTGTACGTCCAGGATGCGCTGTAGGGGTGCGAGTAGATTTTCGATTTCCTCCGGGACCGCACCCCGTTTTTCCAAGGCGGCCTGGGCCGTTCGGCGCAAGTCTTTGATAAGGAGGTTGTCTTCCATCGGCGCTCGCCAATTCTTATGGAAGGGGAGGTAATAGGTCAGACACCATCCCTCTCCCGCATCCGGCAAGTCCAGTAGGTCCAAACGGGTTTTCAAGACCAAGGGAGAATTCGCGGGGTTCATGGTGGCTCCTTAACCTATGAGATTTTGCAGCTTATGAAAGCAATCGACGGGCCAGGGATTGGGCGGGGAAGTTTTGGATAAACAAGCTTATTGGGAATCGGACGGAAAGGAAGGTTGCGGATCGAAGAGGTTCGGCTTTTGCCTTTATGCCAACCGTGATGCCAGGATGACAAATAATCTGCCAAAATGAAAGCGGGTAGGTGCGTCCATGCCCTCCGGGATCCGATGCGTGTGAAAGAAAAACAAAGGCTGATCCAGTAAAGTTGGGGATGGCATGGGAATTGATTAGGGGGTATCCTGAGATTCTATACCAAGGAGAAGCCGATGGTTTATGCAAACCAACCCCAAGCCCCATGCATCCTGTTCGTGGATGAAAAGAAGTCCATCCGTGAATACGCCAAATGCATATTGGAAGGCGAAGGCTTCGAAGTGCTCACGGCCCGCAATAGCCTGGAAGCCTTGGTGCTGGCCGCCGATTTCCCCCGGCAGATCGATTTGCTGGTGACGGATCCGAAAAGGCGGGTCGCCCAGAACGGAATGGAACTGGTTTCCTGCTTCAATATCCTGCGGCCGGAAACCCAGGTGATATCCATTCGGGATCAGCTTCTGGGCGCCGTGACCGCCATGGCCGACGAATATCATTGGTCCCCGGGAAACCGGGAAATCCCGGGCGCATAGCTTTCATACAATTCCTGCTCCAAGCGGCCCGCCCGTGGGAAAAGGACATCGGTTTCCAAATCGGCATGGAGCGTCAACCGCGTCGCCAACGAACCGAGCGCGGCCTGGACCTTGACGGCGATGTCGGCGGCGGAATCCTTGAGGATCCGGTTGTGCAGCTTGTCCTTGATGGAAGTGATCATGCGCTTGAATTCGACCTCGGGCTTGTGGGTCTCCAATTTGAAATAGAGGTTCACCGAGCCTTTGTGGACTTCCGGTTCCAGTTCCTTGAAGCGGTAACAAGCCTCGTTCCGCATTATCTTGGGAAAGAGGAAGGTCTCTTCTTCATGCATATGCTTCAGGAATTCCTGTTGGAAATATTTGAATTCCTGCACGAGCAATTTGATGACATATTTATCCGGATAGGCCGGAAGCAGGTCCGTCGCCAGCAGGGCGGTTATCGCCGGCATCTCCCGATCCCGGAAATCGTCATGGTTGCGGGTGAGATGATCGATCAGATAATAGATCGGTTTCGAATTCCAGTTGGTGTCGGCGGGAACGGCCGGCAATCTGGAAAGCCGTTCCGTGAACAGGCCGGCGGACATTCTCGTCCCGGCGCAGAAATCCGACAAGGGTTCATCCAGGCAATTCCAAACTTGGTAACCGGTTTCCTTTTCCAGGATTTCCGCCGCCAAGGGCCGCACGCGCAGGATTTCTCGGAGGGTGGCCGCCGCCGTTATGCTCATGGTGCATTCCTTCGGCTCATGATGCATCCCCTGGTTAAGGGCATATCCTCAACATAAGTTAAACGGCGATGCCCACGCCAAGACTATCGGAAGGAAAATCCGCTTCTTCACTTCGCAGCCGTATCCGGCAGGAAATCTCCAAACCGGCCGCTATGCGAGCCTCGACTTGCGGTAGAAAGGCCGCTTCGCCAGCTCGGAAGTCAGGCCATAGGCGAGGAGGATTGCGCCCACGGTCAGGAGCACATGGACGGGCAAGGCCTGGAATCCCAGCAGACCGGTATAAGGAAGATAGGGTATCGCCAAGGTTACCGCGGAAACGACGATCGTCAGCCAGAGCATTCCCCTTCCCACCCGGCTTTGGAAGGACCAGCGCTGGGTCCGGATGATGAGGAGGACCATCAGTTCGGACAGGACCGATTCCAGGAACCAGGCGGTGCGGAATTGTCCGGCCGGAACCTTCATCGCCAGCAAGGTCCCGAAAGTCAGGAAATCATAGGTGGAGCTGATCAGGCCGAAGACGATCATGAAGCGCTGGATTTCCTTGTTGTTCCAACGCCTGGGGAGCCGCACCTGCTCCGGATCCAGCTCGTCGGAGGCGATGGCCATGGCGGGGAGATCGCTCAGGAAATTGAGGAGCAAGACCTGCTTGGGGAGCATGGGGAGGAAGGAGGCGAACAGGGAGGCCCCGGCCATCGAGAACATGTTTCCGAAATTGGCGCTGGTGGTTATGAAAACATATTTCAGGGTGTTGGCGAAGGCGCGGCGGCCCTCGCGGACTCCGGCGGCCAGGACGTCCAGATCCTTGTGCAGGAGCACGATATCGGCGGCCTGTTTGGTCACGTCCGCGGCGGAGTCGATGGAGATGCCCACATCGGCGACATGGAGCGCGGTGGCATCGTTGATGCCGTCTCCCAGATAGCCCACGGTTTCCCCGGACTTGCGGAGGGCGATGATGATCCTTTCCTTCTGGCTGGGATCCATCTCCGCGAAAACATCGGTATCGGGCGCGCGCCGGGCCAAGGCCAAGGTGCTCATGAGACGTATTTCCCCTCCGGTCAGGATCCGGTCGGCCCGCATGCCCGCCTCGGAGGCGATCTTGGCCGCGACCAGCCGATTGTCGCCCGTGATCATCTTCACGGCCACTCCCAATTCCCGCAGCCGGGCCAGGCTCTCGGAGGCATCGGGTTTGATGGGATCGGAAAAGGCCAGGATGCCCAGGAAGACCAACCCCTGCTCGCCCGCCTGCTCGACGGATTCGCCCGCTGACAAGATGCGATAGCCGACCCCCAGGCATCGGCTGCCTTGCCGGCCCAGGTTATCGGCCTGATCCGCGATCGCTTTTTTGACGGTTGCCATGGGAACCAGTTCACCATCCGCCCCTTCCGAGGTTACGCATAGCTCCAGGATCCCTTCCAAGGCCCCTTTGGTGATCAGCAGGTTTCCCTCGGGGGCCCCCACCGCGACGCTCAGCCGCCGGCGCGCGAAATCATACGGGACCTCGCCGATCTTCCGGAAGGCTTCCGCGCCCGGCTGAGGCAAGGCCTTCAGCACCTCGTCGATGGGATTGGCATAGCCCGATTGCAGGGAAGAATTCAGGTACGCGAACAGGCGCAGCTTGCCGCTTTCCCGGCCGACCGGATCCAAGGCGGACTTCAGTCCGGATTGCCCCAAAGTCAAGG
>DAINDC010000111.1:8960-10762 GCA_036732085.1 Fibrobacterota bacterium | reverse complement strand
CAGAGGATGGTCATGGCCCCGAAATCCTCGATGGAGGAAAGCCTGCGGACGATAACGCCCTTTTTCGCCATTCGGCCAGCCCCGCGGGCCATGGTGATGCCCTGGATGGCGGGCAGCAGTTGCGGCGTAAGCCCTACGGTCAAGGCCAAGGTGAACAGCAGCGATTCCAGGATGGGCCGATGGAAGCCCACGTTCAGGGAGAAGATGATGAGCGACAGGATCAGGGCCACTTCCAGGAGGAGGTAACCGAAATGTTTCGTGCCGCGCTCGAAAGCCGTTTCCGGGGCCCGCAGGCTGAGGTCGCGCGAGATTTTCCCGAACTGGGTCTGCAAACCCACCGCGGACACGAGGACGGTGCCCATTCCGCTGGCCACGTGGGTGCCCAGGAAAAGGCTGTTGGTCCTCTCGTGCGCCGCCGCGTCGGCGGCCACCCGCCCGGGATGCTTCTCCACGGGGAACGATTCCCCGGTCAGCGGCGATTCATCGACGAACAGATCCTTGGAATCCAGGATCAGCCCATCGCCGGGAACGGCCGACCCGGCCTCCAGGTTCACCACGTCTCCGGGAACGACCTCTTCCAGGTCTATGTCCACAAGCTTCCCGTCGCGCACCACCTGGGCCTTCACCGTCGCGAGGTCAAGGAGTTTGCGGACCGTAACCGCGGCGTGACGCTCCTGCCAGAATCCCAGGAACCCGCTCAATCCGAGGATGATCAGGATGAGGACGCCTTCGGTGGTCTCCCCGAGGAAAATGGAAAGCACCGCGGCCACCATCATGAGCAAGGTGATCGGGCTCTTGAATTGGGCCCAGAGCAATAACCAGGCGGTCCCGGACGCCTTGGCATGGATCCGGTTCGGCTTTTCCGCCGCGATGCGCCTTTGCGCCATCGCTTCGTCCAGCCCCCGCGGGCCGCTGCCCGTTTGCCGCATCAATTCTTCCGGGGCCAAGCTCCAAAATGGGGTATCGCTCAAGTTAACCGTCCTTTTTCAAATCGCACCTTCTATAATCGCAGACTAAGAAAGGCAATTCCCATGCCATTCTGACTGCCGGACCCGGCCATTCTGTCCCAGCGGCTTGGCCTTTCTGGCATTCCCAAACCGGGCTCCGTTCACCGAACCCCGAGGGGGCCTCTTTTCGTCCCTTCCTGGCAACCTACCTTCCGGCACGCAAGTTGCAATTCCAATCTCGCGGTGACGGTCCGCCGCCCCTATCCCATGGATCGGGAATCGACGAAAGAAGGACATGTGAAATATTCATCCCTTTTGGGAATCCTAATCGTCGCAGGATGGTTTTCCACCCTTCCGATCCAGGCCGATCCCGTGGTTTCCGACTCGCTTTTAAAGCCCCGCCTGACCGTGCTTCCGGATCGGAAGATGCTCATTGTCGCCAGGACAGGCGATCCCGATCAAGTCGCCGGCAAAGCCTTCCGGAAGCTCTACAAATATTTTTACAAGCATGCCGGGAAGCAATCGGAAAAGGAAATACCGGTGCCGAGCGCGCGCTGGCAGTTGACCAGCAACTCCCAGGACAAGTCCGCCTGGACGGGCGAATACGGCATCCCGGTTCCGGAGGGATTTCCCGAACCGATGGATGGGGACCTGCGGGTGGTGGTTTGGAAATACGGGTTGTCCGCCGAAATCCTCCATGTCGGACCCTATGACGTGGAGATGCCCACCTTGGATCGGCTCAAGGATTATATCCGGTTCAATGGTTATGCCATCCAGGGCGATTATGAAGAAGAGTACCTGGTGGGACCGGGCCTGATCCTCAATGGAAATCCGGAAAAATACCGCACCTTGCTC
>DAINDC010000111.1:8204-8950 GCA_036732085.1 Fibrobacterota bacterium | reverse complement strand
GGAGAATATCGCCGAAACGCCTTCGATCCGGTAGCGCCTCGGCTTTCTCCCCGGGGCCGGGCAGTCCATGCTGTCCACTGGGCTTCCCATGCATGCCGCGTTTGGTTTTTTATGAATGCAAGATTATATCAAAACCAAACCATGAAACCACGACGACTCGCCGATCCTGTTGCGGAGCGGAATACGGATAAACGGGAGTGGCAATCGCTTTCCGGCGATCAGGTGCTGCAGGAGTTGGGGACCGCGCGCACCTTGGGTCTCACGGAAGGCGAAGCGGCTCGCCGGCTCGCGGCCAACGGGAGCAATACCCTTCCGGAAAAGGCCGGCATCCGTCCTTGGAAACTGTTCCTGGGTCAATTCAAGAGTCTGGTCATCTGGGTGCTCATCGTGGCCGGAATCGTCTCCGGCGCCGTGGGCGAAGCGGTCGATGCGGCGGCGATCCTGATCATCGTCCTCCTCAACGGCGTGATCGGCTTCTTCCAGGAATACCATGCGGAACAATCGATCGCGGCCCTCCGTAAGATGACCGCCCCCATCGCCAAGGTCCGGCGCGACGGCAAGGTCAGCAATATCCCCGCGGCGAATCTGGTGCGCGGCGATATCCTCGAACTGGAATCCGGGGATTTGGTTCCCGCCGATGCGCGCCTCCTGGAAGTCTCGGGATTGCGATGCCTGGAGGCGGTCCTTACGGGCGAACCGGAAGCGGTGGCCAAGATCCCGGACGCGCTGCCGGGCGCCAACCTGCC
>DAINDC010000111.1:4590-8194 GCA_036732085.1 Fibrobacterota bacterium | reverse complement strand
GCTCAATATGGTTTACATGGGCACGAGCGTGGCTTCGGGAGCCGCGTCCGCCGTGGTGGTGGCCACGGGCCCGGGCACCGAGATCGGCCGCATCGCCAGCCTCCTGGATTCCGCATCGGCGGAGGAGTCCACGCCCTTGCAAAAGCGCATGGACGTTTTGGGACGGAACCTGGTGTGGATCTGCCTGGCCCTGGTGACCGTACTTTTCGCGCTCGGCTTGCTGCGTGGCCGGGAACCCTTCGAGATGTTCCTCACCGCCGTGACCTTGGCCGTGGCCGCGGCGCCGGAAGGCCTGCCGGCGGTGGTGACCGTGGCTCTCGCCTTGGGCGTGCAGCGCATGGTCAAACGCAATGCCTTGGTCCGTCGCCTGCCCTCGGTGGAGACTTTGGGATCCGCCACCGTAATCTGCACCGACAAGACCGGAACGCTCACGGCCGGGAGCATGACGGTCAAGGAGCTGTATATCGCGGGGGAAACCTTCCAGGTGGAAGGCACGGGCTTGGCGCCCATTGGATCGGTACGCATCGATGGCAAGGCGCCGGATAGCGAGCAAGCCGGGCGCTTGCGCCGATTGGCCTCGGTGCAGACCGGGACCGTCACCGCGAGCCTTTACCAAGATAAAGACCAAGATAAAGACCAAAATCAAAACCAAAATCAAAACCAAGATCAAAACCAGGAGCATGGCCAGGAAAAAGGCGAATGGAAGGTGGCCGGCGATCCCACCGAAGGCGCGATGCTGGCGGCCGGGAGGAAGATGGGATTCGGGCCGGACGATTCCGCGCGGGAGGAAAAGGTTTTCGCCTACCCTTTCGATTCGGAGCGGAAGCGGGCCAGCGCCATCCGGAAGGAAAGTGGACAGCCTGCCCGGGTCCTCGTGAACGGTGCGACCGACATCCTGCTGGACCTCTGCACTTTTGTCCTTACCGAACGGGGCGCCGTGCCCATGGATGCCGTCGCCCGCGGCCGGATCGTCGCGGCGAATGCGGCCATGGCGGCGCGGGGCTTGCGCGTGATCGGTTCGGCCTTTAGGGAGTATGGCGATTTTGGGGACCCCGGGAACCACCCGCTGGATGAGAGACATAAACCGACCGTGGAAGAAGTGGAACGCGATCTCACCTTCGTCGGTATGGCGGGTATGTACGATCCGCCCCGCCCGGAAGCCAAGGAAGCCGTGGCCAAATGCAGGCTGGCGGGAATCCGGGTGGTCATGATCACGGGCGATCATCCCTTCACCGCCTTGGCCATCGCCAAGGAGCTGGGAATCGCGGGCGAGGGGGACGGCGTGCTGACCGGCGCCGAGCTCGATGCCATGGACGAGCAGGCCTTGCGGGATAAGGTCGCGGGGACGGCCATCTATGCCCGCGTCACCGCCGAGCACAAGCTCCGCATCGTACGCGCCTGGAAGGCCGAGGGCGCCATCGTGGCCATGACCGGGGACGGGGTCAATGACGCGCCCGCGCTCAAGGGCGCCCATATCGGCGTGGCGATGGGACGGAGCGGCACCGAGGTCACCAAGCAGGCCTCCGACATGATCATCACCGACGACAATTTCGCCTCCATCGTGGCGGCGGTGGAAGAGGGCCGCGGCATCTACCAGAACATCCGCAACACCCTGCAATTCCTGCTGGCCGGGAATTCCGGCGAACTGCTGCTGATGATGGTCGCCATCGTGGTGGGCCTGCCCTCCCCGCTGCTGCCCATCCACCTGTTGTGGATCAACCTCGTAACGGACGGGTTACCGGCCCTGTGCCTGGCCTCGGAGCGGATCGATCCGGAGGTCATGAAGCTGCGGCCCAAGGATCAGAAGGAACTCCTCTCGGACCGCGCCTTCCGCAATACCTTGTTATTGACCGGGTTTCTGACCGCGGGCGTCTCCCTGACGGCCTTCCTCTGGGGACGCCATTATTACGACTTGGCGGTGGCCCGTTCCCTGGCCTTCTCCACCTTGATTTTCGCCGAGGTCCTGCGATCCTTGGGAGCCCGCAGCGAAACCAAACCCATCTGGAAACTCAGCCCCGCCGGGAACCTGCCGCTCTTCGCGGTGGTGTTCCTTTCCATCATCGCGCAAATCCTGCTCCACCAGTACCCCATCCTGGAAAACGTCCTGAAGACCGCGCCCCTGCCCGTCGGGGAATGCCTGGCCTTCCTTTGCCTGGGCTCGATTCCCCTGTTCGCCCTGGAGTTGGTGAAGGTCGTCAGGGGCGCGAGGGCTGCAACCGTCCGCTTCGGCCGATGACGTTATCAAGCCGCTTCGGCCGATGAATTTAAAAAGCGGCTTCGGCCAATAGCTCCAACTGCATGGCCTGACGGGAGAACGTATACTCGGTGCCTTCCGGTCCCGCGAACCCGTTCACGAGCAAGGTCAACCCGAAGTCATTGATATCGGTATAGGCAAGGCCGGTGGAAATCAGGGCGCAGTTTTGATCCAGGTTCCCGATGGCATTGAAGGTCAAGGCCATATCCGCGCGGAGAAACCGGTTGAAGGTCGCGAAGCAGGCGGCATAGCGGCGCGAAAAGGAGTTGGGTTCGTAAAGGCCCGCGGCCGCGAGGGCGGCGAGGGCCGCCTGGGAGGAAGGGCCGGAACCGGCGGCCAGGGACAGGGAAGCCAGGCTCGGAAAGGGCATGCGATCCGCGGTCGAGCCCGGATGGTTGTAATAGAATTCCGCCACCGTGGTCAATCGATCCTGGATGCCGGAGACGCGGAAGGATTTCCCCGCGCCCAGGCTTATGCGCGGAGCCCATTCGCGGCGCCGGGTTTCCAAGACAGGGAAGCCACCCGCAAAGGACAGCGTGCGGGATTCAAACGATTGGTAAAGCGCCGCTTCCCCGTTGATGTCCAAGCCCAAGGCGCGCGTGGAAATATCCGCGCCATACACGGGGTCCCGACCGCCCTTGTCCCAAATCATGAAGGAGAACTCGCTGCGGCCCGCCAGGAATTCGGCCTTGGCTGCGCCCGCCAGGCTGTCGGCCCGGCCCACGCCCCGGATGTCCAGGAAGCCGTAGAGGTTGACGGTGGTTCCGAAGGGCACGTGCACCTTGGCGCCATAGGTACCCTCCCGGTTACCTATCCGTCGGAAGAAGGTCTTATGTTCCACATTGATCAGATCCGTGGGATTGAAGAAAAAGCAGCGCCCCCATTGCAGCACCTGTTTGCCGATGCGGAAATAGGCCCGATGCCCGATATTGGCGTCCAGGAACATTTCCGGGACCCGGAAGGCGGTCCCGCTGTCCCCGCCGATCGAAGTCCCCGCGTCGGTCCCGGCCGGATTGGGATTGACCGACCATTCCAGATCCGCATAAGCCCGATAGCCCCGGAGCAGGCGCGCGTCCAGGGCGGCATCGCCGACCATGCCCGCGCCGAGAGAGGAGTATTTCACGTCCGGCCCGGCGAAATAGGAGCGGCCGGCCCCCAAGGTGGCCACGCTGAGGATGCTTCCCGACAGACCCAGCAATTTCCGGTCCGTGCCCGATACGGTAGCTGCGGCGTTACCCACCAGGGAGGAACTATCCGCGATGCTCGAGGTGTCCGCGAACAGGGCGTTCTCGTCCTCGCCTTTCCCGGCGGGTTTCTCGGATGCGGATGCGGACGTAGCCGTGGACGCAG
>DAINDC010000111.1:0-4580 GCA_036732085.1 Fibrobacterota bacterium | reverse complement strand
CCGCGGCCGGAATCGTGGAAACGGCCAAGGCGGCCCCGATGAGGGAAGCCGACGAAGCGGCGATCGAGAATATCCGGACCCTGCGGACGAACCTCAGCATGTCGTTTTCCGTTCCATGTTCCGGCCCTGCTTATTTGCTGAGGTTTTCCAGGTAAGCCTTGGTGAATACCTCGGCCTTGATGGGATCCGTGGTGATGCCGGCGATATTGAGCTTGGTCTTGTTGCCCTTCTCGAATTCATCGATGAAGATCTGCTCCACCGGCACGAAACGGCCCTTGATGGGCGTGTACTTCAGGTAATAGGCCGTCTGCATGAGCGATCCGGAGAGGGCGTAGGATTGCTCCTTGAGCAGGAGGAAGTTGTCCCGGCGCACCCAATAGGTTTTCCGGGGATAGTCGACATCATTGACCTTGGCCGTCACCTGCATCCGGTAGACGGGCACCTTGCCCAAGGTCTCTTCGGCCACCACCCTTTCCGCACCGGTGGAGTCCTTGACCGGCGCGTATAGTTCCGTGAGTTTCCGATCCTCGAAATCATCGCCCTGGGCATCCGTGCCGGCGATGCTCTCGTCGCGATTGACATGCTGGAAGGTCCGGGTATTGCGCCGGTACATCCAGAAATTGTCGCCCACGCGCAGATAGCCGTTGCCCTTGTCCGATTCCGGCGCGGTCATGACGATCAGGAAGGAGTTGTCCGCATCCCGCCGATAGAAGAGCATGTCCAAGGTCTTGATGCCCTGCCCCGTCTTCTGCTGCGTCAGGGAAACGGTGGCGGTGATGTCCGTGGCCAGGCGCATATTGTGTTCGAGCTTGGCGAGGATCTCCTCGCCCTTGGGCGGGGATGATGCCGCATGGGCCAAGGTGAGGCTCGCCCCCAGGACCAAGGCGGACAGAGGCCAGGAATCGTTTTTCATCATTCTTGCGTTACCTCGGCGTTACCATGGTGGGATTGATCGTCCGACTCATCCGAAATGCCTCAGGGCTTCCGCGGCCGGCAATTTGGCGGCGCGCCGGGCGGGAAACCAGGCGGTTACGGAGGCGATGGCCAGGATCAGCAGCAAGTAGAGCGCGGTTCCGATCAAGCTGGGCAGGAAATGGAGATGGCCGTCCACCAGCAGAATTCCCAGGGGATTGCCCTCTTGCCGGAAGGAGAATTGCCGCAGCAAGAACATGGCCGCGAAAGCCAGGACCAATCCCGCCAGGCAGGCGAAAAGGGACAGGAAAAAAGTCTCCAGCAGGAAAATATTGCGCACGTCCCATTTCTGCATCCCGATGGCGCGCAAGGTGCCGATTTCCCGCGTGCGTTCGCGGATGGTCATGCGCAAGGTATTTACCACGCCCACCTGGATGATGAAGAACAGGATCAATACCGCAACCAAGGTGATAAGGTTCAGGGCGTATTCCAGCTTGATGATCATGCTCGCATTCTCATACATGGTCTGGGCGTCCACGGTGGTGGCCCTGGATTTCATGCGCGCGATCCCCCGGTATTTCTTCTGCACCTCCTCGGTGGTGCGTGTGCGGTCCAGCAGGATCCACTCCCGGCAAAGATAGGCGGAAAGCCCCTGGTTGGAATCGGGAAGAAAAGCGCCGGAATCGGCCGGAGGCGGCACGGGCCAGTGGTCGTAGAAGAATCCATAGAAGTCCTTGTCATTGACCAGGAGGACATTCGCAGGCACCAGGGGCGAAGGGGCCAGGATCGCCGAGACCTTGAATTCCGCCGAGACCTCGCCCGTATCAAACTTGGAACGGTAACGGAGAAGGCACCTATCCCCGGGCTTAAGGCCCAGCGCATCCGCCAGACCGGCCGAGGCGAGGACATCGGTCTTTACCAGAGAATCCCGCCCGCCTGGAAAATGCGGGGACAGGATCTTCTTCAATCCGTGAATCGAGGCCGTGTCTACCCGGAAGCCCAGCACCGTGGCGCTTACGACTGGCTTGGAAGGAGCAAGCCGCGAGGCAGGCCTGTTTCGCGAACCCGCAACGGCCGGATGATCCACCGCCTTCATCCGCCCGTAGGCGACGGCCAGGGGCGGACGCAGCACCCGATAAAGCGCCTCCGCGGATTTCACCGCATCCTGCTTAGGGTCCGGGAGGGAGATGTGGATCGATCCGATATCGTGGGGCCCGTACCCGGCCAGGACTTTCAGCCTGCGCACGTCGACGAAGACCGGGGCGGCCATGAAAACATTGGCGGGCCGGAAGATGCCGGCTACCGTCAAACGCGCGGCCTGGCTGCGTCCGTAGATGTCCTGGAACCGTACGCTCAGGTAATCCCCCACCTTGACCATCATATAGGCGGCCTTGGAATTGGCGACGAGCACAGGATTCTCGATATCGGTCCGGTTGATATCCTCGTACTTCCCTTCCTGCATCTGGAAGTCCGATCGCAAATCCTCCAGCTGCTTCCGGCTCCCCTGGACGCGGGTGTCCATGCCCACTATGATGACATTGTCCGACCGGCCGTTGCCGACCGCGCGCGCGAAAACGCCTATGCCTTCTTCGGCCGAGGAATAGCCGGGGACGGCCTTGCGGACCATTCCCATCATGCGCTCGCCGTCATGGAATACGGGCCGCATGGGATTGCCGTTCTGGGTGAAGGCCACGGTGACATGGCCGGACATGTAACTCAGCAGGCGGTTGAACAGGATGTCGGAGATGCCATGCGAGAAGGCATTGGCAATGACCAGCATGGCCATGCCGATGGCGATGGCGGCGCCCAGGAGCAGGTTGCGCCGTTTCTGGCGGAGCAGATTCCGCAGGCTGATGAGGAGGAGAATGCGCATACTGGTCCCGGCTAACTCCGTTTCATTCCTTGTAAACCGCGTCCAGGGGCGTGACGCTGCGGGCCCGCAGGACCGGATAGCAGACCGCCACCAAGGCCACGAAAGTCAACTGCATCAAGGCCAGACCGATGTCACCTGCCGACAGGACCGGCCGGAACTTATCCCCGCCGAAGAAAAGCTGGAGCATGTCGTTGTCGGAGGAGAGTTTCAGGAGAGCCAGGATTTCCACCACGCAGGCGCCCAAGGCGATGCCCGCGCCCCCGAAGATCGCCGACAACATCGCGGTCTCGGCCAGGAACATGGCCCCGATGAATCCCTTGCGCGCGCCGATGGCGCGCATCATGCCCAGCTCCGGCGTGCGCTCCAGAGCCGCCATGGTCAGGGTGTTCACGATGATGATGACCGCGACCACGAAGAGGAAACTGACGAAAAGGAAAAGGGCGCCTTTGATCAGCCCGGCCATGCTGCCCACCGGCCCCAGGGCCTTCTTCCAGGGCACCGCATGCACGCCCAGATTGCCCGCGCGCAGGGAATCATTGACGTCCTTGAGGGCGCGATCCGGATCGACCCCCGGCCGCAACAGGACCAGGACCAGATTGAAGTCGCCCCTGTCGAGATCCACCCGGTCTCGATCCACACCGGCACCATCCACCCGGGAAGCCTGAGGCTGCGCGCTGCCTGCGACTTCAGCGTGAGCCCGGTTCCCTTTTAAGGCCCCGGCCCCTGGCCGACCGGCTCCTGGCCGGTTCCTGGACGCAGAACTTGAGCGGCTTTCCACCAGCAGGGAATCGCCCGAAAACAGTTCATCCAACCCCGAGCCTTCCAAGGCGAAGAGCGCGCTATCCTGCCCGGTCACAGTGCCCTGCGATCGTTCCGAAGCCAGGAAATAGCCCAGGCATTGCCGATAGGATTCGATATCCATCAGCGCGAAGCTACCGAATATCGTATTCAAGGCGCTATATCGGAAAATCCCATCCACGTCCAGGCGGATATCGGTCGCAGTATTGTTTTCATTGAAGCCCATGAGCACTACGCTGGACTTCACATTGAGATCGGCCGCATGCTCCTTGGCCTCGCCTTCCAGATGGGAAGCATCCAAGTTACTGCCCTTGGGGATGAACCAGACATTGGTCTCGCCATGGATCTGCTTGCGCGCGCCCGTGGGCAGGAGCAAGGCCGGCTTTCCAGATTCGGGGAACTTGCCTTCGATCAGTTCCATGTTCCCGGGAAAAGCCTTCCGGTACCGATCGAAGTCCACACCCAACACGTACAGGAAGGTCGAGGGCCCGTCCTCCTCATTGAGGACCATGGCCATGTTCTTTCCCACCGGAAGATTTTCGGCCACCAGCGGATGCCGTTGCAAGGCCGTGCGGATGGCCGGATAATTGTGGATCGGTTCGACGGCCCGGCCCATCATTTCCAGAAAGACGTTTTCCGATTCCTGCTTGTCCGAGACCAGCACCAGGTCCCCGGTGAACCCATGCACCACGGTCTTTTGCAGGCCGAGCTCCATTCCCGATATAATGCCATTGCCCACCGTCATCAGCGCGGCGCCCAGGAACAGGATGGTACCGATGACCAGGCTCTGGCCGCGATGCCTCCAGATATTCCTTCCGGCCAATTTGAAAAGCAACTCCACCTTCAGGTCCTATCGATGAGGCCATCTTTGATGCGCACCACGGTATGCGCATACTTGAGCACGTTCTGATCATGGGTCGAGAACAGGAAGGTGGTCTGCTCGCGGCGGTTCATTTCCTTCATGAGCTCGAGGATGGATGCGCCCGTGGCCGAATCC
>DAINDC010000110.1:9547-14136 GCA_036732085.1 Fibrobacterota bacterium | reverse complement strand
TGGGAAAGGGGTCAGGGGCTGGGGATTGGGGGTTCGGGAAGAGCAGGTGGGCGGCGGCGTCTCAAAACTAAAACTTCGGCGTGGCACACGTTGGATTGTTGGACCTTGGGGTGGTTTTACCCTCGCAAACGAACCGGAGAAGTTTCCCCCTAACCCCTGCTTATCTCCGCGACTGCAGCGACGCGATAGCCTCTTCGACGTTGTCATAGATATCGAGCAGGGTATTGGCCCCGATGATCTCGATGATCTCGTAGACATTATCGTTTACATTCGCGATTTTGAAACACCCGCTCTTTTCCTTCGCGGTCTTGCTGAAATGGAGGAGGATGCCCAGGCCGGTGGAATTGACATAACGCAGGTTGCGGAAGTCTGCCACGATATTGATGAAGCCCTCTTTGATGAGCTTGGTGACCTGGTCCAAGGTCGATTCCACATTGGTCGCGTCCAAGTCTCCCATGAACTTGATGAGCTTGCCATTGGAAACGTTTTCCAGGTCCGAGATCTGGAGTTCGATTTGGGTATCCATGGTGCTAGCTATCCTCTCGCATTTTCGTGATTTTCACTTCGGTGCCCGACTTGTCGATGGAAACATTGATGGAGTTGCTGATGAGCTTCACCAGGGCCAGGCCGCGGCCGCGGGTATCGTTCCCCTGGCTCGGTTCCTGGTTGGACTCGATGACGTATTTCAACTGGTTGGCCTTGTCCATCAAGGTCTTGTTGCGGACGAGCAATTCGAACTTCTTGCGGTCGATGCGCAGCTCCACGGAAATCTCCCCTTGCGAGGCGTCCCCATGCTCGATGGCATTGTTGGCGATTTCATCGACTATGGTCTCGATCCGGAACGAGTCGCGCGAAGTATAGCCCTTCTGCTTCGCGACGCCGGCGATGAACCTGCGGACGGCGGGCACCGCCTGGAGCTTGGGCGGCAAGGTAATCTGCACCACCTGGGCCGTCTGGGTGTATTCCCAATGGTAATGGTTGTAGGCGGCATGGGCATCCGGATAGAACTGGAAGATCTTATCGGCGCCCATCTGGATGAGGCGCTCGCGGAGGTCGTAGTTGAGGCCGACCACCACCAAATTACCGCCCTTTTCGACCAGTCGCAACTTGCAGCCCATGAGTTCGCCCAGGAAGGGCGAGGACATGAAGGTCACGTTCTCCATCAGCGCGATGATGAAATATTTCTTGGAGTCGATGATTTCCTGGAAGATTTTGCTGGTCGCTTCGCAATCGGTGGCGTTCAAATCGCCCTCGAAATGCAGGAGCACGATCCGCTCGTCTTGGGCGCTGACCTGCTGCGAGATTCTCATATGTCGCTCTCGTAGAGAAGCTTTTCACGCTGGGGCTGGGAATCGTCCGGATCCTTGGTCTTGACCACCTGCACCTGGGTCTGGCCGTTCTCGCCCAGATCGATCTTGAGCTCGGTGCTGAGCATCTGGACTATGGTCAGGCCGCGCCCCTTTTTCCCATCGCTGGAAGGAGCTTTCGGACTGTAGACCGCGCGCTTCAGGTTGTCCAGGTTCTGTCGGGTGCCGCCCTGATCCTGGACCGAAAGATTCAATTGGCCCGCATCGAACTTCGCGCTCACCCTGATGGTGGTATGCACGTCCTGGGATCCATGCAGGATCCCGTTGGTCACCAATTCATCGACGATGATTTCGGTGCGGAAGCAGAATTTCTTCGAGAAGCCCTCAACCCGGGCGATTTCAGCGATGAACTGCCGCAAGGGTGGGATGTATTCCAGGTCGCTGGGAAGTTGCACGGAATAACCCGCCCCATTCTTCATCTCACTTTCCAAACAATTCCCCCTCGCTTCCCGAGCTGTATAAATTAACACCTCTCAGGTCTTTTACAAACCGGTATTTCCACCCCCGGTTTTGAGCATGCGTATTCCGCTTGGTCAATCAGCAATCAAACTTACAGTTTCCGTTCCAAGGCCGAGTCCATCCGGTATACCATGGCCATGATCTGCGCCACAACTTCGTATAGCTCCTCCGGGATCGACTGTCCCACATCGACATCTCCCAACAGCTCGGCGAGTTCCCCATCGGGATGAATCGGGATTTCCAAATCCTTTGCCTTCTTAAGAAGGGCTTGGGCCAAGACGCCGCGGCCGGATGCGACCACCAAGGGAGCCACATCCTCATTCAAGGTGTACTTCAAGGCCACTGCCAATTTCAATTTCTGATGGAATTCCATATTCAGTCGCGTATTCGAATGATGCGAGATTATATCACTTGGAAAGGCATAAAGTCCTGGCCATCCGGGAAATAGGTTCAGGCGGTTAAAGGACCTGGGCGCATCCCGAATTAGTATTTTGAGTCGGGACGATAAAAGAGGGCTAACATCAAAGGGATCATTTGTAAGCCTATGCAGTTCTTGCAGTTGCACGACTGGTTGGAGAACCTGTATGGGTAGCTTGCGCCGATGGTTGCTCTGGGCCTTGGTGCTCAGCCCGCTGATTATCCTCCCAAGCGCTTTCCTCTTCGCCAGGATATGGCTTAACCAACACCTGGAACGGGAACTGTCCTTCGGGGAAATCCGCATCCGGATCGCCAAGCCTGTCCTCGGCTGGGATTTGAACTTCTCTTCCGATTCCCTGGAAATTGCATCGCCCGCTTTCCATCTCAGCACAGGAAGGTTGGTCGCGGAATTGCGGCTATGGCATTCGCTGGTCAGCATGCGGCCAAGCCTGGGAATGGGCGTGAACGGCATCCGTGTGGTGCTTCCGAAAGACACCGCAACCGAGGAGGAAAAAATCCGTCGCCGGGCTCATCGCAAGCCTCCGGTATTCCCCAATCTCCGGATTCCCGTCCCGTTCCAGGTCGCCTCCTCCCAGGTCGAGATATTCCAGGAAGCCAGGTTACTTACCCGTTTCACCGGCGTGCGATTCTATTCGCAGGGGCCCAAGGGAGCGGGCCTGGAAGCCGACAGCCTTACCGTCCTGCCTGCGGCGGATTCTTCCCTGGACACCTCCGCCATGCCGGTCACTCTGTCCGGCAGTTATCGGGCGTCGGCCCGTTGGTTCGGACGCTCGGTGAAATACCAGGTCCGCTTCGAGAACCCCGGCGGGGACTATGTACGGCTGGAAGGCGGCCATCGTAAATCCGATCTCCGCCTCGGCAGCGATTCGCTCGATCTCTCGCTCGGGGATCTGACCGCCTATGCCGGATTGTTTCCGGGCAAGTCCCTCCCGGCCATCCGCGACCTTCGCATGGAAGCGGCCGTTTTCCTCGACAGCCAGATCGCTTTCCGCACGCATACCCGCCTGACCACGCCGGCCTTCTTCAGATTCGGCGCGCAGCATCTGGAGGGAACCGGAGCCTTCCAGGACTCCACGGGAAGGCTGGTGGTGGCTTCCAAGGGCGATTCCGGGGAAAGTCTTTACCTGCAAGGCCAATTCCAGATTCCCTCGCCCGCCCGGGCGACCCTGCCGGAAGAGCTGTCCGGCCTGTCCGCCTCGCTATCCGGATTCAGCCATAATCTCCATATGCGGCTGGGTGGCAAGGTCCTGCCGGCGGTGGTGGATATCCGACGCCTGACCATCCATCCGGGTCTGACCGCGGATGCCGACGTGCGTACCAAGGACAGTTCCGCCCTCCATCTGCATGCCTTCCGCGATTCGACGTGGAAGCTGGCCTTCGCGGGCACGGTCAGCCCTTCGGAAAGCTGGGCCCATGGTTGGACCGATACCAATATCGCGTATCGCGACGCCCGGGTCAGCGGGGAGGTGCATAAGGGGGGGGTGGACGTGGAGGCCTGGGCCCGCAGCCCCAGGGCCTATGGGGCCGCCGGCGATTCGCTCTACGCCAAACAGTTCGTCACCAAGCGAGGGTATTACCTGACCGATTCCAAAGTCTATCGTAGTGACGTGGTCTGGCCCGTCACCGGCCAGGTGGAATGGGGCAAGCGGGCCCCGGGAGTGGGCCGCCACCGTCCGGTCTCCTTGGTTTTCGAGACGAAACATCCACGTTACGGGGCGGTCTCCTTCGCCATGCCACGCAGGCGTTACATGAAGGTGCGGGCAGATGAGCTGGTCCTGGAACAGCTCCCGTATCCCCGCCTGGCCAAGCTGTTCGCCCTCCAACCGGTGGTGAGCGGATCCTTCGATTGGGATTGGCGGGCGCGCACCGGCGGCGCCGATATCCGTTCGTCGCTTTCCTATGGCGGCGAGCGTCTCGGCTTGGACGCGAAAGCCGCCTGGGATCCGGAGCGCCTTTCCCTGGGAACCGCCGAAGCGTCCTTCGCAGGATCAAAAATACGGATCTCCGGGGATTTGCGGTTGGGCGGGAAGCAGTTCTACCAGCTTAAGAAGCTCGGCATCCAGGATATCCAGGGTCTGGCCCTGGAGACGGAGCGATTCAATGCGGCCCGGCTCTCGGTTTTCCTGGGACCTTCCTTCCCCGTGGAACGCGGCATGCTCAACGGCCGCCTGGCCTATACGGATACCACCGGCTTCCACGGGACATGCGAGGTGGACAGCCTGGACCTGAAACCCATCCGCAAGCAATTGGGGATAAGCCGGCTCACCTTGGAAGGCAAAGGGGAAAGCCTGATCCTGTCCATGCGGACGGCGGCGGCTCCGGCGG
>DAINDC010000110.1:0-9537 GCA_036732085.1 Fibrobacterota bacterium | reverse complement strand
CCGGGTTATCCCTGGTTCAATGACAGCATTTCCCTCAAGGTCACCGGCCTGCTCAGCACGGTTCCGGCCCTTTCCCTGCGGGCCGTCTCCGATGACGGGCTGACCGTTTCCTTCGCGGGCCGATCGCGGGGCTTCCATGATTTGGACGGCGTCTTTAACTTGGGCGGACGGGCGGTCCTGCCCGGTCCGGGCGGGGAGATCAAGGATGTCCACTTGGCCGGGCATGTCGCCGTCCCCTTCACCAACGATCTCATCGAAAAGATGCGGATCGATTCCGGATCGTTCGGGGGGCGCTATGCGGTTCCGGGCCTGGATACCCAGACCTTCCAGGGGAGCGTTTCCTTCCATGGCGGCCGTCTGCTGGTTCCCGATCTCCAGGCGCGCAATTCGGAAGGGCCGACCCTGGCGGGCGAGGCCGACTGCGATTTCAACGGGCCGCCCAGGGTAACAGCAAAGTTACGAGGGGAAAAACTCGCCCTGCAATGGCCCGGCATCCAGAAGCTGGTGCTTCGCGATGCGGAGGCCTCCTTGCTGCTCGACTCGACCGGGCTGTCGGCCGCGGCCAAGGTCGGCAATGCCTCTTTCCGCTCATCGCGTCCCCCGGTGAACATCCAGAGCGATTTGGAGAACCTGACCCTCGCTTACCATCTGCCGCCGGCTCCACGCAAGGGCGTCCCCGTAACCCAGGCCATACCGGAGCTGAAAGTCAAAGCCGGCATGCGCAACTTCCTGTTCCAGCACAAGCTGGGTTTCCGCGAGGTGCAAAAATTCTTCCGTACCGTGAAGGTGGACAAGAAGAAGAAACGCATCAAGCCCATGGACGTGCAGATCAGCCTGGAGACGGTGGGCCCGTCCAACCGCATCGAAACGGACATCCTGCGGATGTATTTCACGGGCGATCTCAGCGTCAAGGGCATCTATCCCTATACCTTGCTATCCGGGGAATTCTCGGCGCTCTCGGGCGAGCTGGGCCAGAGCAGCCAGTCCTACGACATCACTGATTTCGATCTCAAATGGCAGAACGCGACCTTGGAGGAAGGCCGGGTCACCGTGGAAGGGGGCAAGCGTCTCAAGTATGATTGCAAGCCCGATACCAAGCGCACCTGCAACGTATTCATCAAGCTGGACGGCCGTCTGGACGAGATGGCCTTCACCTATGACAGCGACTGCGGCGCCAACTCCGGCGAAGCCATCGAACCCTCGGCCCTAATCAATTCCGTAAGCCGCGGGTGCTATTCCGATCAATACGTGGCCGGGGCCGGCGGCGGCAATTATGGCGAGGCGGTGGTGAACTTCCTGGAGCCCACCATCAACGAGAAGCTGTCCAGCGTGGGGAACCGCTTCTCGGCCGGATGGATCAAGTCGACCCAGGTTTCCGGCATCGGAACCGTGGTCTCCAGCGATACCGTCGGCTCCGAGCCCATCGCCATCGGCCTGGAGAGCAAGGAGAAGTGGGGGATGAGCGTCAAGGCCAAGGCCGGCTACCATCCGGAAAAGAAACTTCCCAATCCCTGGGAGAACAAGATCGCCTTGGAATGGCGGCCGCCCCTCGAGAAGGTCGCGAAAAATTCCGAATGGAAACGGAGGGTGCGAGACCGTGTGACGCTGGAAGCTTCGGCGGAAACACGCCCCGAGGAAAGGGTGGGAGAAGCCGAGAACACCCAGGTCCGCAAGCAGGTGGGCGTCAGCTACCATTATAAATTCTGGGATCTCTGGTAGGGCCCATTGCAATCCCCCTCGCATTTTTCCTTGCCTCGGCGGTGGCTGAAACCAGCTGGCCGCGTAATCCATTGGATCCTTCCGATCGGCCTCCTCGCTTTTCCAGGCTGGGCTGCGGTGGTGCTGGACATTGACGGAAACGCCCACCAATCCAAGAAGAAAATCGAATCCGCGCTTACGCTTCCCGACAAGCCGAAGGAATTCTCCGCGGAGGATTGGGAGAGTTGGTCCGATGAGGTCGCCTCCGCCCTTTCCGATCTTTATTCCGATGACGGATACATGGATGCTTCCTTCCGCGTGGTGCCTCCGGCCGATTCGGCCGCCAAGGGCGGAGGCGATATCCGGATCCGCCTTCTGATCCGGGAGGGGGAGCGCTACAAATACGGGAGCGTTGCCTTGAGGGTGTCGGAAAAAAGTCCCGCCATCGTGGATGTCCAATCCTTGCGATGCCGCACCGGCAAGGCTTACCAGAAGGATGATCTCTTCCATGATCATCGGGAGATCCTGAACGATTATGGAGACGCCGGTTTCCTGCATTCCCGATCCACCGAGAAAATCTCCCCCGATACCACGGCCAAGCTCGTCAATGTGGAATTCCAGGTGGACCCGGGTCCAGCCGTGGTTTTCGACACCTTGATCATTCGGAACTCGCGCGAGGCCGACAGCTCCGGCGCCAAGGGCATCACCAGCGAGCCGCTGTTGCGTTCCCTGCTGGGATTCCGGCGGGGCGATACCGTGAGCCTGGCCGCCATCGCGAGCTTCGAGAAGAAACTGAAATCCACGCGCGCCTTCAACTTCGTCCGCCTGCGTGACTCCCTCATCGAGAACCAGGCCAGCCGCAGCGCCTTGGTCCTCTCCACCGAGGAGCGCGTGCCCGGGGAATTGGAAGCCTCGCTTTTCTATGAGACCCAGTATGGCGTGGGCATCTCATCGGATTGGTCCCACGGAAACATTTGGGGCCAGCTCCATGAAGGCCGCCTGGGGGGCTCCTTAGCACAACGGAAGCAGAGCATCTACTTGGGGTATTCCTCCCCCTTGTTCTTCGGTTCCAGCTTCCGTTTCGACAATGACCTCATTACGAATTGGTACCAGGACAGCCGGCTGCAGGCCGGAACCGGATCCTTTCACGGCGATTTCGACATCACGAATTCCAGCAAGCTGTCCAAGTCGTTCACGTCCTGGCTGCGCGACGTCGAGACCACGGAGCTTACGGGCAAGAGCTCGAAGACGGACTCGGTCACCTTGGATCGGGCCTTCAATATCAACTTCATCAATTCCGCTTTCCTCAGCTTTATCGACGATGTGGTGAACCCCACCAAGGGATCCCGGTTTTCCTTCACATGGGGCAATGGCGGCGCCTTCGTGAACCAGGGGCAATTGTTGAGCGCGGGGCAACTCCAGGCCCCGGTGGGCACGCGGCATAATTGGTTGGAGGCGGAAAGCGGTTTCTATTATCCCATCTGGGAGCGGCTGAAGTTGGCTTTCCGATTGGATGGCGGACGGTTTTACGGCGAGGGCGGAATCAACTCGGAACGGTTTTACCTAGGCGGACCGCGCAGCGTCCGAAGCTATGGCTGGCGACGAGTCTGCCCGGAAAAGGATACGGCGACCGGGCTGTGCATCAAAAGCGGGGTGGAACCGGCCTATTTTCTGACTTCCTTCGAACTGCGGACCAGTCCTTTTTCGTCTACTTATATCAATCCTGAGGGACGCTGGCGCTATTTGTTGGGGCTTCAAGTGGTGCCCTTCACCGACTACGGAAATGTTTGGGAGGTGGGCAGGAATCTGACCCGGGACGGCGAGGGGCGCGCCTACGGGCTGGGGCTGCGTTACTCCCTGCTTTCGATCTTCAATCTCCGGCTGGACTATGCCGTGGATGGCTGGCCGATAAGACATGACCAATGGGTTTTGGATCTGGCCCAGGCGTTTTAATCGAGTAATTCCAAGCCTGCCGTGGCTTTTTTCTACTTTTGCTGTATATTGGTAGGGGTTTTTACCCAGGAGGATACATGGCGTTCGCCGCGAAGATTGGTGCATCAGGAACCGCTCTCATTCTGGCCCTCGCTTTGACGGGGCTCTCCCGAGGCGAAACCAGTGGAAACTGCTCCCAGGATTCGGAGAACCCGCCTCCCCGTGGCCAGTCCGGCCAGGTCAGCATCACCACCACGCCTGAAAAGGCCATTGTTTATCTCGGCGGCAACAAGCTTGGGCCATCCCCGGTGGATACCACGGTACCCAGCGGTCGCGTCACCATGACCATCATGCTCAACGGTGAGGAGCTGGTCAACGAGAGGGTGAATATCTGCCCCGGACAGAAAACGGTCATCGAAAAGAAGCTGCTGATGCCCTATGGAAGCGTCGCCATTACCACCAATCCCCTGAATTGCAACTGCCATGTCTCGGTCGATGGGGAAGAGGCCGGTTCCACCAAGGGCGGCGTCCTGACCATCAATCGATTGGAAGCGGGTACCCGAATCTTCAAGGTTACCAATGGTAAGCGTAGCAAGGAAGTTTCGGTCAACGTTTTGCCCGAGGAAACGGTGAACGTGAAAGTCGACTTCAAATCCAAATAAATAGGCCGACCGGAATCCCTCGCCGGATGCCTGATGTTTTTGGCCCTTGCCGACCGTCAAGCCCGTCCAGTCCAACCGGGCGGGTTTTGATTTCCGGACTTCTGAAAATCAAAGTTGTGGAATCTGGAGAAGGGGTGGAGGCGACAAGCGGATTCGAACCGCTGAATAAAGCTTTTGCAGAGCTCTCCCTTACCACTTGGGTATGTCGCCAACATGGCTGAAGTTAAAAAAAACCGCAGGATTTTCAATCAAGGTTGGGGCCTGGAACTCGTAAGATCAGATATTTCCGGCACTGGGGGCGCTCCATTTCAGTAATCATTTCACTTTTTTAATTTACGGGGCATATTTTTCCGGTCTTTGTTTATTTTTAGGGGACATGAATTGGCTTTGGGGGCCTGCATTCACCATCGATTTTGGCGCATGGCGGCATCGGGGACTGACTTGATAAGAAGAACCATGCTACTCGCCTCGGTCAGTCTGCTCGGCATGACTTACGCTGCGAGTCCCTTGCCGGATACGGTCCATGCCGCCGGCAGAATGGCCGTCTTGGAACTCGTCGACCTCTCCGAGAGTCAGCAAAAGCCGGAAATCACCGAATTACTCAGAAAAAATTTGACCGCGAACGGCAAGTGGACTATCCTGGCCCGGGATTCCGTTGCCAAGCGGCTAGGCGAGTTCAATATCAATCCGCACCAGGGTTGCAACAATCCCCAGTGCAGTTTCGATATCGGCAATGTCGTCCAGGCCGAATACGTTCTTTTCGGAACCGTTTCGCCACTGGGCTCCACCCAGGCCATCACTTTGAAGCTGCTCCACATTCCCTCCGCCAGGATCGTTTGGACTAAGGTGATGGAGGTGGATGGTTCCACTGATGGAGAGAGGATGCACGCTCTCGAAAAAAGTTTCAATGCGGCCGCCACGGAACTGGCCCATGTCAAGCTGGATTCGGACAAAGGCAAGCATGGCAATTCCCTGGCCGTGATTGACCTGAGCGAGAACTCGCTGCAGTCGCTGGCCTTCTTCGAACGCGTGTGCACGCGAGTCTACGGGAATCCCAACTTTGATCTGATGAGCCCGACGGAATTGACCGAGCTGCTGACCGCATTGGAGATCAACAAGTATTCGGTCGTGCCTTCGCTGGAAAACATGATCGGTCTCGGCCAGAAGCTGGGCGTTTCGCATCTCCTTTATTCGCGCCTCTATCGCGACGGGCGAAGCTACATTTATAGATTGGCGATGTACGATATCACCGGGAAGTCCTTGGTCCTCGAGCTGCCTCCGCAGCCGTCGGAAGACATCATTAAACTCCTGGACTACGAAAAGGTTTTTTTCAATACTCTATTCAGTAAAGAAAAGGACGGTCCGCGGCAGGCAGCCGTGACCGAAGGCGGGAAATCCAACAAGGCACTTTGGATATCCTTGGGGGTCTTGGGCATAGGCGGTGGCGTGGCGGCCTATTGGGTGGAGAATCTCCGCAAGTCGGATGGATCCCCGAACAATAATCCGTCAACCATTCCTTCGCCGAAAGCTCCTCCTGAGGATCCGAACCAGTAGGCTTACAGACGAAGCCGAATTCAATATATTTGTAGGGACTGCATATGAGCGATACGAATTTTAGTTACATGGAAGTTTCCGCCAAGCGTAAAAAGCGGAACCAATTCATTTCAGTTCTGATCATCGTGGCGATCGTCCTGATGGGCGTAATCGTTTGGGGATGGATCGAACTGCAGAAGAGCCGGAATGCGGAGCGCATCAAGAATGCCCTCAACAGTCAGGTGGAACCGGGCTTCAAGGAGCCGGAGGGCGGATTGGAACCGTTCACCGATTCCAGCAAAGTGACGGTCCAGGATACGCCCGCGACCGTCGAGGCCAAACCACCTGTCGCCGTCCAGCCGGAACCCGAGAAGCCCGTCGCTCCTGCCGTCCAACCTGAAAAAAACGTGAAGGCGGAGTCGAAGCCTCCCAAGGTCAAGCATGAGACCGTGAAGGCCGTCGACCTGCCGAAGGAGCCCACGGTTACTGAGCTTCCCAAACCTTCGCCCGTCCCCGCGCCCGTTGCCGTGGTACCGGCACCGGTGAAGCCCGCCCCCGTCGCCAAACCCGCTCCCGTGCCCAAGGCTCGCGTAACACCCGTGGAACCTGCGCCGCTTGCGGTTGCCAAGCCGCCGGTCGCACCCAAGGTTGTGGCGCCCGCTCCGGCCCCGGCCAGCGCGGTCAAGGCCTACCCTCCGGAAGATCTCCCGCTCCCTGCCAAGGCCGAACCGACCGAGGATGCCCGTCTCGCCGTGGTCACGGCTCCCGCCGGCAATGCCCTGCCCAAGGCCGAGGCTGTCCCTGCCGATGGCGCCCCGGGCCAAAGCAATAATTTCAGGTTGGGCGTCTCCGCCTACCGTCAGCAGGATTTCGTGAATGCCATCGTTTCCTTCGCGGCCATACCCAAGCCCGTCTCGAAGAAGCGTGGCGGCGTCGATCGTGAGGAATACGTTCAAGCCAATTTCCTGAGGGGGCTGTCCCTTCTCAAGGTCGGCCATATGAGTGAAGCCGTCACAGCCTTCCAGAACGTCCTCGAATACGAGAAGTATTATCCGCTCGCGAATATGAACCTGGGCATCTGTTACGTGGAACTCAAGCAATATGCCAAGGCCCATCAGGCTTTCGAAGCCGTGGTCCGCGACCAGAGCTTCATCGAGCCTGCCGTCTTCGACGATGTCATGCAAAGGACCAAGTATTTCTGGGCCTTGGCCTGGACCCGCCTCTACAAGAATTCGACCAATCCCGATAAGCAGATTTTCTACCGGCAACAGGCTGTCCTGAAGTGGAAAGACTACGAAGTGTGGTTCTCCAAGAACGACAAGTACAAGAACGAGAACTTGAAGGCCGAGAACTACCTCAAGAGCCTGAGCAGCCTATGAGGGCTAGGGAGAAAAGGTTTGCCATGATGCGCAGCGGGATCCTGTATAGTTGCTTGCTTTTGGGCACGGTCGGCGTGTCGGTTTCCCTGGCTGCGGACGCGACGGATGCGAGCAAGACGGTGGTGGTGGTCTCCAGCGACAACCCCAAGATTTCCGGCCAGCTCTTCCATCCGAAGATTTGTCCCAATATGGTGAACTACATCGCCTTCGTCCGGCAAATCCGGGACAACCGCCAGATCTGGCTCTACGATTCCAAGACCAAGGACCTGACCCAGATCACCCCCAAGGCCACGTCCAGCAAAATCGAAGACGTGAATATCGACGAGGATACCGACCAGAGCATATTCAAGGGATATGAAGATGAATTGGAATGGTGCCCGGTCCTGCATGACGGCATCCAGTACTATGCGTATGTCAGCGCCGGCGGCGTCAACAACCATGACATCTATATCAGCGCCATCGGGTCCAAGCAGCATACCCGCCTCACCTTCGATCCGGAAGTGGATGCCTGCCCGCGTTGGTCTCCGGACGGCAAGAGCCTGGTTTTCGTTTCGGCCCGTACCGGCGACGGCGACCTCTATCTGGTTCCCGACATCTCCAAGTATCTTGGCAAGGATGTCAAGCGCGAAGCCCATGGCGCCTTTGAACGCCTGACCACTAATCCTGGTGAAGAGATGTTCCCCGCCTATTCCCCGGACGGACGCTTCCTCGCCTATACCACGCGCACCAGCGGCAATAAGAAGCGCGGCCTGTATACCATCGCCCTCATGGACTTCAAGGACGATCATAAGATCAAGATCTTCAACAACCAGATCACGAATAACAAGAGCCATCCTTCCTGGTCGTTCGACGGGCATTTCGTCGCCTACCAGATCTCCAATGACCTGAATGACCGGGTCGTGGATATCGGCGTGATGCAGCTCAAGGTGGACCCGCAAGGACATCTGGTGGAAGTCGCCGATCTCCATGGCAAGACCCCGAAGATCGCCGAGAACGTCTACCCGAGTTCCTACACCGGCCCCACCTGGCTGCCCGGTTCGCGCGCCATCGTATATGCCAAGCGCGAATCCAGCCGATTGAACCCGCTGGAGGTCGTGAACCTCGAAAAGTGGCTTTACGATCAGAACTATACGCGCGCCACCATCACCACCCAAAGCAATATCCATCGGGACGTCGATTGCCTGCCGAATTATCCCATCATCGTTTTTGCGGGCCAGTCCGGCCTGGATTTCCAAATCTTCGCCTCGGTGCTCATTGGTTCCGACCTGAGACTGGGCGCGGAGAAAGTGGACCTGGCCAAGTATGACCTTTTCAAGAACTAAAGGTCCCCGGCGCACCAAAGGGTCGCGGCCCATTCTGGGCGGGTTCTTCATCCTTCTCCTAGCTTTGCTTTACGTGCCGGGCATTGGGAAAGAAGATCCCGTCGAGTTGATTCGCCGCCATCGGTACGACGAGGCAATTAGTACCTGGGACAAGGATCTCGACGGCGGCAAACTCGATGAGAAGGGGCTGCGCGCGCTTAAGGGCAAATCCCTCGCCTATTTTCGCCTCGGCAGCCTCTACGATGTATACCAGGGATTTTCCAATGCCATCATGGCGCAATACTATGCCGATCAGATTACCGAGACCGGCAGCGCCTTGCATTATCTCTACCTGGGACAAATCCAATTCCAAGCCGGGAAATTCGCCGAGGCGAAGACCTCATTCGAAAAAAGCAAGAAGCTGGGCGGCGCCGGAATTTCGGCCGGGGAGATGTCGGAAGTTTTCCTGTTCTTCACCCGCAAGAAACTGGGCGAGGTCAGTGGTGACCTGACCTTGGGGCTCAAGGATAATGCCGCCCAATGGGAAGCCATGGAGCTGAAAGGATTATCGGCCGCGGAAATCCCGCAAGGCACGGCAGGTGTGCTGCAGCGGAGCCGTCGCTGCAAGTTGAAGATTCTCCTTCGGACCGCCTCCGCCTCGCAGTCGGAAATCGAGGCATCCCTCAAAACCGTATTGGATGATGCGCAACAACCGGAAACCTATCTCGATCAGGGGAAGAATACCCAGATCAACTTTTACGATCCTTTCCTCATGGCGACGTTATCGGAAGCCTACTTCACCTTGAGCAAGCTCACCAACCTGCGCATCCGCGATGAGGAAAAGAAATTTCCGGATCTGGCCGCCAAGTTCAATACCGATTTGGCCTTGGCCGAATCTTCCGCAAGGTTGGGGCAATGGAAGGACGCCTCAGGCTTCCTGGGCCAGTCTTCGGATGTGGAGGCGCAGTTATTGAAGGCGCAAATCCTGGCCCATCAGAACAAGGCCGGTGAGGCCAAAACCCTGTTGGCAGC
>DAINDC010000109.1:10708-14217 GCA_036732085.1 Fibrobacterota bacterium | reverse complement strand
CCTACAAGTGACTTTTTGGCCCAAAATCACCCACTCGATCGCCCGAAGAGCCGATTTTCTAGCGGACCTTGAAGAAAATGAGGCAGCCGAGAATGAGAGCCAGGATCGAGACCAGGTGGAAGCGCCAGATTATTTTGGAATTGAGCGCCTGGTTGGATTCGAAGTTATCCTTCCATTTCAATTGGTAATGATGGTGCAGGGGCGCGCGCAGGAACAGCCTTTGTCCCGTCTTGTCCTTGCGGAATTGGCGGGTGAGCTTGAAGCCGCTGATCTGGAGCATCACGGACATAGCCTCGGCCAGGAAGACCACGCCCACGATGGGGAGGAACAGTTCGATTTTCAGCAGCACGAACATGATGCCGATGACGCCTCCGAACCCGATGGAGCCGGCGTCGCCCATGTAGATCTCCGCGGGCGGGCTGTTGTACCAGAGGTAGGCCAGCATGGCGCCCACGATGGCGGCGCAAATGGGGAAGAGCTCGTCGCCGCCGGGGATATGGGGGATGAGGAAATACTTCGCGAGGATGGCGTTCCCGGAGATGTATGCGACGATGCCGGCGAACAGGGCCGTAGTGATGATGGGCACCGAGACCAGGGAATCGAGGCCGTCGGTGAAGTTGGCCCCATTGGCGCTGGAGGTGGTGACCACGCAGATGAGCAGCACGAAGGCCCAGCGGGGCAGGTACGGGAACCAGACCTCGGGCTTCACGAAGGGCATGGTGAGGTGGCCGGAAAGGCCGGGAATGAATTTGTAGGCGAACACGGCCACGACCAGCGAGAACATGAAATAAAGGAAAAGCCGCAGCCGGGCCGAGATGCCGTCGGCCTTGTTCTGATACTCGGCCTTGGACAGTTTGCCTTGCGCGACCAGTTTCTTGTTGCGGATCTTGATCACGTCATCGATGCCGCCGATGGTGGCATAGGCCATCAGGATGACCAGGGCCGAGAGGGAGTAGGCATTGAGGTTGGCGAAACAGAGCGAGGCGGCCAGCACGGCGAAGACCAGCAGCATGCCTCCCATGATGGGCGGCGGCCGGCGCTTGCCGTGGTTAAAATCGGAGGTCGCGTCCAGCTTGTTCAAGAGGGCGATATATTGCGGCATGACCAGGAAGACGAGTAGGGCCGCGAACAGGGACGCGGAGCCGGCGCGGAACAGGCGGTCTTCGAAGATATTGTAATGGGTGAGCCGGAAGAGGAGGTGGGAAAGCATTCGGTCGGGCGTTCCTGGTTTTAGAGGATGGGGTTGTCGCGGGCGTCGCCAGGAATCCGCTCAGGGACTCCGTCGGGCCTGCAACCGGTTCTTGATATCCGAGTAGAGGTCCTTCAGGCTGTCCTCGATGGAGATGATGGGCTTCCAACCGGTCAGGCTCATTATCTTCTCCGGGGAGCCCACAAGCAAGGGAATGTCGATGGCCCGTTCCAGGGCCGGATCGATCCGGGTCTCGATGGGGCAGCCGCTCAGGCTGATCAGGTAGTGGACCAGGTCGCGGATGGTCCGGGCCTTTCCGGAGCAGACATTGTAGACCTCGCCCGTATCCGCGCGCTTGGCGAGCATGGCGATGGCTCGCGCCTGGTCGCGTACGTCCAGGTAGTCGCGGGAAACGTCCAGGTTACCGGTGTAGATGGCGGTCTCGCCGTCGTACATCTCGATGGAAGCGATCTGGGCGGCGACGGAAGGGAGCACGAACTTGCGTTCCTGGTACGGGCCGGTGGAGCTGAACGGCCGCACGGTGACGATATCGAGGTTGTGCGCCACCATGTACTGCTTGGCCAGAAGCTCGCAGGCCGCCATGGCCGTGGCATAGGGCGTGAAGGGGATGGGCGGGTCGGTCTCGCGGTGGATGATGTCCACCACTCCGCGGCCGGCCCCGTAGATTTCCGAGGAGCTGACGAAGATGACCCGCGCCTTGGGCACCGTAAGCCGCACCGCCTCGAAAAGATTCTGGGTGCCCAGGATCAGGAGCTGCAGGATGGCATTGGGCTTGAGCTGGGAGGTGCCGAGGGAAAAACCCTGCGAGACCATATGGTAGATTTCCGTGGGCCGATGCTCGCCCAGGACCTGCAGCAGGTTCTTGAAGTCGAGAAGATCACCGGTGATATAGGTGACATGCTGCAAGGTGGCGGTGGGTTCCGGATCCTCGGCGGAATAGGAAAGGAGGTTCCCCTTGCCATGGGAAAGCAGGCTGAGCAGATGATACCCCAGGCAGCAAGTGCCGCCGGTGAGGAAGATGCTCATGGCTTGGGTTCCCGCACCGCGGCCAGCGCCAGCAGGACCTGTTCCTTGGGGACGTCCCGGACGGGCTTGACTTCGCCGATGCGGGTCGGCAGGATATAGACACGGCTGCCGTCATCGACCTTCTTGTCCAGGCCCATGGCCTCCCAGGCCTTGTTCTCGTCCAGCTTCTTGGGAAACCATTTCGGCATGCCCAGCTTGTCCAGGAGCGCGGTCTGTTCCGCTTCGGCGGCGGCCTCCAGCATGCCCAGTTGCACCGCGAGGCGCGCGGCCACGCGCATGCCCAGGGCCACGGCCAGTCCATGGGCCAGGTTCCCGTACCCGCTCAAGACTTCGAAGGCATGTCCGAAGGTATGCCCGTAGTTCAGGATGGCCCGTCCGCCCTCCGCGGTCTCGCGCTCGTCCTTGCCCACGACATCCGCCTTGATGGCGCAGGAACGCAGGACCACTTCGCGCAGCAATTCTGGGCTCTGATCCAGGATGCCTTGGGCATTGCCATCCAGGAAATCGAAGAACTCCCGATCCCGGATGACGCCGTACTTGATGACCTCGGCCAGGCCGGACAGGAATTCCGCCTTGGGCAAGGTCGCCAGCGCTTCGAGGCTGATGACCACGGCCTTGGGTTGGTAGAAGGCGCCGATCAGGTTCTTGCCCAACGGATGGTTGACGGCGGTCTTTCCGCCCACGCTGCTGTCCACCATGGAGAGCAAGGTGGTCGGCACCTGGATGAAATCGATCCCGCGCAGGTAGATGGCCGCGGCGAATCCCACCATATCGCCCACCACGCCGCCCCCGAAGGCCACCAAGGTGGTCTTGCGCGGATAGGCATGACGTAACATGAAGGTGAACAGCTTGTTCAGGGCCTTGAGGCTCTTCTCCTCCTCGCCGGACTTGAAGAAGAAGATCCGGCAATCCCCGAGGGAATTGCGCAACTGCTCCAGCATGCGTTTCTGAGAAGCCCTCAGGTTCTGATCCGTCACGATGAGGAAACGTTGCGGGCAGGCGGCCTTGGCGGCGATGCTGTCGAGATGGGCGGCCAGGTTCTTCTCGACATAGATGGGATAACTGCGCTCCAGCAATTCGACGCGCAGGGATTTGAGTTCCTCCACCTGCAAGCGGTGGATGATGCGGCGGGTCAGGACATGGTGCGGGATCTTCTCGTCCGATTCGAAACGGAAATCAGCGAGCTCATACAGGGGCTTGCGTTCCACCAGCAGCTGCTTGATCTTCGCCATCTTGGTCTCATCGTCCAGGTTGGCGAGCAGCGGGCGCGACT
>DAINDC010000109.1:8473-10698 GCA_036732085.1 Fibrobacterota bacterium | reverse complement strand
CTCCTTCTTGCGGTTGACGCGTTCGAGGATCACTTCCGGGGAGGCGTACAATCCGACGAGCACGCCGGTCCGACGGATAACTTCGATGGCTTCCGGATTGACCAAGGTCCCGCCGCCCAAGGAGGCAACCATCGGACCCTGTCCGCTGACGTCCTTGAGGGCCTCGACTTCCATACGGCGGAACGCGGGTTCGCCTTCGTCGGCGAAGATCTGCGGGATGGTCTTGCCCGTCTTCTCCTCGATCAGCTTGTCGATGTCGAAAAATTTCCAGCCGAGCGAAGCGGCCGTCAGCGAGCCGATGCGGCTCTTGCCGGAGGCCATGAAGCCGGTGAAATAGATATTGCGGGTAAGCGGCAGCGTCATGGCTTTTCCCTTAAGGAATCCCTGCGGGAATTCCGGAGGCGCCGAGTCCGGTCCCGGGAGAAATCTTATGGTCCTCGGGGCGTCCGCTGCGCGCGAGTTGCTCCCGCGCCGAAGCGTAAAACGGCGCCGCTTCCGGAGAGGTTCCGGTCCATAACCGGAAGGAGGCGCAACCTTGATGGACGAGCATGCCCAGACCGCCCACGGTCTGGAGTCCCATCGCTTCGGCATCCCGGATGAGACGGGTCCGCTCCGGAGTATAGACGATGTCATAGATGATCTGGCCGGGCGAAAGATGCTCGGGCCGCAAAGGGCTCGACTCGGTGTTCGGATGCATTCCCAGGGGCGTGGCATTGACGACGATATCGATGGCTTCGTGCATGGCTTGGTATTCGGAGAGACCCACGGCTTCGAGGTCGGGCCATTTGCCGCCCCCGCCCGATTTTTCCAGGACGGCGAGAATTTCGGCGGCCAAGCTTTTGGCCTTGGCCGGGTCCCGGCCCACCAGCACTACCTTTTCCGGAGCATCCTGGGTGAGCAAAGCGAAGACGATGGTGCGGGCCGATCCGCCATTCCCGAAGACGGCCACCCGTCGTCCCGTGAAACTGAAACCCGCCTCCTGGAATCCCTTCAGGAACCCTTCCGGATCGGTCGTGGTGCCGATGAGGCGGCCGTTCTCATTCACTATGGTATTGACCGCACCCATGAGCTTGGAGATATCCGAGACGCCGTCCAGAAAGGGGATGATGGCCTGCTTATGCGGCAAGGTCACATTGGCGCCGCGGAAGTTGAAGATCCGCAGGGCCTTCACGGCGGTTTCGAGATCATCGGCCCGGACGCGCAGCGGGACGTAGGCGAAATCGATCCCGTAAAGGTCGAAGGCCGGATTATGCATGCTGGGCGAAAGGGAGTGGGAAACGGGATCCCCGAGCAAGGCGATGAGTCTGGTGGTTCCTAGGATTTCCATGGCGATGCGCTTAGGCCTTAGTTCCGGGGCAGGATAGGGCAAAACCGTTGCAGCTCCAGCAAGGGGTGGGAAGAACCATATGTTAAATCCGGCTCCGTCTCGTGGAGAATACTGTGGCGATCAACCCTTCGAGAAAAAGTAATAATATTGATGCCAGGAAGAGCGCCGGCCACATGGCGCGGACGGCCGTATGCGATACGAGCGGATCCTCGTCCGATACGACGGCGACCCGGCCCTGGAAAGATTCAAAACCCTTTAGGATGGACTCCTTATCTTCCCCCGGACTCCCGGTAGCGGCCGCCAGATTGACGGCGAAGGCGGACGTGTCCCGGCCCAGGATGACGCGATGGATGCCCAACCGATCGAATGGCCCGATATGGAGCCGATGTCCATCCAGCCGGACCCTGGTGAAGGCGCGGCCTTCGGGATCGCGGACCTCGGGATGCAGGGCCGGTTCTCCTGGACCTGCGCCGGCTTCGGAGCCATCGGATGCCAGGTCGAGGGTGAACACTGAATCCGATGCGACGGATAGATTATGGGCGCGCTCTTCCGATCCGCTTTCCTGAAAAGCCTGGTGCAATAACGGCGTGATGGGGCTGACGCCCAAGTCCGACCAATTGAGGTCGTCGAGATCCGTCGTCCATAAGAGCGCCTTGCCACGATAGAAATCGCGTCCTGCCAGGACCGCATTCTCCCGGGCGGATTGACCTTCACCTGGCCTCGGGCCTTCACCTGGCCTTGCCGGGCCTTCACCTGGCCTTGCCGGGCCTTCACCTGGCCTTGCCGGGCCTTCATTCACGCCTGTCCCGCCGCTTTGATAAAGCAGAATATCGGTTCCGGAATCCGGAAGGAAGGCGAAGCGTTTCCGCACCGTTCCCATCGCCCCTAGGTCAGCAGG
>DAINDC010000109.1:7219-8463 GCA_036732085.1 Fibrobacterota bacterium | reverse complement strand
GTCCCAATCTGGACACCGCCGCCCGATCGATCGAAACCGGCGCGCTGGAGGGCGCTTCCACCAGGTTACCCAGTCGTCCTAGCCGCAAGGGTTGCAGCAGGAAGCGGTTGAGCATGGAGATGTCGCTTTCCTGACCCACGCCGATGATGATCCTTCCGCCCTGCTTGACGAATTCCACCGCGCGCGCATAGGTGGCCGGATCGACGCCGCGTTCGTTCGCGAAATAAACCAGCTTCAGCCCCGTGGGCATGGGCCTTCCGGAGGGAGCGGGAGAGCTTGAGGAGGCGGAGGCCTTTTTCACGGGGGCGGACATCGTACCGGACCAGGGTATATCTTTGCCGGCGGCGACATGGATAATCCTCCGGAAATAGGTTTCGCGTCCCAGGCTCGGCAGGGAGGCCATCACGCTGCCTGCATGCGCCATCACCCATTCGCCCGCATCCGGAAAACAGAAATGGTAATCGGCCGCGGCGAACCCGCCTCCGGGCATGGACAGCTTCCCGATGGTCCGGGGGCCTTCGCCGAGCGGCAGGGTAACTTCCACGCGACCCCCTTCCGGCGGGGCCTCCTGGAAGAGCCGCCCGTTGAGGAAGACTTGCACCTTGCCTGCGCTTCCCGAGGGCGCGGCCGGATTGATGCCTGCTGTCAGTCTCACGGTGGGCGCGTCGGCGGCGGGATGCGTTTTCAATCCGGTGAAGGCCCTGGCCTTGGCGCCCGCACCGCCATAATCGATGAAGGTGAGCTGCAGGCCGGGGTTCTGCTTCAACGCGCGCGTCAAGGCCTCGCGGGCCGGCGCCAAGTCGTCCCAGGCGAAGACGGGGATGCGCATTTCCGCCGTTCCGGGCCGCGAACCCAAGGCCGCCGAGAGTCGCGCGACGGCTTCCCCGTAATCGCCGAACCGATCGGACGCTTCCTGGATTCCGGAACCATCGGCAATCAGCGGCAGGCTTTGCGTCCGGCTTCCGGTGGCGGAGTCCAAAACGCGGAGCCGCAGGCGTTGGCCCTTGAGGATATCGTTGCCGTCTTTTTCAAGCAGGCGGCCGTAGATGCCGTTGTGGATCAGGGCGAGCGAAATATCCGGATGCGGAGCCGCAGCCTTGGCCGATTGGAGGGCCGGATTGGCAAGCGCCAGCAGCAGGCAGAGGATGAGCAAGGTCCGGATCAGGAGCAGCAGCAGGTTTTTCAGCCGGTGCCGATGCATGGATTTGGAAAAGCGTTCCCGCACCAGCAACAGGCGGGGAAAG
>DAINDC010000109.1:0-7209 GCA_036732085.1 Fibrobacterota bacterium | reverse complement strand
CAACCAGAGAGTAAGGGGGTTGAGCAGGGAAAACAAAGTTCAGAACCTTTGCAATATCTGGCGCATGGACTGGAAATAGGGCAGGGTGGTTTCCACGCGCACGAATTTGACATTGAGGTTGAAGCATTCCGCGCGCAAGGTGTCCGTATGCGCCGCCAGGGTTTCCAGGTATTGCGGCTTGAGATGCCGGGCCGATATCCTCACCGTCTCGCGCGTTTCCATGTCCACCAGTTCCAGGTTGGTGCCGTCCAGGAACTCCCTTTCCGCCGGCGCCAGGATTTGCACCAAGGTCGCGCTCTGGTTTTTGAAACGGACCTCCTTGAGCCCAGTGATGATCGCGTCCGGCTCCTGCCACAGGTCCGTGAACAGGAAGGTCATGCTGCCGGCCTTGAGGCGGGCGGCCATGCGGCCGAACAGGGCCTTCAGATCCGTAACTCCCGTGGGACGTAACGATTCCAGGATTTGCAAAGCCTGCCGCAGGTGAGCGGAGCTATTGCGGGGAGGAAGGAAACCCGAGAGTTCATCCGCACCATGGGCTACGGAGACGGCATCCCGCTGGCCGAAGGCCATCATGGCCAAGGAAGCCGCCAGCACCGAGGCGTATTCCAATTTGGTGACGCTTCCATGGGATGCATAGCCCATGGACTGGGAACTGTCCAGGACCAGGTAGGCCGCGGCATTGGTTTCATCGCGGTATTGCCGGGTCACCAGTTGGTCGTTCTTGCCGAATACTTTCCAGTCGAGAAACTTGATATCGTCCCCGGGGACATAGCCCTTGTACTGCGAGAACTCGGAGGAGAATCCGTGATAGGGGGAAAGGTGGCGACCGGCCATGGTCCCCTCAAGCACCATCCTGGCCTTGAGCGCCAGGCCTTTGAGGCTGGAGAGATAGGTCGGACTCAGGACGGTGTTGAGATCCATGATCAGCCCTCGCCTTCATCCTCCCGCCAAGTCGCGTGGGGTTGGGCCGCGGCGGCTTCTCCCAGCGAGGTGGCGAATTGGCTTTGGTCATAGTATTCCGCGATCCGGATGCGGAGCACATCGAGCCCCACCTTCGCTTCCGCGGAAATGAAAACCGCTTGGGGATGATGGATGCGGAGGAACTCGAGCCTCTCCGGCGGCAGCAGATCGATCTTGTTGAATACCGTGACCCGGGTGGTTTCCTCCGGGCAGAGTTCGGTGAGGATGCGGGCCGTAATCTCCATATGATCTTCGAAATCATCGGCACTGGCATCCACCAGGTGCAGGATCAAGGTGGCTTGGGCCACCACGCTCAAGGTGCTCTTGAAGGAGGAGACCAGCCCCACCGGCAGTTTGCGGATGAAGCCCACCGTGTCCGACAGGACCGCGATCTTCTGCGGGCCCAGCCAGATCTTGCGCGTGGTGGGATCCAAGGTCGCGAACAGCTTGTCCGCCGATTCCACTCCGGCGCGCGTCAGCGCGTTCATGAGGGTGGATTTGCCGGCATTGGTATAACCGACCACGGCGACATGGAAGGTGGGGATGCGGTGGTGATGCTGCGCTTCGCGGATGCCCTGCATCTTCTCGAGCTTGCGGTTGAGATCGGCGATCCGTTTGCGGACCAGGCGGCGATCGACCTCGAGCTGGGTCTCGCCGGGACCGCGCATGCCGATGCCCACGCCTCCCGCCTGGCGCGACAGATGGGTCCAGGCCTTGGTGAGCCGGGGCAGCATGTATTCGAGCTGGGCTACTTCCACCTGGACCTTGGCCTCCGCGGTCTTGGCATGCTTGGCGAAGATGTCGAGGATGATGCCGCTGCGGTCGAGGATCTTGGCGGCGATGCTGGTTTCCAGCTTCTTCACCTGGGAGCCGTTGAGGTCCTCGTCGAAGATCACGAGGTCGGCCTGATGCCGTTCCACCATGTCCGCGATTTCCCGGACCTTGCCTTCGCCCACCAAGGTGGAAGGATCCAGCTTTTCGCGGCGCTGCATGGTGGTTTCCACGACATCGGCGCCGGCGGTCTCGGCCAGCCGTCCGAGCTCGGCGAGATGTTCCCTGACGGTCTTGGCGGAAACGCTGTTCGTGGCGATGCCCACGAGCACGGCTTTTTCCCTGGGCTTGGCGACCCCGTTTACTCCCACTCGATGGTACCCGGCGGTTTATGGGTGACGTCGTAAAGCAGGGCGCCCACGCCCGCAGCCTTGAGCTTGGACCAGAGGAGATCCAGCAGGTGGAAGGGCAAGGTCGCGAAGCTCGCGGTCATGGCCTCGGAGGAGACCACGGGACGGATGACGATGACGGGCTTGGAGCCCTTTTCCAGCGGCAGGAGCACCACGGGCATCTGCCAAGTGGAAGCATAGAGATTCTCGTCCACCAGGAAGTCCGTGCAGATGGCGTCGGCTTCCCGCAGGAAATCCAGGCGGGTCTTTTCGCATTCGGCGGCCACGGGACGATAGGCTCCGCCGGGCAAGGCGCCGATTTCCAGGACCACGCGGTTCACTTCGCGGACGCGGTTGGTCAGGGCGGTGGAGATGCGATCGCTTAGCTCCCAATCGCGCGGACCGCGGAGCAGGCAGGGATGCGCATAGGTGCGGGCATCGCCCTGCACGCCCACGCTTTCCACCGGCAGGACCTGGCCATCGAGCCCTTCGGCGGTTAGGAAAGTATGTACCTTGGCTGTTACGGTAGCGTCGACATGACTGCCGAATTCGGTGCTGCAGAGGAGCCGCACGCCCAGGCCCGGCCCCGGGAAGGGATGCCGCCAGATCAGTTTCGGGGGAATGCCCAGCAGGAGCCCCAATTCCCGGACCTCGTCCTTGTACAAATCGGCCAACGGTTCCACCACCAGGCCCTTTTCCAGGAGCTCGAGAATCGCGCCCACGCGGTTATGGTGGGTCTTGATGACGGAGGCATGCTTGGTGCCGCCGCTCTCGATGGTATCCGGGTAGATGGTTCCCTGGGCCAGCAGCCATTCCTCCGGATTCAGGTCCAAGGCCGCCAAGGCATCGTCCTTGACGGTCAAGAACGTATCGCCGATGGCCTTGCGCTTTTTTTCCGGAGCATGCAGGCCGGTCAGCGCCTTGAGGAAATCCGCCGAGGCATCGCGGACCTTGAGATTGCGGAAGCCTTCGCGGTTCATGAACTCCAGCACGTCGGCGCTTTCGTTCTTACGCATCAGGCCATTGTCGATATGCAGCCCCAGCACCTGATCGGGTCCCAAAACCCGGTTGAGCAAGGCGAAGGCGACGGTGGAATCGACTCCTCCGCTCACCAGCAGGAAGACCTTGCGGCCCTGGCATTGCTTGCGCAGCTTGCTTTCCAGGGAAGAGATATAGTCCGAGACTTTCCAGGAGAATTTGCACCCGCAGATTTTCAGGAAATTCTTGAAGATGTCCATGCCTTCGATCGAGTGCGTGACTTCGGGATGGAACTGGACGCCATAAATATGGCGGGCATCGTCGGCGACGGCCGCGAGCTCGCAGTCCGCGGTGCTGCCGATGCGGCGGAAGCCCTTGGCCAGCTTCACCACCTCGTCGCCATGGCTCATCCACATGGTGGAAGAGGGCGAGAGTCCGGCGAACAGGGGATGGGTGAGATCGGGATGGAAATCGGCGCGTCCGAATTCATGCACATCGCCGCGCTTGACCTCGCCGCCCAGTTTATAACTAATTAGATGATGCCCATAGCAAATCCCCAAGATGGGCAGGCCCGCGTCCAGAAATGCCTGGCTGCAGGTGGGCGCATCCGGGTCATAAACCGAGGAGGGCCCCCCGGAAAAGATGAGTCCGGCGAAACCGCTTAATTGCGAAGCTTCGCTCTGCGAGGACAGGACTTCCGAATAGACGCCCAACTGGCGAATGCGGCGGGCTATGAGGTGGGTATATTGCCCACCGAAATCGACGACTCCGATTTTTTCCATGTGGGATCTAATATAGAAACCCGGGTCGTCCGGGCGGGCCGGGCCTTGGGTGGCGCGGCACTTTCCGGGGCTCGGGTGCTCGGCCCCGGAACAGGCTTGGCTTCAGCCTTCGCTTCAACCTTCAGAAAGGCTGCGGGCCGTTTCCACCAAGGTCTTGAGACCCCAGGCGGTCGCGCCGGGCTTGTAGTATTTCCAGGTGGAAGTGGTGAAGGCCGTCCCCGCGATATCCATATGGGACCAGGCGGTTTTCGCCGGCACGAACTCCTGCAGGAACAAGGCCGCGGTGATGGCGCCGGCTTCCTGCTTGCCCACGTTCTTCATATCCGCCACCGGATCGTCCAGGTATTCCCGGTATTCCTCCTCGATGGGAATGGCGCAGAATTTTTCGCCCACGCTATCGCTTGCCTTGAGGATGGTTTGCGCGAAGGCCGCCTCATTGCTGAAAAGGCCCGCGATGGAAGGACCGAGCGCGCGCACGATGGCTCCGGTCAAGGTGGCCAGATCGATGATATGGGTCGCGCCCAGGGATCCGGCTTCGGCCAGGCCGTCGGTCAGAACCAGGCGGCCTTCCGCATCGGTATTGTCGACCATGATGGTCTTGCCGTTCTTGGCTGTGAAGATATCGCCGGGCAGTACGGAGGCATTGCCGGGGCGGTTCTCCGCCAGGCAGAGGATGGTGGTGACCTTGATGGGCAGTTTCAGGGAGGCGATGGCGCACAGGGCGGTTAGCGCGGTGGCGGCGCCGGCCATATCGCATTTCATTTCCCACATGCCCTGGCTCGGCTTGATGCTGATGCCGCCGGTATCGAAGGTCACGCCCTTGCCCACCAGACAAAGATGCGGAGCGTTTCCCGATTTTCTGCTTTTGCTTCCGTCGTAGCCCAAGGTGACCATGCGCGGGGGACGATCCGAACCTTTGCCCACGGTCCATAGGCCCATGTATCCATCGCTGACCAGTTTCTTTTCGTCCCGGATCTTCACGGTCAGGCCGAATTCCTTCGCGGCCTTGCGGGCATATTCGGCGAAGTCCTGGGGATCCAAAGAAGAGCCGGGCTCGTTCACCAGATCACGGCAGAGGTTGATTTGCCGGCAGACGATTTCGGCCTCGTTCAGAACCACGGCCATGCTCTTCATCGCACTATTGGCTACGAGCAGGACGACCTCGGCATCCCCGTTTTTTTCCGGTTTCTTGTCGGATTTGTATTTCCGGAACTCGTAAGTGGAGATCAGGAAGCCTTCGCACAGGGCTCGGACTTCCCTGGCATCGGCCTTATCCAGGGCTATGGCGATTCGGGTGAGCGATCGGCTTTTTTGCAATTCGGCTATCCGGGTCGCGGCCAGTCGCAATCGGTCTTCCCGGTTGAGGCCTTTTTTCTGCGGAACTTGGGTCACAACAAGGAGTTGTTTGGCAATCGGCAGAAGCTCCATGGCATCGGTGAGGATCTTGGTGCTTTGGCTCTTGAGGACATCCAGGACCTGACCCAGCAGCTGGCTCTTATCCTTGGGCAGTGAACCCAGGAGTTTTTCCTGTTCCGCTAGAATTATCAGGGCGGGAGTGCCCTCGCTTTGAAATTTTTCCAACGGTTCAAGAATCAGCTTCATGAGGGCCCCAAATTAGGAATCTTCCGAAAAAATACTCTGAATGTCGATCTTGTTAACCTAATTTGTTGATTTTGAGGATTCCGGAAGAAAACCCCCAATGAACTATTTGGTGTACAATTTGCTTTTGTAAAGAATCGGATATAAAAAGCAAGATAAAGTTTGACAAAAGATGACAAAATTTAGTTTTGTCTATTTATTTGTAAATAAATGACATGTTGGGATTGAATGGATGAAAGACTTTACCGTACACCAAGCTCGAATCATGTCGGCACTCACCGAGATCAGCAAGCTCTTCAGTTCCTCCTTGGATTATCGGGAAGTCGCGAACCAGTGCCTACGAACTTTGAGCGAAACCTTGGATTTGGAACGGGGCACCTTGCTGATGCCAACCTCCGACCGGAAATTACTGGTCATCAAGGCGAGCGTTGGCTTCGATGCGGAGGAAATCCGCAGTTCCGTCTATAAGATAGGCGAGGACTTCGTCGGCCGGGTTTTCAGCAATTGCCTGCCCATGGCCCTGCCGGATGCGGACGAGGTCCCGGGGATTCCCATTCCGAAGGACAATGCGGAAGAGTTCAACCTTTATCGCATCGGATTCATCGCCGTGCCCGTGATTCTGGATTCGCGTCCCATCGGCGTTATCACCGCGCATCGCACCTCGCGCAGTACCACCATGGTGGACGAGGACATCAAGGTGATGAAGATCGTCGCCTCCTTGCTCTCCCAGACCTTGCGCATCGCGGAGATGATCCGCGAGGAGAATTCCCGCCTGGTCCAGGAAAACAAGGAGCTACATGCCGAATTGGAGGAACGCTTCAATCCGGACAACCTCATCAGCAATTCCTCGGCGATGGCCAAGACCTTGGCCATGGTGAAACGGGTTTCCGGCACCGATGCCTCCGTCCTGCTGCGCGGAGAAAGCGGCACGGGCAAGACCTTGCTGGCGCGTTCGCTCCACTATGCCAGCGCACGGCAAAAAGCCCCTTTCGTCATCGTGAACTGCGCGGCCCTGCCCGCCGGCCTCATTGAAAGCGAACTCTTCGGCCATGAAAAGGGCGCCTTCACCGGAGCCTTGGCCCAGCGCATCGGGCGATTCGAAGCCGCGGATGGCGGGACCATTTTCCTGGATGAGGTCGGGGAAATCCCCATCGAGACCCAGGCCAAGCTCCTGAGCGTGATCCAGGACGGCACCTTCGAGCGCGTCGGATCCTCAAAGACCATGACCTCGGATGTCCGATTGATCTGCGCGACCAATGCCAATCTGGAGCAACTGGTGCGCGATAAGGAGTTCCGGGAAGATCTCTATTACCGCCTGATGGTGGTTCCCATCAACGTTCCGCCCTTGCGCAGCCGGCGGGAGGATATCCTGCCGCTCGCTTCCTACTTCCTGAAAAAATTCACGACCAAGTACAATAAGCGCATCTCCATCTCCCGCGAAGTGATGGAGTTCCTGGAAGGTTACCCCTGGCCGGGCAATGTCCGCGAGCTAGAGAATACCATCGAGAGGACCGTGGTCCTGGCGGGCAGCGAAGCGCTCACGGCGAAGGATATCCCCATCCTCAATTCCATGATCGAGGCTCCGGATCCGGCGCCCGTTCCGGCGACTCCCAATACCGTGGTGACCTTCTCCCCGTTGAGCCGGCGGTCCAAGGAGCGGCAGCTCTACGAGCGCGTCCCTTTGCGGGAAAAGGATATCCGCGAGGCCATGCACAATGCCGGCGGCATCC
>DAINDC010000108.1:4250-14365 GCA_036732085.1 Fibrobacterota bacterium | reverse complement strand
TCTGCTTCTCGAGCAGCTTGCGCTTGCGGCTGATGTCGCCGCCGTAGCACTTGGCAGTCACGTTTTTCCTTAGGGCCTTGATGGTGGAACGCGAGATGATGCGGCTGCCCACGGCGGCCTGCACGATCACTTCGAACATCTGCTGCGGGATGAGCTCCTTGAGCTTCTCGCAGAGGGCGTTGCCCCAGTTATAGGCCTTGTCCTTGTGGATGATCACGGAGAAGGCGTCGACGGGATCGCCGTTGAGCAGGATGTCCAGCTTGACCAGGGCGCCGGGCCGGTAGCCGATGAGTTCGTAGTCGAAGGAGGCATAGCCCTTGGAGACCGACTTCAGCTTGTCGAAGAAGTCGAACATGATCTCGCCCATCGGGAACTCGTACTTGAGGTCCACTTTTTCCGAGGTCAGGTATTCCATCATCTGATAGATGCCGCGCTTCTCCTCGGCCAGCTTCATCACCGCGCCCACGAATTCCTTGGGCAGGATGATTTGGGACTTCACGTAAGGCTCGTCGATGCCGTCATACTTGCCCGCGTCCGGCAGCTTGCTCGGATTCTCGACCACGAACTCGGAGCCGTCGTTCATCTTCACGTGGTATTCCACATTGGGTACCGTGGAGATGACGGTCATGTTGAACTCGCGGTCCAGCCGCTCGCGCACCACTTCCATATGGAGCAGGCCCAGAAAGCCCACGCGATACCCGAAGCCCAGAGCCAAGGACGTTTCCGGCTGCCAGGACAGGGCGGAATCGTTGAGGGCCAGTTTTTCCAAAGCCTCGCGCAAGTCCTCGAAGTCGTCGCTGTCCATCGGATAGATGCCGGCGAAGACCATCGGCACGATTTCCTTATAGCCCTTGAGGGGTTCGGAAGCCGGGTTGCGGCGATCGATGATGGTGTCGCCGATTTTCGTGTCCTTCACGTTCTTGATATTGGCGATGACATAGCCCACCTCGCCCGCGGCCAGGCAGTCGGCGGGTTCCTTATTCATGGTCAAGGTGCCGAGCTCGTTGATCTCGAATTCCTTGTCGTTGGCCATGAGCCGGATGGGCGCCTTGAGCTGCAATACTCCGTCGAAGACGCGGACGAAGGCGACGGCTCCGCGGTAGGGATCGAACTTCGAATCGAAAATGAGGGCTCGCGGCGGCAGGTCGCGGGTATTGCGGGGCGCGGGGATTTCCTCGATGACGCGATCGAGGAGTTCGCGGACGCCGATGCCTTCCTTGGCGGAAACGCGCAGGATGCGATCGGGCTCATAGCCAAGCAGTTCCCCGACGCCTTCCGCGATGTCGTCCGGATGGGCCGAGGGCAGATCGATTTTATTGAGGATGGGCACCAGGGTCAGGTTGGCGTCCAGGGCGAGGTAGAGATTGCTCAGGGTCTGGGCTTCCATGCCCTGGGTCGCATCGACCACCAGGATGGCGCCTTCGCAGGCCGCGAGCGATCGGCTGACCTCGTAGGTGAAGTCCACATGGCCGGGCGTGTCGATGAGGTTCAGGTAATACTGCTCGCCCTTATACATGTAGAGCATGCGGATGGCGTGGGACTTGATGGTAATGCCACGCTCGCGCTCGAGGTCCATGTCGTCCAGAACCTGGGCCTGCATTTCCTGCTTATTGATCGTTTTGGTGATTTCCAACATGCGATCGGCCAAGGTCGATTTGCCATGGTCGATGTGGGCAATAATACAGAAATTCCGTATCCGGGAGGGGTCGGGGCGCATGTGTTCCGATGGTGAAAAGACGGCTAAAGGTACGAACTTTTCCGGTCGCTTGTCTACCGGCCCCATTTCTTATTAAATTACTGCCGTTCCAGACTTCCTACTTCGGAAACGGATAAGCCATGATTAAAGCAAATTTTCCCAAATGGATCCTGATCGCCGCCCTGGGCTTGCTGGGCACGCCCCTGATGGCCGAGAATATCGGCCGCCAATTCAACCATGATTTCAGCAAGACCAAACAGGTTTTCGTGGAAATCAAGACGCATGAAGGGACGATGAAATTGGAGTTGTATCCCCAGAAGGCGCCCAATACCGTGGCCAATTTCATGCATCTGGCGGATTCGGGTTTTTATAAAGGCCTGATCTTCCATCGCATCATCGAAGGGTTCATGGCCCAAGCGGGGGATCCCAATGGCGACGGCACGGGCGGGCCGGGCTATTCCATCGATGACGAGCGGAACGATTTGAAGCACGAAGCCGGGACTTTGTCCATGGCCAATGCCGGCCCCAATACTGCCGGCTCGCAGTTTTTCATCTGCCATATGCCTCAACCCCATTTGGATGGAAGGCATACCATTTTCGGCAAGCTCGTCTCCGGCTTCGACGTCCTGACGCGTCTGGAACGGGGCGATCCCATTCTCGATTTGAAGATTACCGAGGTAAAATAAGGTTTAGCCAGTCGGCCGATAATCCCGGTTCCTTTGTCTCCCTCGTATTGGATCCAGATCCCTACGGGGCAAAATTGCAGAAAACCCCCCGTTTCTGACGGTCGCGATCGAAAGGTCGCGTTGGGTTTACTACTTTTTCCAAAACAAGGGAGTGGTCCGTCTTATGGCTCCGGCGAACAAGAGTGCCAAGTCCAGTAAACCAGCGCCTAAACCCGTCATGAAGGGCGGCGCCGGCGCGCCAAAAGCGGCCAAGAAAGAGAATGTGAAGGCAGCTCCCAAATCCTCTCCCAAGCAGAAACCCGCCAAGGGTGTGACTTCCAAGGTTTCCAAGGAAGCTCCGAAGAAAAGCCCTGCCCCAGCCAAGCCGGTAGCCAAGAAACCGGTGGCGGCTGCCAAGCCTGCCCCGGCCAAGGCCGTTTCCTCGACCAAGGGCGCCCCGGTTCCTGCGAAGAAGAAGCCTGAGCCTGCCAAGAAGCCCATAGCGGCCGTAGTCGCCAAGGGTAAAAACGAAGAAGCCAAAGCGGTAGCGACTCCGGTTAAAGCCGCAGTGACTGCGGTCAAAGCCGCAGTGACTGCGGTCAAAGCCGCTGGAACGGCAGCCAAGGCCCTGAAGGGCGCGGCCGTCAAACCCATCGCCCCGCCCGCAAAAGCGGCAGTGGTGCCTGCAGCCAAGCCGGCCAAGGTTGAGAAAGTCGAGAAAGCCGCCAAGCCCGAGAAGGCGCCGAAACCGGAAAAGGTTCCCAAGCCGCCCAAGGTTCCCCGGGCCAAGTCGACCAAGCTCCCACCGGCCAAAGGTCCGATGGAAAAAGCCCAGCGCAGCCTCGCGGCCACCGCGGCCCGTGCCGCCGCCAAGGACAAGGTTCCGCCCACCAAGGCTCTGGCGGCCGTCAAAGCGGCGGCCACCAAGGCTCCCACGGTCGCGGACGTCAAACCCGTCATCAAGAAGAACGCCAAGGCCTTCTTCCAGGAAGTGGCCTTCGGCGCGGAGCGCGTCATCAAACGCGGCGACAAGACCACGGCTTCTCCAATGCCCGTGGACATCCAGAACCGCCGTCGCGGCGGGGGCGGCGAAGAAAGCCCCGAAGAACTGGTCGAGCGTATCGAGCGCGAGCTTGAGCATCAGCACATCTTCAAACGCAATATGCTGCGTCCGCAACTCTGCACCAAGTGCGGCATCAATTCGGTTTCCGAGCGTTTTACCATCGACAAGGAGCTCGGTTATTGCGATGACTGCGCCGAGATCCTCCACTTGGGTGAAACCAAGGAAGCCCGCAAAATCGACTTCCATCCCACCCTCATGAAGAAAGAGGGAGAGGGAGCCGTTGCCGGCGAGGACGACGAGGAAGAAGACGGACCGGCTCCGGTCGTTCCCGACATCGACGTCTGATCCTTCCGTTCGCGACCAGGCCGGTTTCATCCCGCCCTGGTCCTGGTCAGAAGGGCCGCCCAAACCAGCTGTCGACCACGCCTATCGCCGCCCACGCCAATCCTTATCCCTGCCGCCCACGCTTATCCGGTGGACTTGGGCTTTTCACTCCGGCTATAATGAAAATGGATCGCCTCCCGGGCCAGGCTATTGCGCCGGGAATTCGTTTCAGGTAATTTCAGGCTTCCCCCTTCCTCTGGATTTTCACACATGCATCAGTTTCGCCCTACCGGTTGGATCCTTTTGGCCGCAGGACTTCTGGGGGGTTGGGGTTGCCAATGCGCCCGCGCCGCATCCGGATATTTCGACGATAAGCATTATCCCATCCTCACCGATGCCGTCTTCACCGCCGATGATTTCATCCTGGACCAGGCGAAATTCTGGTATGCGATTTACGCCGATGTCGATGTCGACGAAGGCTTGATCCACGATCCCTTCTATCCGGACATGGTGTTCCGCAAGGTCAAGTCCCCAGGCTCCGGGCGCGCCGGCAGCAAGGCCGCGGAGGCGCAAGTGAACGCCTTGCGGCAGGAGATTCGGACCATGCTCGCCAAGGACAGCAGCGCCTGGACCCCCTCCGATCGCGAGCTCAAGGCGAGGTTTCCGGCCTTCTGGGACAGCACCGCCATCCGGCTCAGCGTGGAGCGGTTACGGTTCCAGCGCGGGCTCAAGAGCAAATTCCGCTCGGGGCTCGAGCGCTCATACCGCTACCTGCCGCTCATCGATTCCTCGCTCGCATCCGAAGGCGTCCCTTCGCGCCTGAAATATTTGCCGCACGTGGAATCCTCGTTCTATCCCTATGCCTATTCCAAGGTGGGCGCGGCCGGCATGTGGCAGTTCATGAAATCCTCGGCGCGCCGCTATTCCGTGACCGTCGGTTATCTGGTGGACGACCGCCGCGATCCGCATGCCTCCTCGCGCGCCGCGGCCCGGATGCTGGCCTATAACTTTTCCCTGCTCAAGAGCTGGCCGCTGGCCATCGTGGCCTACAACCACGGCCCCGGCGGATTGGCCAATGCCGTGCGCGGCACGGGCAGCCGGGATCTGGGGACCATCATCAAGAGCTATTACTCCAATACCTTCGGGTTCGCCTCCAAGAATTTCTATGCGGAATTCCTGGCCGCCTCCAGCATCGCCATGCAGGCCGACTCCCTGTTCCCGGATCTGCAGAAGATGGAACCGCTGATCTTCCAGAGCCTGGTGCTGCGCAAGTCCTGCGGCACGCATTATCTCTGTTCCCTGACCGGACTATCGCCGGCGGATCTGGAGGAATACAACCTGGGTTTGCGGCCGGCCACCTTTCGCGGCAATACCAACCTGCCCAAGGGTTTCACCCTGCGGCTGCCCCAAAGCCTGGACCTCGTGGCGGTGGCTTCCAAGCTTGGTCTGGGCGAAGGCGTGGTAGCCGCCAAGTCCGCGAGCCCGGTCGCTCCCACGCAAGTGGCCATGGCGCAAACCCAGGAGAAGTTGGTTCCCCAGGACAAGGTGGAAAACCGGGCCGAGGAAGAGAAGCCCGCGGCGCTATTGCCGCCCAAGCCCAAGCCCAAGCATAAGAAGGGCAAGGCCGGGAAGTTCGCCGAGGATCGCGTGGCCACCATCAGCGCCGCCGGCGTTCCCTCCGCCAAACCCGAGACCATTCCCACGGCTTCAGCCCCGCCTACGCCTCCCGCGCCCGCGGCCGCGCCTCCCACGGGCCTGTCCGCCGCGCCCGCGGCCCCGCTCCCAAATCCCGCGGTTCCCGCCCAGGGTAACGCAGATGTTACCCAAGCCGCCCCGACCTCTCCTCCGGCGGAAGAGGCGCATATCGTGGATTCGACCTTGGCCCTCCAGGCTTCCGATTTGGACAAGCTGGCCCATCCCATGGATCGGTTCAATCCGGCCATCTACAATTTGGGCTATGCCTATGCGGGAGGGATCCTCACCATCGAAGCGGGCACGGAAGAAACCCTGTCGCATTATTCGGAATGGGCCGGGGTCCCGGAGAGCGCCATCCGCAAGCTCAACAATATGCGCGCCTCCAAGGACATGCGCCTGGGCCGCCGCATCCGCATCCCGCTCGCGGAGGAGAAGGCGAAGGAGTTCGTGCGGCGGCGGGAGGAATATTATCGGGCCATCGAGGAGGACTTCTACAGCAGCTATTACGTTTCCGTCCTCGAACCCTTGGCCGTCGCGAAGGGCATGAACCTCTGGAGCTGGGCGCAGGAGCGGGAAATCCCCTTCTGGCTCCTGCAGAAGCATAATGTCGGCAAGGTCCTGAACGAGCTCCATCCGGGCGATACGCTGAACCTCCCCGTCATCGAGACCGGGATCCGCAAATGGGGTTTCACTCGCTACGGGGATTCCCGGGAATACCTGTCCGGCATTTCCAGGTACCTGAAATCCGGGAAGCCGGAAGCGTTTTAGCGGAGCGGAACCTTTCCGCGTACGGGGGAGCTTTCCACATACCGGAAGCTTTCCACATGCCGGAAGCCTGGGGGTTTTAATTCTACTTTCTCGATTATGGAACCACAGGAAAGGCCTTCCGGACCGGGCCGACGTCCGCGCGACGTGGCCTTGGACGGCCTCCGCACCTTAGCGGTACTCCTCATGATATCTTCCCATACCAGCCGCCTTATCCTTTGGGATGCGCGGCGGGATTGGAGCCGATGGGCCTTGTTGATCGAGCCCCTCACGGCCTCCCTGTTCCTGATCCTGGTGGGCGCCTCCCTGGTGCATTCCTGGCGGGCCGCGGAAGCGCGCGGGCAATGGGCCTGGTATCGGAAGCAGGGCATCCGGGCCGCGGCTTTATGGGCCATATCCTGCCTGTTCTATTCCCTCGAAGAAGGCTTCCATTGGCCTGATGCGGTTTTCCTGAGCGGGATCCTCGCCACCATCGCCTATACCATCCTGGCCGGCATGCTCTTGGTGAGCCGGCGCCATGCGGCATCGATCCTCATCGTCGCATCCGTGGCCCTGGCTGCCCTGGAAGTCCATCTCGATCGCGCCCAGGTTTTCTGGTTCATGATCAATGCGGGCAACAGCCCCATGCTGCCGCTTTTCCAATTCGCCTGCCTGGGAGCCCTGGGAGCCCTGGCCCTGGAAAGCCGCAACCGCTGGATCCGCCCCGCCCTGGTAACCTGCGCGGTACTGACCTTGGGGCTGATCCTGAGCCGCCATCCTTTCGCCGATGTCTTCTCCAAACCCTTGGGCCGTTACGAGACCGCCCGCATCCTCGTTTCCGGAACGAAGGAAACGCGCATCGAGAAGAGCATCCCCTATTACAACCTGAGGCCCATCCTCGTGCCGGTCATCTCCTCCATGATCGTGCTGGCCTATGCCGTGCTGGCGGCGTTGGGACCGCTATGGAAAGGCCTCGCGCCGATCCTTTTCTCCCCGGGCCGCCGCAGCCTGGACGTCTATATCCTCCACCTGTCCCTGCTCGCCATACTGGTGCTGCATGGCGGCCTCCATCCGCTCAAGCGGAACTGGGAGGGGGACCTGGCCCTGGGAACCGTGATCCTCATCTGCTATCTCTGGGCCAATGGCAGGGATCTTCTGAAGGCGCGGGCTAGGCGCTAAAGTGAAGGCGCGAGCTTCGCGCTAAGGACTGGGGACCCAGTCCTCGGCCGGGACCCATGACGACGGTACGGCGGGGACTTCGGGAAAGCGCTTCACGAGTTGACGTATGCGCCTCAGGTGGAGGACGGCCTTGATGAGCATGCCGAAGAGGAAAATCGGAAAGAGGCCGGAAACCAGCATCCAGATGGCCATCGAGTTTTGCATGATGCGATCGAACAGTTGCGGCATGGTGGCTTCGCCTGAAGTTGGATAGGAAATAATTCTTTTGGGGTTTTCCTGCAACTTTTCCGCATACCTACGCGCAAGCCTTCCCACAAGCGAAGGGGAACCGATTGACTTTCCGGTTCCATCGTCTTATCTTCTAGGGTAGCCATACCCTCCCCAGGGGGGTAGGATAGGGTTCCGGTGGGAATCCCGATCCAGGCGGAAACCAGGGGGAATCGTGAACCACGCCAAGGAAAAACATCTCTGCATGCCCGCGGAGACCCGGGAGACGGCCACCCGGCGCCTGGCCATAGCCAAGGGCCATCTGGAAGGCGTGCTGCGCATGCTCGGCAGCGAAGACGTGTATTGCGTGGACGTGATGCGGCAGCTCAAGGCCGTGGTGGGCGCTCTCGACAAGGCCCGGGACGTGGTCCTGGAAGGGCATCTGCGCAACCATGTGGTAACGGCGCAGGCGCGCGGCGATGGGAAGGAAATCGTAAAGGAGTTGCTGGATGTCCTCAAATACCGCTAAGGCCCACGGGGGCGATAAGACCGCGGCGGCTAAAGCCGCGTCCGATAAAACCAGCTTCGGGGTGGAAGGCATGACCTGCGCGAATTGCGTGGGATCGGTGGAGCGCGCGCTTCGGAAACTCCCGGGCGTCCGGGAGGCCAGGGTCAACCTCGCGACTTCCCGGGTCGACGTAGGTTTCGATCCTGTCCTTGTGAATAGGGGCATGCTTTTCAAGCAGGTGCAGGAGGCCGGTTATATCCCGGTGGAACTCCAATCGGGCCGGATGGGAGCGGCTGCGGGCATGATGCAGGGCGATGCCAAAACGCATGTCAGTGGCAAGGCGCCGGTCGGCGGCAAAGCGCCGGGGGGCGAAAATACGCCGGGTCACGAGCTGGCCGCGTTGCGCGGCGATTTGATCCTCGCCTCCGTCTTCGGCATTCCCCTGGTGATCCTGTCCATGCTGCCCATGGTCTGGGCGGGCGCCATGGATTTGCGGATGCGCCTCAATCCCTCCGAAGGATTCTGGAACCTGATCCTTTTCCTATTGGCCACGCCGGTCATGTTCGGGCCGGGAAGCAAGTTCTTCCGGCGGGGCTGGCGCGCCTTGAAGGATCTCCATCCCGATATGAACAGCTTGGTGATGATTGGAACGGGCTCGGCGTATCTGTTCAGCGCGCTGGTGACCTTGGTGCCCACGGTCTTTCCGACGAGTTCGCGGCATGTCTATTTCGAGGCTTCCGCCGTGGTCATCGCCTTGGTCCTGTGGGGCAAATACCTGGAGGCCAAGGCCAAGGGGAAAGGCGGCGAGGCCATCGGCAGGCTGCTGGCGCTCAGGCCCGCGCAAGTGCGGGTGGTGAGGCGCGGGAAGGAAATCGAAATGGATGCGGCGGCCCTGCTTCCGGGCGATGAGATAGCCGTCCGGCCCGGGGAACGTATTCCCGTGGACGGCGTGGTCCTATCCGGCGGCAGCCGCGTGGATGAAAGCATGCTGACCGGCGAACCGGGATCCAAGGCCAAACGGCCCGGAGACGCGGTGGTGGGCGCGACCCTGAATGGAGACGGCTTCTTCACCTTCCGCGCCGAAAAGGTGGGGGAGGATACCGTTCTCGCGCAGATCATCCGGCTGGTGGAGGAAGCCCAGGGCGACAAGCCGCCCATCCAGGATCTCGCCGACAAAGTAGTGGCCGTGTTTACCCCCATAGTGCTCCTCATCGCCGCCGGCACCTTCATCGCATGGATGCTGCTCGGTCCCGCGCCGGCCCTGCCCGCCGCGCTCATCCATGCCGTGGCCGTCCTGGTCATAGCCTGTCCTTGCGCCATGGGCCTGGCCACGCCCACCGCCATTCTCGCGGGCACGGGCAAGGCGGCCGAACTCGGCATCTTCGCGCGCCGGGGATCGGCCCTGCAGGCGCTGGCGGAGGCGCGGACCGTGGCCTTCGACAAGACCGGCACTTTGACCGAGGGAAACCCCAAGGTTACCTCATTCTCCGTCGCGCCCGGCTTCAATGCCGGGCAGGTGCTGGCCTGGGCGGCCGCGGTGGAGGCGCGTAGCGGGCATCCCCTGGCCAAGGCCGTGGTCGCGCATGCGCAGGGTTTGGCTGGCGACGGCGCGCTTAAGACCGCGGTCGCGGAATCCGGCTCCCTGGAGGCGACCGGGTTCCTGGCCGTGTCCGGTCTGGGGGCGGAGGGAGCGGTCGCGGGCCATCGCATCGAGGCCGGATCGCTCAGGTACCTGGAACGTTACCTGGGTGAATCGGGGAGCCCGCCGGAACCGCTACGTGCGGAAGCCGAGCGCTTGGCTTCCATCGGCGCGGGCCTGGTTTTCATCGCCGTGGATGGCACGGTGGCGGGTCTGGCCGGAATCTCCGATCCCGTGAAGCCGGAGGCGCGGGCCGCCCTGGATGCGCTCCGGGCCTTGGGCATGGAGATGGCCATGATCACGGGCGACCAGCCGGCGCCGGCAAGGGCGGTAGCCGCCGCTTTGGGAATCACCGAGGTCCGGGCGGGAGTGATGCCGGCGGACAAGGCCGGGGT
>DAINDC010000108.1:0-4240 GCA_036732085.1 Fibrobacterota bacterium | reverse complement strand
AGGCGCCCTCAATGGCCTTAAGGGTGGCTTGCAGGAAAGGGGCGGCGTGCAGGAAAGCGCGCAGGGCAGGGAAGGCGCGCAGGCCCGCGGGCGGAGCGGCAAGACGGCCTTCGTCGGGGACGGGATCAATGACGCGCCCGCTTTGGCCGCCGCGGCCGTGGGTCTGGTGATGGGCAACGGGACCGACGTGGCGGTGGAAGCGGGGGACATCATTCTCATGTCCGGGGATTTGCGCGGGGTACCGCGGGCGATTTCCCTGGCGCGCAAGGTGATGGGGACCATTCGCCTCAATCTTTTCTGGGCCTTCGCCTACAATGCCGTCCTCATACCGGTCGCGGCGGGAGCGCTGGAGCCGGCCATCGGTTGGAGCCTCAATCCGGTGCTGGCCGGCGCGGCCATGGGGCTCAGCAGCGTTTTCGTGATGGGGAACAGCTTGAGGCTGAAGCGGTTCCGCGCCCCGGTCTGATCCTCAGGACCCGCGCGGCCTCAAAATGATCGTGTTCAAAATGATCGTGTCGCCGAGGGTTCAGCCGTGATGCGTATCGGGCCCAAGATTCCCGCGCTTGCGAAGCCCCCGGCCCCGCCATAGGTAATACAGGACGGGGTAGACGGCGAGCTCCATCAGCACCGAGGTGAAAACGCCGCCCACCATGGGCGCGGCGATGCGCTTCATGACATCGGAACCGGTGCCATGGCTCCACATGATGGGGACGAGGCCGGCCAGGATGACGGCGGCCGTCATGATCTTGGGCCGCACGCGTTGGACCGCGCCTTGATCGATGGCGCGACGCAGATCCTCCAGACCGTTCATGAGCCCGTTGGCCTGGGCGGCCGCATAGGCCCGATCGAGATAGAGCAGCATCACCACGCCCGTCTCCGCGTCGAGCCCGGCCAGGGCGATGAGCCCCACCCAGACGGCCACGCTCATATTGTAGCCCAGGAAATACAGGTACCAGACCGCGCCGACCAATGAAAATGGTACCGCCAGGAGCACCATGGCGGTCTTGACGAGCGAGCGGGTGTTCAGGTAGAGGAGGATCAGGATCAGGAACAGGGTGAGGGGAATTACGAGCAGCAGGCGCTTCTGCGCGCGTTGCATGAACTCGAACTCGCCGCTCCAGACCAGGTTGTAGCCGGCGGGCAATTTCAGTTCCGCATTGATGACCTTCTGCGCGTCCTTGATATAGGTGCCGATGTCGATGCCGCGCATGTCCACGAAGACCCAGGCATTGGGCCGGGTGCCCTCGGTGCGGATGACCATGGGGCCGCGCGAGGGTATCAGCTCCGCTACCTGGCCGAGCGGCACCTGCTGTCCGGCGGGGGTGGGCACGAGCACGCGTTTGAGGTCTTCCAGGTTGTCGCGGAGTTCGCGGCTGTAGCGCAGGCTCACGGGATACCGTTCCAGGCCTTCCACCGTGGTGGTCAGGGTCATGCCGCCCATGGCCGTCTGGATCACGCCCTGCACGTCCTCGATGCTGACCCCGTAGCGCGCCGCCTCCTCGCGGTTGATCTTGATGTCCAGGTAGTTCCCGCCCACCGCGCGTTCCGCGAAGGCGGAGGAGGTATGCGGCACCTTGCGCATCAGCGCTTCCACCACCTGCCCGATCTTCTGCAAGGTGTCGAGATCCGGCCCCGAGAGCTTGATGCCCACCGGGGTCTTGATGCCGGTGGAAAGCATGTCGGTGCGGTTCTTGATCGGCATGGTCCAGGAATTGGTGAGGCCCGGGAACTTGAGGGAGGCGTCCATTTCCTCGATGATTTTCTCCACCGTCATACCCTTGCGCCAAGCCTTCTCCGGCTTGAGGCGGATGGTCGTCTCGACCATGTCGAGCCCGGCCGGATCGGTGGCCGTTTCCGCGCGGCCGATTTTCCCGAAGACCTGTTCCACCTCCGGGAAACTGCGGATGATCTTGTCGGTCTGCTGGAGGATCTCCTTGGACTTGGTCACGGACACGCCGGGCAAGGTGGTGGGCATGTAGAGCAGATCGCCTTCGAAGAGGGACGGCATGAATTCGGCGCCGAGCCGGGTGAAGGGCAGGGCGGTCAACAGGACCAGCAGGACGGCGGCGGCCAGCACGGTTTTCGGAAAGCGCAGGACGGTATCCACGATGGGCGTGTAGGCGTTTATCAGGAAGCGGTTGAGGGGATTGCGGTGTTCCGGCAGGATCCTGCCGCGGATGAAAAAGCCCATGAGGATGGGCACGATGGTGATGGCGAGGAAGGCGGAGGCGGCCATGGAATAGGTCTTGGTGAAGGCCAGCGGCCGGAAAAGCCGGCCCGCCTGGGCTTCCAAAGTGAAGACGGGCAGGAAGGAAACGGTGATGACCAGCAGGGACCAGAAGAGGGTGGGGCCCACTTCGCGGGAGGCGTCGAGCATGACCTCCCAATGATCCCTGCGTTCGGCGGCGGGTTTGAGGCCTTCCGCCTCGAGGTGCTTGTGCGCGTTCTCGATGAGGATGATGGCCCCGTCCACCATGGCTCCGATGGCGATGGCGATGCCGCCCAAGGACATGATATTGGCGTTGATACCCTGGAGGCGCATGATGCAGAAGGAGATGAGGACGGCGGCGGGCAAGGTGAAGATGGCCACCAAGGCGCTGCGCACGTGCAGCAGGAAGACGGCGCAGACCAAAGCGACGATGATCATTTCCTCGATGAGCTTATGCGAGAGGTTGTCGACCGCGCGTTGGATCAGTTGCGATCGATCATAGGTGGGAACGATTTTCACGTCGGGCGGAAGGCCGGCTTTCAGCTCCTCCAATTTCTTCCGCACCGCGTCGATGACCTGGAGCGCGTTCTGCCCGTAGCGCATGACGATTACGCCCCCGGCCACCTCGCCCTGGCCGTCCAGCTCCGCGAGACCGCGCCGCATTTCCGGGCCGATGGTGATGTCCGCGACATCCCTCAGGTAGACGGGGATTCCGGAGGCGGCCTTCATCATCACGGGGATGCTGCCGATATCGCCGAGGTTCTTCAGGTAGCCGAGGCCGCGGATCATGAACTCCGCCTCGCCCATCTCGATCACCTCGCCGCCGGCGTCGGAATTGCCTTTCTTGATCGCCTCCTCCACCATGCCGAGCGGGATGCCATAGGCCTGCAGGCGCGCCGGATCCACGTTGACCTGGTATTGCTTCACGAAGCCGCCCACGCTCGCCACCTCGCTCACGCCTTCGATGCCGGCCAATTGGTATTTCAGGTACCAGTCCTGGATGGATCGCAACTCCTGCAGCGACCGCTGGTCCGAGACCAAAGCGTATTCGTAAACCCAGCCCACGCCGCTGGCATCGGGTCCCAAGGTGGGCACCACCGAGGCCGGCAATCTTTTCTGCGCGTAGTTCAGGTACTCGAGCACGCGGCTGCGGGCCCAATAGATATCGGTGCCGTCCTGGAAGATGATGTAGACCAGGGAATAGCCGAAGAAGGAATAGCCGCGGACGACCTTGGCCCCGGGAACCGAGACCATGGACGTGGTCATGGGATAGGTGACCTGGTCCTCCACGATGCGCGGGGACTGGCCCTTGTATTCGGTATAGACGATGACCTGGGCGTCGCTGAGATCCGGCAGGGCGTCGATGGGCGTGGTCCGCAGGGCGTAGACGCCGATCCCCAGGACCAGGAAGCCGATGAGCAGGACCAAGGTCCGGTTGCGGATGGACAGGGTGATGATTTTCTCGAGCATGGCCGCCGCCTATTTCCCGTTACCGGTGACGGGCATGCTACCCGTATCGGATTCCTGGCTGGGGACGGACTGCATCTGCCGGACCGCGGCCTTGAGGTTGCTTTCCGAATCGATCAGGAACTGGGAGGAGACCACTATGGTTTCACCTTCCCGGAGGCCGTCCAGGACTTCCACATAATCGTCGGCTGATGATCCCAGCTGCACGTCCCTCGGCTCGAAATAGCCGCCTCCGGTGGCGATGATGACCAGGTTGCGCCGGCCCGATCGGATGACGGCCTGCTCCGGCACCGCCAGGGCGTTGCGCGCGGAAGGCGAATGGATGGTCACGGTGGCGAACATCTCCGGCTTGAGATCGAGCGCCGGAGTGTTGGGGATCTCGATGCGCACTTCCACCGTCTTGGTCTGCTCGTCGAGCACGGGGGAGATGAAGGTCAGGCGGCCATGGAACGGCTTGCCTTGCAGGTAATTGAGCTCCACCTCGGCATCGGCGCCGGGCTTGACCACGGCCAGATCCCGCTGGTAGATATTGGCGACCACCCAGACCTTGGAGAGGTCCGCGAT
>DAINDC010000107.1:0-14385 GCA_036732085.1 Fibrobacterota bacterium | reverse complement strand
GTGGGCAAGGTGATGGTGTAGCCGAGGGTGGCATCGCTCACCGTGCCGGCCATGGCCGAGGTAATGGATAGACACAGGGCGAATAAAATCTTTTTCATGGCATGAACTCCTTCAATCTGATTCTTTTTTTGGCCGATTCATGCGCAGAGACTAGTCGAATTATGCCGTCAAAACCAAGGGGAGGGATGGAAATGGCTAAGGGCCCCCATGCGGAGGGGGCCCTCAGAAAACCGTGGGTTACGGTTGCGTGTCTGTTTTTCTTTCAGCCAAACGCTTGGTAACGGCGTCCTTGGCCTTGCTCACCCTGTCCTTGGCTCCATCGGGTAGGCCGCTCAAGGCGTCCAGGGCCTTTTGCAGATTGAGGCTGGCCGCGGCCCTCTTCTCCGTGATCATGGCCTGGACTTCTTCCGGGGTCTTGCCCTGGGACTTCATGGCATCCACGTCGGCTTTTGCGGATTTGGCGGCATCGCGGGCGGCGGCGATTTTATCGGCCACTCCGGCAGGCAGATTCTTCATGGCATCGGCATAGCGGGTGGTGGAGGTAACTTTTCCGGTACTGTCATTGGGGACCGGTATGGTGGGTTTGCCTTCTTGCGCCATCGCGCCGGAGACGAGAGCCAAAGTCATGCCGAGGGTGCAGAGGAGTGACTTCATGATGGATTCCTTTTGAAGGTGTGTCTTGTTTCGAACGTTTCCCTTCTTATTGGAAACGGACTTGATAGACTACTTTCGCAAGCGGGATGCCAAGATGAAACAGAAACAAATTCATCTGGAATCGCCATCTTGGAATTTTTTTAGTTCGAAGTAAATGGGGTTATCTGACCCCGGGATTCCTACCGGAATCAGTGTGGCATCTCGCAAGCCGTTTAAAACAAGGGGTAACGGTATTTCGAAGTGCTGGGGTCTTCTCACCACAATAGCAGAGAGCGTACTTTCCTGGTTCCTTGGTTTCGGGTTAAGCGGCCCATTCCTCTTGGGATTCGCAAAATAATCAAAGCGTTGGCCTCCTTATCGCCGAAACAGGAATTCATTGGCAACGGCAGTACTCCTTCCAGGTCATCCTGAATACAGTAGTCGCATTGGGAGTAAAGAATGGGTGGGAGGCAAAAGCGCGCCAGGTAGTCCAGGAGGCGCAAGCCAAGGTGGAATTGATCGCCATGAAAAATTCTACGCTGAAGATTGAAATCAGGCTTTAGGTCAAGGTCTGGACTTGCAACTATCGATTCACGAAAGCGACTTCCGCTTTCCCATCACGGCAATTGATTTTGCTGATGCTCCCAAAGCCAACCGGGATGGAGAACATGTCCTTGGGATCCTTCTTCAGTAGATGAGACAGGATGATACGGATCGGACCCGCATGAGTGATGAGGAGAACGTCGGCTGCTTTTTTGTGTAGCAAGCCCTCCAGGAAGGGCAAAACCCGGTTCATCATCCCTCGTAAAGATTCTCCCAGCGGTGGTGAAGATTCTAGAATGTTACGGGACCAGAATTCGATATCTGTTACGGGTATTGCCGCCCAAGGTTTCTTTTCCCAGGATCCAAAATCAAGCTCGGCCAGCTCCGGAGAAATCTGGATAGGCTCGGGACTCAAAAGCTGTCCGAGAGAGCGGCATCGCAACGATGGGCTGGAATAAACAATAGGGTGTTCCAACGGGCCCAGTTTACTTTTAACCTCCTCCACCTCAATAAGGAAATCAGGACCCAATTGAACGTCGGCACGGCCATAGCAGAGACCCTCGACGTCCAGAAGACGAGTGTGGCGAATCAGATAGATATCCATGCCAAGCCTAGGACAAAAAGGTAGAAGGCGACCTCGGATAGCTGCTGCGCGGCTCCGAGGCAATCACCGGTGAAGCCCCCGATCTTTTTTTTCCATAGTGAACCCAGACCCCAATGAAGAAGGACCAAGGGGATAAGCGAAAGGAAGACGGCGGCATCCCTAAAGAGCAGCAGGGGGAGAAGTCCTGTCAGGGCAATGAAGGCAAACCCCGGTTTAGACATCCGGTTACAAAGAGCTCCGGCCTTGGACGTGGCCCCGCGTCCGACGTATTCATGGGTGAAGAGGAAGGATGCGGAAAAGAATCGGCTCAAGCTATGGCCGGCAATCACGACCCAGTATAGCTTGCCCAATGGTATCTCGCTCAAGGAAAGCCATTTCAAGGAAAGGGCGGTCCAAAGCCCGATAGCGCCGTAAGTTCCAAGCCGCGAGTCTTTCATGATCTCCAGAATTCGTTCCTTGGTCCAACCCCCGCCGAATCCGTCGCAGAAATCCGCAAGGCCGTCCTCGTGCATGGCTCCTGTCAATAAGAGAGAGGCAACCATGCTCAGGGAAATGGCCACGGGCTTGGGGAAAAGGAAGTGTGCGCCCCAAAGAATGAATGCGCTGAGGGAACCGATGACCCAGCCTATCATCGGAAAGTAAAGCGTGCATCGACCGAGCCTCTTCTCGCTGAAGGAGAGGGGCAAGGGACTGGGGATGCGCGTATAGAACGTCAGTGCATGGAGGAAGGTTTGCAACTCCTCTACCAACCAGGAAATGGCGTTCATGCCGGTCCGGAAACCGCAGCCTCGGCGAAGGTCGCGACCCGTGTCAGGATTCGCTGGGCCGCTTCGACGAGATTCATGGCCAAGGTGGCCCCGGTCCCTTCTCCCAGCCTCATATCCAAGTCCAACAAAGCCTTCTTATCGAGCTTCGCGAGCATGGCTTTATGCCCCGGCTCTGCGGAGCAGTGGCCGGCGATCATATATGCAGTCGAGGCCGGAGACAATCCCTGGGCAATCAGGGCGGCGGCGGAGGAAATGAATCCATCCACGATGACGGGCTTCTTGCGGGCGGCGCAGCCCAGGATGAAGCCTGCCAGCCCTCCGATTTCAAGGCCGCCCACCTTGGCCAGCACATCGATGGGGTCCGAAGGGCCGGGGCGATTTATCTTCAATGCTTTTTTGATCACTTCGATTTTATGCAGCAGGCGGGCGTCATCGATACCGGTTCCTCTTCCCGTGGCGAGTTCCACGGCACAGCCCGTCATGGCCGACAGGATGGCCGCGCTTGCGGTGGTGTTGCCTATGCCCATATCCCCGGTTGCGAACAAATCGTATGCATCGGATAATTCTTCCGCGATGGTTATGCCGCTTTCCAGGGCCGCCACGGCTTCCTGTCTCGACATGGCGGGACCTTGGGCCATGTTCGCCGCCCCCAAGCGGATTTTCTTATCGATGATTTTACCTTCGGCTGCCAAAGATCCGAGGTCCCCGGCGACACCGAGATCCACGACCACCACCTTGGCCCCTGCCAATTCCGCCAAAGCGTTTATCCCGGCTCCGCCGCGGACGAAGTTGTGAACCATCTGGGGCGTGACCTCGCTGGGATATTGGCTGACGCCTTCCCTCGTGACGCCGTGATCTGCGGCCATGACCACCACGACCTTCCGGGCCACGATTGGCTGGAGGCTTCCCGTGATCGCGGCGAGATCCTCGGCCAGGTCCATGAGACGGCCCAAAGCCCAGTGGGGCATGGTCAGTTGACTCAATCGCTCGCGTGCTAGAACTCTGGTGGGACCTTCCGGTGCATGTATGGCTTTCAAGGTTTTCTGTAAAAGTTCCATTTGATCATCCTTTGATGTTTAAGGGAATTCCCGAGACCATGAAGGTCACTTTGGTTGCGGCTTCCGCAACGACTTGATTGGCCCGGCCCAGGAGATCCCGGTATTTTCTCGCCAAGGCATTGTCGGGAACGATACCCATGCCCACTTCATTGCTGACGACAATCAAGGTGTAGGAGTGGCTGGAACCGGCGGCCAGGAAATCGCGGCAATGCCTTTCCACGTCGGACTCGGTCAGGTCGGCTTGGGTCTTAGAGGCTTCGTAAAGCATGTTGTTCACCCAGAGGGAAAGGCATTCCAACAGGATGACGCGGCGCCCCTCCGGCTTGGACAGGACGGCATCCAGACGCACCGGTTCTTCCACCGTCTCCCAACCGCCCTGGGCGCGTTCGTTGCGATGCGCCTCGATTCTCCGCACCATCTCGTCATCCAGAACGGGACACGTGGCCAGGAAGGTCCGCGGGCCGTGAAGACTTTCCCCAAGCCGTCTGGCATAGGAGCTTTTACCGCTTCGGCATCCGCCGGTGATGAAAATGATTTCAGCCAAGCCAAACCTCCGGTAAGAATCGAAGCGCCAAGCCCAAAAACAGGAACAGGATGGAAACGGTCCACATAATGACAACCGCGCGGGAGATATGAGCCTGCCCTGGATCGGAAAATTCAAAGCCGAAAAAAGGTTTTTCCTCCAACTCCCCTCCATACCATGCGGGCCCGCCTAAACGTACTTTCAGAGCGCCGGCCATGGCAGCCTCGGGAATACCGGCATTGGGGCTTGCGTGATTTTTACGATCCCGGCGAGCCACCAGCCATGAGGATCTCGGGGATGCGCGACATAGCCAAGCAGCGGCCGGAAAAAGCAGAAGGCAAAGGCGGGCGGGAATATAATTGGCGACATCGTCCAACCGGGCCCCAAGTGAGCCGAAACGCAGGTACCTTTCATTTTTATAACCAATCATCGAATCGCAGGTGCTGACGGCCTTGAACGCCCAAAGTAGTGGTGCTCCGCCCAGCAAGGCGAAGAACAACGGGGAGAGGATGCCGTCCACGGTGTTTTCCGCGACGCTTTCGATGGCAGCCTGGCTGACGCCCTTCTCGTCCAAGCGATCGGTGTCCCGTCCTACGATTTCCCCCACATAAAGCCGGGCTTCGGAAAGGCTCCCTCTGCGGAGCGCATGATAGACTTTTATTCCAGCCTCAGCCAAGCCCCGAGCCGCGATCCCCAGGTACAACCAGGTGATTTCCACGACCGCCTTCAACAAAGGGGATAGGTGGGCGCATAAGCGCAGGGAAAGCCACACGACAAACCAACTCGAACCCACGGTTACCGTAACGGTAAGGATACCGGATACATACCCATTGCCTGTAAAACGCCGGGTCACGGTTTCCGCACGGGAAATGATAAAACCGATGGCCTTCACCGGATGAGGAAGCCATTTCGGGTCTCCGATAACGGCGTCCAGGAGGAATGCGATGAGCAGATGCGAGGGGTTCATGGCAGTGAAAAGGATTCAGTTCTCCGGGAAAAGCCGGTCCAGGTCGACGTGACTTTCCAAAGCATCGGCCAATCGATCGAAAACCATAACGCTGCTCCGATTTTCCTCCGCCGCCTTCCCCTTCCATTCCAAGCCTTTGCGTCGGGCCAGCCAATGCAATAGTCCTTGGCAGGTTTCAGGCCTGTCGAAAAGGCCGTGTAGGTAACAGCCGAAAACCTGCGTATTGGGCGAGAGAAATCCCGAGTTCTCTCCGCAGTCGGTATCGTTTTTTCGGAGCGTTTGCAGCAGGACTTGCCCCGGACCCGTCACCGTGGTCCTTCCCATATGGATCTCATATCCCGCGCAAGCCGCTCCCTCCGGCAAAAAAGGCAAAGAGATGTTCCTGGCTTCCACGCGACTGAGTTCCTTTTCCCGCTCTAAAATGGTTTCCACCGGAAGCAGACCCAGGCCCCGGGTTTCCCCCGGTTCCCCTTCCAGGCCCAGGGGATCCTTTATGCCAAGCCCCAGGATCTGGTATCCTCCGCAGATTCCGAAAAGGGGGATGTGCCGATCAGCGGCGGCAAGGAGGGATTTCGCCAAACCGGATCCTCGGAGAAAATCCATGTCGTGACGGACATTCTTGGTGCCGGGAAGGATGATGAGATCCGGATTTCCCAATTGTTCCGGCTTGGACACGTAACGTAAGGAAAGCCCCGGAATATGCTCGAAGGGATGGAAATCGGTGTAGTTGCTGAGGTAGGGCAAACGGATGACGGCGATGTCCAGCAGGGACGGGAGGGCGCTACTTCGGCTCTCCAGACCGAGGGAATCCTCCTCCTCCCATTGCAGGTCTTCTAGGTAAGGTAACACACCGAGTACGGGAACGCCGGTGAGACGTTCGATTTCCTCGATCCCCGGATCCAGCAGGGATGCATCGCCGCGGAATTTATTGATGATGATACCGGCTAAGAGCTTCCGGTGGCGTTCGGGCAGAAGCTGGACCGTACCCAGGATGGAGGCGAAGACCCCTCCCCGGTCGATGTCGGCCACGAGAATGCAGCGCGCACCCGCGTATTCGGCCATGGAGGCGTTGACGAAATCCTCCCGGCGCAGATTGATTTCCGCCGGGCTACCCGCGCCCTCCAGAATGATGGTTTCGTAGCGGGTCGCCAACCTGTCATAGGCTTGCTGGACTTGGATGCGAAGCGCCCCCTTTTGGGCGTAATACTCCCGGGCCTTGAAATTTCCTACGGCCTTACCGTCCACGATGACCTGCATCAGGCCCGCGCCCGTGGGTTTGAGAAGCACGGGGTTCATGTCGGTATGCGGTTCCACCCCCGCTGCTTTGGCCTGCACCGCTTGGGCCCGTCCGATTTCCCCTCCCTCCGGGGTAACGTACGAGTTAAGGGACATGTTTTGCGCCTTGAAGGGGGCCACTTTTCCGCCCTTGCGGGCGACATACCGGCATAAGGCGGCCGCTATGGTGCTTTTTCCGGAATTGGACATGGTGCCGAGCACCATGATGGCTTGGGTGGCTTTTGCGGAGGCTCTTTCAAGGGCAAGCTTTCGAACCCCAAAAAGCTTGCCGAGACCTTGGATCAACTCTTCATTTTCTTCGGGCCGACGTACCGCAACTCGGCAAAAATAACCATCGGGTTCATGTGGTTCCCCATAAGCCCGGATGAGGAGGCCGGATTGCAACAGTTCCCGCTGCACCATGCGAGCGGGCCATTGCGGGGGAAGTCCCAGATAAAGGAAATTGGCGGAAGAGGGGAAAACCCGAATGTCTCCCAGACCTGACAGCTTATGCACCAAGGACTCCCGCCACTCTCCCATGCATCGGCGGCTTTCCTTCAGGAATTCACGGTCCGCATAGAGTAGCGGGGCCACTGCGATTGCGGCCGCGTTGACGCTCCAAGGCAATAGTCCGTGTCTTAAACGGGTGGTTAAAGGCGTTTGGGCGCATAGCATCCCCAACCGCAATCCGGGAAGGGCGAAGAATTTGGTGAAGGATTTGATGACGATAAGGTTCGCCGGCATTTCCCTTCCCATTGCGCTGTCCGAAACCCCATCCTCCAGGAAGTCCAGATAGGATTCATCGAGGACAAACCAAGTACGTGGATTCCGGCGGGCGGTTTCAAGCACGGATAAGGTGTCGAGGATTCTGCCGGTGGGGTTGTTGGGTGAAGCCAGGAAAAGTAAATCGTCCTGGCCTAATGTCAGGGCACTTAAATCAATGGCGAAATCTTTTTCCTCATCCGTACAGAGTAGGGACTCACCGTCCATTCCCAAAGCTTGGCAGACCTCTTGGTATCCGCAATAACAAGGATCGATCCAGGAAACTTTCCTGGGTTTCAAGACCCGTAAAACCAAAGCGAATAATTCGGTTGAGCCATTCCCAAGCAGAACTTGATCTGGAGACAAAGAGTGGGTGTGAGCCAAGGTTGTGATGGCCACATCGGCATAAGGATCCGGATAATGATCCCAAGCCACTTTCCCGGCGCGCAAATAGGCTTCTATCGCAGGAGGCATTCCCAAAGGATTGAGATTGACACTGAAATCGATGCGTAGCGGCGGGCAATCAGCAAGACCGAGCTCTTTGACAATGCGATTCCAATCCCCGCCATGCATGCGGGTCGCATTCATTTTCCTCACCGTATCGGATTCGATTTCCATAAAAACGATAACCCGGAATTCAAAGTTTACCGGGTTTGCGTTTGCGTAGGCCGGTATCCCAAAGGGTTTCCGGAATGCCGGCAACCTTGGCCACATAGCGCGACATGACGAAAAACAGGTCACTCAATCGGTTCACGTATTTCAAGACATTGGGCGGCAGTTCCTCTTCCTTTGACAATCGGACCATTTCCCTTTCGGCGCGGCGGCAGACCGCCCGGCACTGATGTAGGGACGCATTGGCGAAGGAACCTCCCGGGAGGGTAAAGGAAGGTAGGGGTTGCAGCACTTCCTGGAACTTATCCATGTGGGCTTCCAGAGCGGTAATCTGTTCCGGGGTTATGATCGGCATGCCGTCGTAAGCTTTGCCGGCAGGAGTAGCCAGAATGCTACCTACGTCAAAAAGTTCATTTTGTAACCGCAAGAGCATGGTATCCATTTCCAGGCGTTGTTCGGACGGCAATCCACCCAAATCGGAAATCAGAATGGTCCTGGCCATCCCTACGAAGGTATTCAGTTCATCGATGGTGCCATAGGCCGTCAGCTTCTGAGACGCTTTGGAAATCCGAACCCGCCCCACCAAGGAGGTATCACCTTCATCTCCAGTGCGTGTGTAGACACGCGTAATATTAACGGCCATTTCATTCCCTTTCCAAGGTGTTCCTCAATTTATGGCCGCCCGTTGGCGTCCAAGTTCGACAGCAATGCCAATACCTTTCCCTACCACGGTTAAGGACCGAGGTTCGGAAATTAATTTTTTTGGGTTGTTGGTGAATTCAAAAACGTTTAGGCGGGCAGATTGCAAAGAGGCACGCAATCTTGGGGAACCCATCTAGACGTCAATCTTGTCACCGAAGATCAACCCTAACCAGTCCTTGCAGGTGAGTCTTCTGGCTCGCGGATATCCTGATTCCCCGGCCTTCCCATCGTCCTTAAGTGGACCGACAGTGGCTTTCCAACCCGGATTTTCCAATCCAAGCCGAATTTGGAGTTTCGTTCCGCTTACAGCGACGGGCTCGCTTCCGCTTATTTCGACCCAAGCATTCGGGTCGACGGAATTCCTCGTTAGGCCTGGCTCATCTCCAAAGACAAGTCCCGGCTACCTGCAAGTCCTGGCAAACTTACTTACCGGCCAGATGCGCGTCTACTGTTCGAGAGGCCCGTCTTTTCTTGCTATTTTCCGATTTCTGAAAAATCAGAGCCGGCGTAAACCAAGCCAAGGGAACGGAATTACATGACTAAACAGGGCATTTTAATTTGTGGGCACGGCAGCCGGGACCAAGATGGGATTCAAGCTTTCGAGGAAATGGTTTCCAAGGTTCGGCATCGCCACTCCGATATTGTGGTAGAACATGGGTTCTTGGAATTTGCCCATCCCACTTTTGATGTCGCGGTGGATAAAATATACCAGCAGGGGGTGAGGGATATCGTCGCCATTCCCGCCATTTTATTTCCGGGCGGCCACCTGAAAAACGACATGCCCTATGAGACGAACACGTTGCAATCCCTGTATCCGGATCTCAGGATCCGGTTCGGCAAACATCTCGGTATTTGCCCTCAATTGCTGACATTGAGTCGGAGGCTGATCGAGGAAACGGAAGCGGCGCACGGATTCGTGGACCGCAAAGACACGTGCCTGTTGGTGGTGGGCAGGGGGACGTCGGATCCGGATGCCAATTCGGATGTGGCGAAATTGGCGCGGATGCTGTGGGAAGGCATGGGATTCGGTTTCGCCACCACGGCGTTCATTGGGGTAACCTATCCATTACTAAAAGACGGGCTTCCCATGCTGGAGGGGCTGCCTTTCAAAAGGATTATAACCATTCCTTTTTTTCTCTTCACCGGCGTGCTGTTGAAAAAAATCTACAGTCAAATCGACGCTCACCGGCCTGATTCCGGGAAGGAGCTGATTTATACCAGGTCCTTCGAAAGCGATGATTTGATTCTGGACGCGCTGGATGAACGCATAGTCGAAGTCGAAAAAGGCAATCCCAATATGAATTGCCAGCTTTGCAAATACCGGACCCAAATCGTGGGCTATGAAAAGGATGTCGGCCGGGAACAGGTGGGACACCATTTCCATGTGCGAGGCAGTCTGGATCATGGGCATACTCACGATCATACGCATGCCGAGGGACACGGAAATATATTGAAACAGGGCCATGGGCATAGCCATAGTCATAGCCACGGTGGCGACCGCCACCCAGAGCATTGACTTTTGGCCGCCAAGATTTACGGTATTTCCTTGGGCCCGGGCGATCCGGATTTGATTTCCGTCAAGGGATTGCGCATTTTGAAAACAGCGGATCGGATTTACTATCCCGGTTCAATCGGCAAGGGCGGCGAGGAAAAAAGCTTTTCATTTAAAATCCTCGAACACTACAACCTGGTAACGGAAAAGTTACGAGGGTTTCATGTCCCCATGAACGGCGAACGGGGGCAGGCCGAGTCCGTTTACGATATGGTTTATCGGGAAATCCTGGACGGCTATCGGCAGGGCCTTTCCATCGCCATTGTCAGTGAAGGCGACATCTCCTTCTACAGTACTTTTGGATATCTGCTTGAAAAAATCAACCGCGACGGCCTGGACCTGGAAATGATTCCAGGCATCACAGCTTTCCTGGCGGCGTCATCGGAAAGCCTTTTTCCCTTGGCTTGGCAACGGGATAAAATCGCCATTCTTCCCCGCTTGTCCTCCCTGGAAGACTTGGAAAAGCACCTGCGGGAATTTGAAACCGTCGTTCTCCTTAAAATCACCGGGTTCACCGACGAACTGAAATCGTTCCTTCGGAAAACCGGGACCCCGTTTCTTTACGGTGAATATTTGGGAAGACCGGAACAATTTTTAACCAAAGATATCCGGGAACTGGAAACCAGGGAACCCCCGTATTTTTCTCTGCTCATCTTCGGCCGGCATTTGGGAGACAACCGTTTATGAAAATCAGCGTGGTGGGAATCGGGCCCGGTTCATCGGATTATCTTTTGCCGGTGGCGCGGCAACGGTTGGCGGAAGCCGAAGTCGTCATCGGGTACAAATATTATTTCCCATTTATCCGGCAATTCCTTTCGCCGGATTGCGAATGCCTGGAAAAGGATTTGGCCGAGGAGGAAGAGCGGGCCAAGCTGGCATTGGCAGCAGCCCATCAAGGTAAAAAGGTAGTGGTAATCAGTTCCGGGGATGCGGGGATTTACGGAATGGCATCCGTAGTTTATGAGCAGGCCGCTTTGGCTTTGAGCAAAGTGGAAATCGAAACCATTCCCGGTATCAGCGCATTCCAAGCCGCCGCGGCCAAGCTTGGCGCTCCCGTCGGACACGATTTCTGCTGCATCTCCCTATCCGATCTGATGACCCCTTGGCCCATCATCGAGAAGCGGATTCGGGCGGCCGTGGAAGGGGATTTCGTCTGCTGCATCTACAATCCAAAAAGCCGGAAGCGATCCTGGCAATTGCAACGCTGTAAGGAAATTTTTCTACAGGGACGCAATGCCGACACCCCCGTAGCTCAAATAAGACAGGTCACTCGGGAAGGCGAGGAGATCCGGATCGGCACCCTGGAGGGATTCAACCCCGAAGCGGTGGATATGTTTTCCCTGGTCCTCATCGGAAATTCCCAAACTTTCCAGCGTGGAAATTGCCTCATCACACCCCGTGGCTATTCCCGTCCCAAGCCGCTCGCGGGTGAAGAAATCAAAAGCGAGAGTTTCCGGCAAATTCTGGGCGAAATGAAACGTCCGGATCTGCGCGGGGACGCGAAGTGGGCGTTGATCCATTGCATCCACAGCACGGCGGATTTTGAGATGGAGGATTTGTTTCACGCCACCGAAAACGCCGTGGGCGCCTGGCATGAAGCCCTGATAAAAGGCGGGGAAATCGTTACGGATGTGACCATGGTACAGGCCGGTATCCGCAAGGCGCTTCAGGAAAAGTATGGCATCCGCGTATATTGTTACCTCAATGATCCGGAAGCGCTGGCCTTGGCGGAGAGGGAAAATCTGACCCGCAGCCAGGCCGGTATGCGATTGGGCGTGGAAAGACATCCCATGGCCTTGTTCGCCGTCGGCAATGCTCCTACGGCTCTTTTTGAGTTGGGGGATGCCTTGGAGCGAGGCGGGTTCAACCCCTTGGGCATAGTCGCCACCCCCGTGGGCTTCGTCAATGTGGTGGAATCCAAGCTGCGTTTGCAAAACCTCGGGAACGTGCCCAAGGTCATGATATCGGGGCGAAAGGGGGGCAGTACGGTAGCCGCAGCCATCGTCAATGCGGCTCTGAGTCTGGACGAAGCCCGGGATTACGGCGTCTGGGGAACGGGAAAGGACGCCTGATGGCTTCGGCGGGGTCGGTTCCGGGCAAGCGGTATGCGGTGATCGGGCTTTCCGACAAGCCCCATCCCGATTTGTCGTCCGAAATAACGGCCGTGATTGCATCCCACCGGGTTTTTGCCGGAGGCAGGCGTCACTATGAACGGGTCCAATTCTTGTTACCCATGCTCCACAGGTGGATCGAAATAAGCGGCGACATGGGTAACGTTTTTGCTACCCTCAAATCCGTCCCGGAACCCGTAGCCGTCTTCGCTTCCGGGGATCCCCTTTTTCACGGCATCGCCGAGAGCCTTGGCAATCGGGAACCGGATACGGAAATGGACGTCTACCCTCATTTCCATTGCTTGCAAACCCTGTGTCATCGGCTGAAACTGCCTTATCAAAACCTGGTTTGCGTGTCCGTACACGGGCGCACTTGGCATGGCTTGGACCAGGCCCTGATTGAAGACCGGGAAATGATCGGCGTGCTTACCGATGCGGATAAATCTCCCGCGGCCATAGCCGAAAGAATGCTGGCCTACCAGTTCTCCCATTACCGGATGACGGTGGGGGAATGCCTGGACGGAGAGAAGGAGGCGATTCGTCCGCTCACTCTGGAGGCCGCCCGTCATGAATACTTCCATCCCTTGAATTGCGTGATCCTGCAGCGGGTCGCCGACAGGGAGCGCCTTTTCGGGATCGAGGATTCCTTATTCCAACGGTTGCCGCAACGGGAAAACATGCTGACCAAGATGCCCTTCCGCCTGGCGGCCCTGTCCAGACTGAACCTGGGAAATGCCAAACGGTTTTGGGACATCGGTTTTTGCACGGGATCGGTTGCCATTGAAGCCCGGCAGCAGTTCCCGCATTTGCATATCACCGCGTTTGAGAAGCGGATGGAATGTCTGGAGATCCTGGAACGGAACGCCCGGCATCTCTCCGCCCCCGGCATCGAAGCCGTGATGGGCGACTTCCTGGACCAGGATATCCAAGCGCGCGAGGCGCCGGATGCGGTGTTCATCGGCGGGCACGGGAACAGGTTGGACGAGGTATTGGCTTTGGTCCACGGGGTTCTACCCATCGGCGGACGGGTGGTCATGAATGCGGTTCGGGAGGAAAGCCGATCAGGCTTCGAGCTTTTTTTTCGCCGCGCCGATTACGACATGTTGCCGGCCATGCGCATGACGGTGGATGATCACAATCCCATTCAAGTGCTGACGGCGATCAGGAAATAGAAGCCCCCTTCGTCGCTTCGAAACGAAAACACCGATGAAAACGCACGCAGAAGCGGGCGATAAGGATAACGAAATGGATAGCATGGTCATTCTCGCCAGTTCCGATGCGGGGGTCCGTCTGGGACTGCGCATCCGAGGGGTATTCCCTCAAGCCATGCTTTTATCCACCAGGAACCATCCCGATGCTGGGACGATCGATTCCATCGCGGAATTTCTCCGGGAGAATTTCCATCGGAACAGCGCATTCCTCTTCATCGGTGCCTTGGGCATTTGCGTCCGCAGTATCGCCCCGCACCTGAATGATAAAAGGTCCGATCCCGCCGTGGTCAACCTGGATGATACGGGGAAATTCGTGCAGGCGGTTCTGAGTGGCCACCTGGGCGGGGCCAATGCTCTAACGGAGAAGCTGGCCCTGGCCTTGGGCGCTCTTCCCGTCATCACCACGGCCAGCGACAACGGCGGGTTGTGGGCCCTGGATACCTTGCATCAGGAGTTCGCATGGACACCGGAATGTGCCGGTTCCCTGAATGGCATTCTCTCCGCTTTCGTAAACCGCGAACCCACCGCCCTGTTGCTGGAGACTATGGATGCCGGCACCCGCCATCTGGAGAAGACCCGTCCGGACTTCGTGGACATCTTTCACGAATACGAACAGATCGATTTCAGCCGGTATCATTTGCTTCTGGCGGTGACACCCTTACTGCGGACCGCGCCTATCCCATCGCTCTTTTACCGTCCCCGTGTTTTGTCTTTGGGACTGGGCTGCGAAAAGGATTTGGAAGCCGGTTTATTCCTGTCCTCGCTTCAGGATGAAATGGCCAAGCTGGGGCTTTCCTTGGCTTCCCTCAAGGCTTTCGCGTCCTTGGATCTGAAAAAAGCGGAAGGCGCATTCCTGGAATTGGAAAAACGCCTGGGTATTCCTTTCCGGACCTATACTCCGGAGGAAATCAATGCCGTGCTTGAGCTTCCCAATCCTTCCGACGTTGTCCACGCCGAGGTGGGGGTTTATGGCGTAGCCGAGCCGGCGGCCCTACTCCTGTCTGGGCAAACGAGTTTGCGGGTGGAAAAGCGGAAGGTCAAGGTGGCCTCCGGCAAGAACTATAC
>DAINDC010000106.1:14082-14622 GCA_036732085.1 Fibrobacterota bacterium | reverse complement strand
GACTCCCTGCGCGGAAAGGTCTTCCGGCCTACCCGCCGCTTCCTTGGCCTTGCGGGCCTGCATGGGCTTGTGGTTCCATGGGCATACTTCCTGGCAGATATCGCAACCGAAAATCCAGCCGCCGAATTTTTCCGTCAGGTCTTGGGGCAATTCCGATTTGGCTTCGATGGTCCAAAAGGAAATGCATTTGGTGGCATCCAGCTGACCCGGACCCTGGAACGCCTGGGTGGGACATTGATCGAGGCAGCGCGTGCAACCTCCGCAAAAATCTTCGACCGGCGGGGGGCCGGGCAATTCCGCGTCCAGGAAAAAGCCCGCCAGATGGAATGCCGACCCATGGTTGCGATTCAAGGTGCAGCAGTTCTTACCGCGCCAGCCCAGCCCGGCTTCCGAGGCGAGATCGCGTTCGAATACCGGCGCCGTATCCACGAATCCGTAGAAGGGCAGATCGGCTTGGCCCATACGCTCCTTCAGGAACGCTTCCGCCTCCCGCAGTAACATGCGCGCTTCGTCATGGTAATCGGTCGCGCCCGCATAGGC
>DAINDC010000106.1:5629-14072 GCA_036732085.1 Fibrobacterota bacterium | reverse complement strand
CCGGGCCCGCTTCAGGTCCATCAACCCCGGGTCGGTCGTGTAAGCGGCGGGCATAGGGAAAGGCGAAGACCACGGCGGATTTCGCCCAGGTATGGAAGATACGGGGATCCATCCGTTCCCGGAGCCGGGCCGCCATATATTCCATGCTTCCATGGTGGCCTTGATCGATCCAGGCGCGCAGTCGATTGGCATTGGGGGGCGGCCGCGCGGGAGCGATGCCCCATTCCAGCACGCGAGGATGGGCCGCGAAGAATTCCCGCAAGGCTTTCAGGCAGTCCGGGGCCGCCATGCGAGGGCGAGCCTCAGGACGGCCGCCGGGGATCATGTCTTCCGCTTTTTCTGACGGGCGGCAGGGTAGAGGATATTGTTGAGGATGAGACGGTATCCGGGCGAGTTCTTGCAGAGGCTGAGATCGGTGGGCGAGTCGCCGACGGCATGGGAGTAATCTTCCGGATCGTGCCCGCCATAATAGGTGAACTGGCCCTGGCCCAGATTGCCGTGAAGGTAGCGCACCGCATCTTGGCCGTTGGCCTGGCCCAGAATGGTGATGGACTTCTTGATCATCGCCTTGGGGAAGGAGGTGGCCAGCCCGAAAAAGCCCTTGATGAGATCGGTATGGTTCTGGCAAAGCATGGCCGGGACCGGATCGTATTTGGGGGAGAAGTCGAAGAGGATGAAATCGTTGGCAGGCTTGCGGCGCAGCGGTCCGGCATTGACCTGGTTGTAATCGATATCGCCATGCGTAGGGGACATGGGATCCGTATCGATCGTGAAGCCGGTGAAGGCCAGGGAGAGGCCGTAGTCCAGTTCCTTCGCGAGGTTGGGGCTGGGCGGCGTGCCGTCGAAAACCGCATCCACGGCATCCGTCTTGGCCGATGCGAGCGCCATATCCAAGGTATTGCAGGCCAAGCACATGGCGAAGAGGAACCCGCCCTTTTCGACATAGTCGCGGATGGCCAGGACCACGGCCTTTTTGAGCATGACATTGTTCTTGAAGCCCAAGTCGGCCGCCGACTTCTCGCTGGTGGTGACCTGGTTGATGTACCAGGGCGCGCCCCGGAAGGAGGAATAGAACTTGGAATATTGCCCCGTGAAATCCTCGTGATGGAGATGCAGCCAATCGTATTGCGAGAGCTTGCCCTCGATGATTTCCTTGTCGTAGATTTTGGTATACGGGATTTCGGAATAGGTCATGGCCAAGGTGACGGCATCGTCCCAGGGCTGCTTGGTCAAGGGAGTATAGACGGCGATGCGCGGGGCTTTCTCGAGGAGCACCTTGTCCATATTGCCCGCGTCGATTTCGGCATAGATGCGATCGACATCCGGATCGGTCTCGGTCTCGAAGAGGACGCCGCGCTTGGCCGCCTCGCGCTTGACGGTCGGCAGGTCCTCCATCAGGAAGCTTCCCCCGCGGTAGTTGAGCAGCCATTCCACGGGATGGCCGGCGGCCACGGAGAGATAGGCGATGCCATAGGCCTTGAGGTGATCGGTTTGTGACAGGTCCATGGGGATGAGGAGCCGATCCGCCGCGGCCGTCGAAATCAGAAGGGAGATTAAAAAGGTCGGTAGCGCTGCGATTTTCACCATGGAGTTAAGATACCCGTTTTTCAGGAGACGACCTCCTCGCCGGCCACGGAAACCAGCAGGACCTCATGGGCTTCGCCGACGATTTCCTCATAGAGGTCATATTCGGGATGGTGCCGCAGGCTGATGGCCAGGAAGTCGGCGCGGGCGCCGGGCACGAGGCAGCCCAATCCGCCGGCATAGCCCAGGGCCTTGGCGCCGTTCACGGTAGCCATGGCCAGGATGTCGCGGCAGGGAATCGACGGATGGTTGCGGTGGAGTTCGATCATCTCGTCGAACAGGCTCAGCCCCTCGTTGGAAGCCAGGCTGTCCGTGCCCAGGCACAGGTTGATGCCCGCCTCGCGCAGGAGCTCCGGCTGGAAGCCGTCGTGGCCGAAGAAGGCCTTGCTGCGGGGGCAATGTACCACCGAGGTTTCCGTCTCCGCCAGGATACGTATGTCCTCGCCGTCCGCATGGTTGCAATGGGCGAATAGGGAGCCTTTGGGAATCAGTCCGTTGCTGCCGAGGAACCGGATGGGGCTCATATGCCGCTCCCAGATTAGCCCGGGGAAAATCCGCCGGCAGAAATCGAACAAGGCGCCGCGTCCTTCGCTGAACATGAGCGCTTCTTCCGCGCTTTCCCCGACATGCAAGGTGAACGGGCCCGATCGCAGGTCCGCATCGCCGGAAATGCGCTGAAGGAGTTCCCGGGAACAGGAATAGGGGGCATGGCAGGTGATGCCCGGTCGATACAGTTCATTCGCGGCGGGAAGGGCCGCCATCCTCTCCATGGCCTGGCGCAAGCGATCCGGAGCCGACTCGGGGTCGAGTCCCAGGACTTCCAGGTAGGGAAAGGATCGGATGGGCAAGGTGGCCAGTTCCGGCATGGACTCGCCGGTATTTCCCACATCGACGATGGTGGTCGTCCCGTTCTTGAGGCATTCCAGGATTCCCAAGCGCGCGGCCTGGCGGTATTGATCGGAAGTCGCGCCATCCAAGGCTTTGCGCAGTCGTGACACCCACAAGGGGAAAGGTTCGCCCGGTGGCAACATGCTGCGGGCCATGCCGAGTTCCAGGTGGCAATGGGAATTGATCAGGCCAGGCATGAGCACGGAGTCCGGGAATTCACGGATGGCCTCACCGGGCTCGCGATCCATCTCTTCCAGCGTTCCGGTTTGCGCGATGCGATCGCCTTGGATGCGCAGGCAGCCCCAGGGAATGGGCGGTCCTTCCATCGTGACCAGAAACCGTCCGCGGTAGATCAATTCCGATCGCCTCCGGAAGCGTCAGCCGTAGACCGGGAGCGCGCGCAGGCGCGTTGGGAGAGGCGATACATACACCTTCCGAAACCAATTATAGTATCCTAAAGCGACGGTTTCGGGCAAAGATTGGAAAATCCCGGATCCTCCGGAAGGACGCGGGAAAAATGGGGTTTCATCGACGATGATAGGTGTCAATGTCCTGGCTGTGGCGGCCGCGGCGGCCTATTTGGGCGCCTGCCTGGGACTATACCTTCCCCTTCCGGGTTCCCATAGCAGGACGGCCGGTTGGCTATCCGCCCTGTTCCTGATGCTGCTGGCCGCGCCGTGGCTCGATCGACCCGGGTTGGGCATCATCCGGATTTTTCTGATGGGCGGATTCCTCTTTCATTTTTGCGCCTGGAATCTCGCACGGGGGCGAGCTCACCTCCACCGCTTGGCGGCTTCGCTTTTCCTATGCGCTTGCGCGGCCACCCGCATCGAATTCCTTTGCCTGCTTTTGCCCTTTTTGTTTTTGTCGGTCTCGGGATGGGCCTTTACTCGTGCCGCGGTTTTCCGAAAGGGAGTACAGGTGGCTGGTGCGGCTCTGGTTATAGGTTTGCCGTGGCAGGCTTTTGCTTTTGCCGGGCCCGGAGACGAATCGCCCGCAAGGAACTTTTACACCCTGACACTGCCGGAGGTCGATTGGCTCGGAGATGCGGTGCCGCTGGAGATGGCTTCAGTCAGGCCGGAAATCTTTCCTTCCGAATCTGGTTTCCTCTCGCGCCTAGCGGCCCACTCCGGCGATGGGGGGATGGGGCTTGAGCTGGAAAGGGAAGTCGCCCTCTGGCGGGAGGGATGGCGCAATGTGAAAGCGCATCCAGGCAAGTTCGTCCGGAACTGGCGAGCCAATTGCAATCGCATGGCCTTCGACTTTCCCTATTCACGCATCGCAGGCAGGCCCGCGGCACGCATGGCGGGCAGGTCCGCGGCCATCGGCACGGGCAACCGGGCCTTGGTAACCTCGGCGCTACTCCTGCTATCCACCCTTTGCCTTTATCCATGGTGGCGCGCGAGAAAATCGCTGCCTGGCGAAGCCCTGCTTGTATCCGCCTGGGCGGTCGCGGGACTGGCTGCGCGTTCCTTTTTGAGTTCGGGCGCCGATGCCCTGTTGGTCTGGGCCCCCTGCCTGCTCTTGGTGATCGGTCTGACCTTCACCACCGTCTTGCGTCCGCGGATACGTAGCGCTGCCGTTACGCCCGGAACTTTTTCAATTTCAACGTCGACCTCAACCTCGGCTTCAGGCCCGATGTGAAGCGGCCCGTTCTGCTCGTCGAAGCCCTGGCGGCCCGGAACGATTCCGGCCTGGGCAAGCTCGTGCGCATGTTCGTGGAAGGTTTGCGCGGGCTCGCGGATAGCGTCGATATCAAGGTCCTGTCGCCGTGCGGATCGGATTATCGGCCCGGCCCGCATTGCGAATCCATTCGCGTGAATCCCAAACCCATGCGCCTATGGACCCAGGTGGGCTTTCCCCTGCTCATCCACAAGCTGAAACCGGACGGAGTCCTCTGCCTGGGTTGGACCTTGCCCTGGTACCGGCCCCGCGCCCGTTACGGCCTGCTGATCGCGGACGTGGGTCCCTTGGAGGATTTGGGCCTGACCATGTCGAGCCATGACGGGTACAATCGCAGGTGGCTGCGGCGCATGCCGGCGCGCGCCGATCTCATCCTGACGATCGCCGAATTCACCAGGCAGCGCATGGCCAGTCTCCTGCCCATCCCGCAAGCTCGCATGAAGGTCGTGCACCCCATACACCGATCCTGGTTCGCGGATCAGGATGGATCGGATCAGGAGGGATCAAAAGGCGGCCGGCATCCGGCTGGAGAGTATTTCCTGGCCGTCGGGAATGTGGAGCCCCGCAAAAACTTCCCCGGGCTCATCGCCGCCTATGCCGCCTTGAAGCGCCGCCGTCCCGATGCGCCTCCTTTGTATATCGCGGGCCATAAAGCCTGGGGGTTCCCTGCGGCCGAGGCCGCCGCCAACAGCCTGGGCGTGGCCGGGTCCGTCCATTTCACGGGCTACCTTTCCGATGTCGACAGGAATGCGCATCTCGCCCATTGCTCCGTATTCATTTCCAGTTCGCTTTACGAAGGCTGGGGGTTGCCCCTCTTCGAGGCCCTGGCCTTGGGCCGGCCCAGCATTTATCATCGCGGGTCGAGCCAGGAGGAGTTCGCGGGCGGACTGGCCTTGGCCGTCGATTGCGCCTTGCCGGACCAGGTGGCGCAGGCCATGGAAACCCTCTGGACGGATGCGGCCGCGATCCGGAAATGCCGTGAGATGCTTGCCGCCGGATTTCCCGCGGTCCTCGACTATGATTTGGAAGGCGCCCTGAGCGCCGCCGTGAGGCCGCTGCTTTTCAACCGGGATTAAGAGACCCTAACAGAATGGGTTCGCTGCTCCGGCCGGCTGCAGAACCACTGGGCTGCGTTCTCGGATCCTCAGACCCATCGGCGTACCCTCCAGGTACGCTCTCAGGGCCCTCAGATCCTGCGGCCTTGCCCAGCGGCTCTTCGCACCAGGTCCACGCTTCGGGGAACTGCGGCCTCGCGACGCGCCCCCCTTCCGTTAGGGTCTCTAAGAAGCGCAGGGCGCGGAACGCTTCAAGGACCGAAGCGAGTGAGATGGTTCAAGGAGCGACGGGAACCACGGGAATCGAATCCGCATGCGTGCCTTGGCAGGCATCGGGCACGGAAGCCGAATCCAGGGTAACCAGGGAAAGACGTACCTTGACGGTGTCCCCCCCCAGATGTGCGACCGTGGCCTGGTTCAGGAATTGGCAGGACGAAAGGGTGTCGGCGAGGAGCTGCCGCGGCAGGTTGCCCAAGGTGTCCCGATAGGAAAGGTGGCCTTGATCGATGGTGCGCGCGATGCCGAGCACTTTCTGGATGCTGTCGAAGGAAACCTTGCCGCGCACCAGCCTGGCACGGTCCGTCACGGAGTCGGAGGAATTGCGGAGGATCACGGAATCATCGCCGGATCGGAAAACATGGGTCAGCAGGCTGTCCCGTCCCGCCGCGCTATCCAGGGGGCAATCCGGCTGGGAAGGCAGACGGATGCGGGACTTGGGCCGGAAGGTGAAGTCGGGTCCGCCGGCGATGGAATCCAGATCCAAAAGCAGGATCTCGGAACAGCGATAACCCACGTGGATGCCCCGAAAGCGAATGGTCGTCGTGGAATCGATCAAGACGAAGCGCCAGTCGGACGGGACGAAGTGGAGGCTGTCGATCCGGACATTGTCCGCCAACAATGGCTGCCGATCCGGCCAGTCCCCGACGCCGCAGCCCGCCACCAACAGCAGCGCAAGGGTTGCGAACAATAGGATCCAATTCGGGATCCAATTCGCGGACGACCTGGTAGTTGCCAGGTTCCCCGGACCCGAAGGCATGGGGAAGCGGCGGCCCGATGGCGCCCTATTCGATTCGGATGGGGCCGGCAGCCTCATAGTCCTCCAAGTTGTCCTCCGCACGCATGACAAAACAACCATGGGCCGCGAGCAGGAAAACGGCCCGGCCCAATTCGCCGAAAGTCCGAACGCCCCATCGTTCCAGTACGACGCCCGCCAGCTCGCCGAAGTCGGCTAGCACCTGGGTTTGGAAGGTCGCACAAAGTTCCGGTGCGGCCAGATGCTCAAACCGTTTTCCCCGCGCGGAAGCACGGAACACCAATCGGAACAGGTATTCGAGAAACTCCGGAGGATGGCGCGTTTCGCCGGACTTGCGGATTTCCAGGTATGCGGTGCGGATATCAACGCCCATGCGCGGCGGCCCCCGTATCCGGCATGACCCCGAGGAAGGCGATGGGATTAATGAAGAGGCCGTCTTTTTCGATGCGAAGTTTCAGGCTTCCCAAGGATTCTCCGTCGTGCTCCACCGATCCAAGGGTATCGTTCATGTTAACCATGCTGCCCGGATGCAGGTCCGGCCGCAATTCCGAGAAACCGGCATAGACCGAAAAGATATTCCTGCCGTGGTAAATTTTCACCGATTTGGATTGCGAAAGGATCTCCACGATTTTCCCAGGCAAGACGGGATGGAAAATGGGACTGCCCACTGGTTGTATCACCCACTGCGGCGGGCGCTCGGCGCCATCGAGGCCTTGGTATTTGGCGAAAGGCGGTTCGGGGGTGGATTCATCCAGGCATCTGCCAGCGCTGCAAAAACGGATGAGGCCGCCGTTCTCCGTGGCGGAGATTAGGGTAACGTCCTTGTCGGATGCAAGCTCCAGGGTTTGGATGCGCCAGCCCAAGGAGTCCTCCCGGGTGGGACCGGACTTGCGGAAGCGGGCATGAAGGCCCTTGGTGGCAACCACTTCCCAACGGATGGCCGCCTTGTTGATCAGGGACCGCAGGGAGCCCAGGGCTTCCGGTCCCAGGGCTTGGCCCGCATTCACGCAGGGATCGATCCCTTGCGAGGCGCAATCCAAGTCCGCCTCATTCGAATCCGCCGACCATTTCAAGGACGAGGCCGCCGCCAGGGGCAGATTCGCGGGGGTCGGATCCGCGAGTCGGCCAGGCCGGGCCAGGGCTTGGCGGAGTAGCTGGGGATTGCGCAGAACCTGGAAAACTCGGGAAGAAACAAAGCTGTCGAACTTGAGGTAGACGACGGCTCCGAAAGCGGCCAGCAGGATGATTCGCAGGGTCGGCCGCCGCGTGGGTGGTTGCGAGACGTATTTCGAACGTCTCTGCGGCCGGAAATCCCGATGGGACAGCTTCACTGATTATTGCAAGGTCAAATGCACGGCCTTGTTCTTGCCTTCGTTCACCACTTGGTTGACCGAACCTTTTTGTCCGCTCTTGCTCATCTCGATGCGATGATTGCCGGATGGTAACTCGACCTTGGCCGGAGTCTTCTTGCCGGTATTCTTGCCGTCGATGATGATGTCCGCGCGTGCGGGGCTGCTCGACAGGAAGATGATGCCGATGGGGCCGTCGCCGGGCGTGGGGGCGGCTTCCGGAGCCGGCTTGCTCGGAGCGGGCGCTTCCACCTTCTCGGGCTTGGATTTGGCGACCGGCAAATCTTCCGGTTCCTGATATTCGGGCGCAGCCTTCTGTTCAGGCTCGGGCTTGGGTTCTGCCTTGGGCTCCTGTTTAGGCTCCGGTTTGGGAATTGGCGCCGGCTTGGGAGCCACCTTGGCTACCGGGGGCTCGGCCGATTCTTCCTTTTCGAGTTGCACGACCAGCTCATGTTCCGGATGGTTCTTGGGGAGCGTGGTCTCATAACGCTTATAACCCGGCAACCGGAGGATGATCTTGTTGGAATTGTTGGCGAGGGTGATGTCCAGCGGCGTCGTGCCCTTCTTGGAGAAATTGATCAGGACTTCCGCACCGGGAGGATCGCTGGTGATACGGAGGCCTTTGGGAAGCGAGGCCGGAGCCGGCTCTTCCGTATTCTTTTCCACCGGGGCGGGACGTTCGGCTCTTTCCGCTCTTTCCGTCTTAGGTTGCCGGGTCTTATGCGAGGGTATGGCGGCCACCCTGGGCGGCTTGGGGGCCGGAGCCTCGGGCGCGGGTTTGGCCGTAGGTACCAGCGGAGTTACCTGGCCCGGCGCGGTGACGGCCGGTTTGGGGTTGAGCGAGGTCGTGC
>DAINDC010000106.1:0-5619 GCA_036732085.1 Fibrobacterota bacterium | reverse complement strand
AGGTCGTGCCGGTAGCGGGTGCAGGAGCGGTAGCAGGCGCTGGCGGAGTCGTGGCGGTCGGGGTGGCGGGAGGAGCCACGGTCGGTGAAGTTTCCGGGACCGTCGGCGTGGCCGGGATATTGTTCATCGCGGGAGCCTCGGAGGGGGCGCCCTTTTTCGACAGGAAGAAATAACCGCCCACGCCAGCCGCGACAAGCAACAGGAGGACGATCAGTTTGGCGGGGAAACGGGCCTCTTCGACCAGGTTGGTCGGCCTCTGGGGAGGCATGTTATACGGCGCGTACTTTTCATTGTCCCGGATCGGAGGCTCGGGAGTCCTGTCCTCACCGTAACCTGTACGTTCCATGGGCTGCGATTGGCCTTCATCTTCCTGGCCGGGGAATTCCCTGCCGCCCACCCTGCGACCCTGCTGCCTGCGGGCATTGGGGCTGCGCATGCGATCCTGGGCGGACTTGCGTTGGCGCGAATCGTCCTGATTGTCCTCGTCCGAACCCCCATCGCCGGGAGGATAACCTGGTCCGGCTCCGCCTTGGGGCGGGGGCTGCTGGGTGTTGGCGCCGAATTGGCCGACCGGCAATTGCACGGTCGGAAAGTCGAAGTTGGGAGGCGGCGAACCACTGCCGTGCAAAGGCGGGGCCTGATTGAAATTCGGGCCTGGCGATCCATTGCTTTGTTGGGGTTGGGTCGGATAGGTGGGCGCGGAATTGCCCATCCCAAAGGCCTTATTGCTGAAGGTATTGTAGGACGGGGCGGTCTGGCCCTGCGGATAATTCTGCGGCGGGGCTTCCGGTATTTGCGGCGCGGTGAAGTTCGGGGCATTGAAGGTGGGATAAGCGGTCTCAGGTTCGCGAGGTCCCTGGCCAAAGTTCGGCGTCATGGGAGGCGGGTTCTGGGGAACGCCCAATTGGTATTGGGGCAATTCATTATTGTCCAGCTTGGACCCGAGCCTTTGCCCCATTTCGGCCTTGAATTCATCGAACTCGGTCTTGGGGATCTGCGGATGTTCCTGAGGCTGGGTGGAAATCTTTTGGAGTTCCTCGATACGATAGCTGGAAGTCTGGCGGAGGATTTCCTTCGAGTCCGCAATCATCTCCGCTTCCGATCGGTAGATGCGCATGATATTGTCGAGGCCGGCACGCTTGAGGATATCCTGGACCTTCGGATGCTCGGTCAGAATCGCGATCCGTCCACTCACTTCCAGCATATGCCGGTTGGAAGCGATGAAGGCATTGATGGTATCGCTGTAGAGGTACTCGAGATTGCCAAGATCGATAACCACATTCCGCATGTCATTTTCGATCAGGAAGCGGACCGTGTTCTTCAGTTTGGCCGAATCGAAAACTTCGCCGTCCGCCAAACGAGCGGACACCACGTCGAAGATACCTACGGATCGGATGTCAAATTTGATAACTACCTCCCGGTAATACCCATAACCACGGGCAAACTGGACCCTTCCCCTATTGGGGGATTGAGCACGACAATCCCCGAAAAGTTACAAAATTTCTCCTAGGGCAAAGTATATTTACGGAAAAACTTTGGTTTTTTGGCCTGTTTTAGAACTTTGGATTCCCAGACATTTTCTGGACCCTTCGGCGTGGACCCTTCGGCGAGAAAAACTTGACTTGTAAGCGATGCGGGCTCGAAGCTACCATGAGACCTGAAGGGGAAACACATTGCGGAACGAAGACCAATTTCCGACAGTTCGGTTCCAGAAATGCAAAACCTGCGACCATGTCTATACCGGGTCGCTTTCGGGCGATAATGCCTGCCCCAAATGCCATGCTCTCGCGGTTCCGCAAATTCCAGACGGGGGCCGTTTCAAATTCGAGATTACCGGGGCGCATGCCTTGGTCACCGTCATTGGAAATGTCTATAAAATGCAGGAGCTGGAGGAATTGAAGGACCAGATTGACCTGGCTCTGGCTCAACCGCTAGACTCCATCGCCTTCGCTTTCCAAGAATCCTCCTACTTGAACAGCAGCATGATCAATGTGTTGGTCAAGACCATGCAACCCCTCTCGATTCAAGGCAAACCCACCTTTATCATTACGGATGAGGCGCAAGTATTGGAGAGCCTGCATATCATGGATTTGGATCGGGTCATGCGGATTGTTCCGAACCTTGAAAAATACCGTGCGGCGCTGGGCTGAGCCCATTTGCGCAGGCTCTGCGCCGACCCCCTATTAAGCCTTACTGGCCCTCATCTTCATTTTCCAGAATTTCCTTTTCACCGGCGGGCTGCGGTTTAGCCGCTGGTTTCCCTTCGGCCGGCTTGGCTTCAGACGGTTTGGCCTCGGATGGTTGCCGCACCGGGGCCGCGGCCGGCTTCTGCTGATCCGGATGGGTCAATGCCTCGCTTGGCTTTTCAGGCGAGTCAGGGCCTGGGGATTCCGATTCCAAAGCGTCGGCTGGAATGGGTTTCTCAAAGTGCTTGGGTGCTCCCCCGTATTTCCGACTGCGGAAATCACGGCCGTCGAATTTGGGGAAAGCCGGAGTGAAGTTCAACGAGATCCGGTGGGTTGAAAGCAGGTCCGGATGCGGCGTGAAGGTATAATCCAGCCCCAGGATTTTGCGCCAATTATAGCCGATGCCGAAGGTGGCCAGGGAACTGAAGGATTTGGAAAAGGCAACCTCATGGAGGCCGAACCGGCAAGCCAATCCGAAGTCGAATAAATACTCCAAACCGAGATGGGTCGTGGAGAAGAAATCGCCCGGGTCTTCATAGATACGCGAGCCCTTGAGCGAATTCTGGGACTTGGCCTGCTTTTGGAACAGGCCTTCCGATTGGGCGGCGACTTGGAGGGAGCCGTAGAAATAGGGAGTGGGGAATCGGGCGGCGGCGGAGAGATAGACATCGGTGGGATCGTACTCCATATATCCGGATTCCCAGGAGGCGGACGAGGGAACCAAGCCTTTGATCAACGCGCCGATACGGTAACTGTCCTCCCAGGTGTATTGCACCATGGCATCGCCCCGCATGCCGATGCCATCTTGATCCAGTTGCCGATAAAGGACGTTGAAGTTCATCCCCGCGTCGAGCCCGCCCCAGCGACGTGCGAACGCGGCCACGACCAGGTAATCGGCGATGGAAAAAAGTTCCGGGGACTGGGACTGGTTGAAAGCCGAGCCTTCCGGACGCAGTTCGATGCCGCTCACGCCATAGCGGGACAGGCCCAAACCCAAGGTGCTGTTGGATTCGAAGGGAAACAGGAAGGCGAAGTCATCGAACTTGGCCTCGCCGAATTTTTCCGAATGGGAAGTGGAAAAAGTGAAATCGTCGACGTCATTCATGGAGGCGGGCGCATTGGAAACCGCATCCGCGTCCCGTTGGAACCCGCCGAAGGTGATGCCCATGCCGGAGGCCCGGGCTCCGAATCCTTCGTCGATGGTTTGATTGACGCCGGTGGCTTCATGGAGCCCGTCCAAGGATTGGGCTCCCGCTGTTCTGGTTAGGGTGAGGGCCGGGATCAGTAGAAACCCAAGCCAGAATTTCGGCGGCATGTCGGCATAATCTAGCAAGAAGGTTCGGGGAAAGCCCGATGGATCGGGGACGGCTTTACTAGTTATATTTGCTTTATGAGTCTGGGAAAATTTCCCGTATTTCCATTGAGAACCCTGAGCTTTCCGGGCCATAAGCTACCCCTTAAGATTTTCGAGGATCGCTACGTCCAGATGCTCAAGGATATCGAGGACAATCCGTTCTTCGTCATCTCCCTTATCAGTTCCGGCGAGGAGGTCGGCCGCGAGGCCACCCCGTACCGGGTCGGGACCTTGGTGGAGGTCGAGTCCATCCAAAGGCAAGGGGATTTCCAATTCATTCGGCCCCGGGGCAAGCATCGGGTTTACCTCGACACCTTCGATCGCGAGTCGAAGCCCTACCTCATGGCGCGCTGCTCAGAATACCTGGACGAACCCACTCCCGAGGTGGAGGAGGACCGGCTGCCTGAGTTGGAGGAGCAAATCCTGCATATGGTCACCGTGCTGGGGCCCGAGGAAAGCCGCGGCATCCGCGACGTCCTCGAGGGCGTGCGCATCGAATTGGATCGGGAAAACTATTCCCTGTTCCTCTGTGGTTGCCTGCACCTGCCGCCCATCTATCTCCAGCGCCTTTTGGAATCGCGCTCTCTGCCGTATCGAATCGAGAATGCATTGAACCTGCTTTCGCAGCGCGAATGAACATTGTCTTCGATTGGGCCGGAACCTTGGCGGATGACCAGGAGCTGACTTGGCGGCTCACCAACGAGACCATCCGCACCTTCGGCCACGGACCCGTGGATTTCGAGACCTACAAACGCGAATTCTCCCTGCCGGCCGTGGACTTCTATCGGCAATACTGTCCCGGGACCTCCTGGGAAGAGGTCGAGGCCGTCTTCTCCGAATTATGCCGCCGCCGCTATCCTTCCATGGTGAACCTATGGCCCGGTGTCCGGGACGGCCTGGCCTGTCTCGGTTGCAAGCACAAGCTGTTCCTGATGTCCACCTTGGATCAGTCGATGCTGGAAGAGACCCTGGAGCTGCTGGAACTGCGGAACCGGTTCCAGGCGGTGCGGGGCTCGATTGAGGACAAGACCAAGGCCTTGCCGGCGATGCTGAAGGAACTCGGCCTCAGCTTGGATGAGACCGTGGCGGTAGGCGATACGGCGCATGACATCATGGCGGCCAAGGCAGCCAGCGTCGCGCCCCTGGCCGTAACCTACGGGTATACATCGGCGGAAAACCTCGCGAAGGCGGAGCCGGAGCTGGTCTTCAAATCCTTCCCGGAACTCCTGCGTTACCTGGACAAGCTGTCCTTCGCGGAGAGCCGCCATTTCCCGGTAGCCACCGTGGGCGGCCTCATCCGGGACGAGGACGGCAAGGTGTTGCTCGTCCGGACCCGCAAGTGGTCCAACCTCTACGGCGTCCCCGGAGGCAAGATCGATTACGGGGAGTCCATGTGCGATGCGTTTGTGCGCGAGGCCAGGGAGGAAACCGGCCTGGACATTGGGGATGTGGAATTCGTCATGAACCAGGATTGCATCGAGCATCCCGAATTCTATCGTCCCCGGCATTATATCCTCGTCAACTATACGGCCCGGACGGCGGGTTCGCAGCCGCGGGTCAAGCTGAACCATGAGTCCGATGCGAGCCTTTGGGTGGCGCCGCGCGAGGCCCTGGACCTGGCCCTGAACGGGCCGACCCGGATCCTGATCGAAAAAATACTGGAAGCGGAGGCTGCTTGATGGGCATTCTGAACGTACACGATCTTCGCATCCGCTGCATTGTCGGCGTGCATACCCATGAACGCAAGGTCGAGCAGGATTTGCTGGTGGACGTGCGCCTGGAATTCGATTTCAGCGAGGCGGCCCATACCGATCAGATCGGCCTGACCATCGACTATACCCGCCTGGCGGTCATCCTCGAGGAATGGATGCAGCGCGAGAAGTTCCAGCTCATCGAAACCTTGGCGGCGCGGGCTTGCATCTTGATTACGGACGAGTGGCCACAGATCAGCCATTGCCGAGTGACGATCAAAAAGCCCTCGGCCCTGCCCAAGGCGCATTATGCCTCGGTCACCTCGGAATGGGCCGCCGGCCAATGACCAAGGTTAAGGCCAAAGCCAAAGTGGCGGGCGCCAAGGTC
>DAINDC010000105.1:7284-14825 GCA_036732085.1 Fibrobacterota bacterium | reverse complement strand
TTCTTCCACAAAGCCATGGCGGATGGTGGCGTCGTCCGTGTACCCGGACATGAAGACCACGGAACTTTTGGGCCGGCTTAGGGCGAATTTTTCCGCCAGTTCTTTGCCGTTCATGCCCGGCATGATCACGTCGGTCAGCAGCAGATGGATGATTTCATCCTTGTATTTTTCATTGATTGCGAGGGCATCCTTTCCGCTCGACGCTTCCAAAACCTTGTACCCGTACTTTTCCAGGATTTTCCGGGCAAAGGTGCGCACCGTTTCCTCATCCTCCGCCAAAAGTACAGTCTCCCATCCTTGCAAGGACGCGGCTGGCGCTCCCGATGCAGTCTCCAAACTGCTTTCCTTGGCCTTCGCGCGCGGCAGGCAGATTTTGAAACACGAGCCATGCCCCATTTCGCTGTAGACGGAGACGTACCCGCCGCTTTGGGTTACGATGCCTTGGACCATGGAGAGGCCCATGCCGGAACCCTTGCCCACGCCTTTGGTGGTGAAAAAGGGGTCGAACATCTGGGCTTTCACATCCTCATCGATTCCGGTTCCCGTATCCGTCACGGCCAATAAGACGTATTCCCCGGGGATTACGAGCGGATGCAATTCGGCATAATTCTCATCCAACACGATGTTGTGGGTCTCAAGCGTTATTTTGCCCCCCTCGGGCATGGCATCGCGGGCGTTCAGGATCAGGTTGATGATTACCTGTTCCATTTCCGTCGGGTCCGCTTTCACCATGCCGAGCTTGGGTTCCAGTGCCGTGGTGAGTTCGATGTTTTCCCCAATCAGCCGCTGCAGCATCTTATGCATCTCCTCGGCGGTGGAGTTGAGGTTCAGGATTTTAGGGGCCAGGAACTGCTTGCGGCTATATGCGAGGAGCTGGCGTGTCAGGGACGCTGCTCGCTTGCCTGCTTTCAGGATTTCCATCAGGTTGTCGTAAACGGTCCCATGGGGTTCCACCATGGAAAGGCTGAATTCGCTGTAACCGTTGATAGCCGTGAGCAGGTTGTTGAAGTCATGCGAGATGCCGCCCGCCAATTTTCCGATGGCTTCCAATTTTTGGGACTGGCGCAGCCTCTCCTCGCTTAGGAAGAGCTTTTCCGCGGCTTTTTTAGGCACGGTAATGTCCCGCGCAACAACCAGTACCAAGACTTCGCTGTCGAATTTGAATCCCGTAATCATACATTCGACGGGAAACTTCTCGCCCTTCCGGGTAACGTGGGTGCTCTCGAAAGGGGGCACCCGCGTCGTTTGCGCCAAATCGAAAAGCTCAAGGAAATTTTTCCGGTTCTTGATTGGATTCACGTCTTCCAGGTGCAAGGAGAGGAGTTCGTCTTCGCTGTAGCCTAGCGAGGTATACGCGCTGCGATTCACGTACAGCAAGCGCGCCTCCCGGTTTATCAAAAAATACGGATCATTGCTCTTGTCGCAGATGAACTTGAAGAGCTTCAAATCATGATCCGCGCGTTTGCGCTCGGTGATATCCTCGAAGCCCAGGAGTATCATGGGCGTGCGGCCTCCGTCCCTAAGGAGCCGGCGAGCATTGAGCCGCATGATCCGTCGGCCCAGGCCCGTGAATTCCCGCTCCACCTCGAAATCCTTGAACGTATTGTTCCGGGGAAGGATTTCCTCCAACAAATTTTTCAACGTCGGGATATTCCATTCCCCTTTCCCCAATTGGTAGATGCTCTTTCCTTCCGTCTCGGCGGGGATGGTCTTGAAAAACTTGTAGAAGGACTGATTGGCCGATTGGATCGTCAGTTCACTGCCCAATACCACCAGGGGTTCCGGAACCGTATCCACGATGGAGCCGCTGTACTCGGAGGTTTCGCGGAGCCGTTCCTGGGCGCTCTTGACCTCGTTGATGTCCTGCAAAACCAGGACTGCTCCTTCGGGACGGTTTGCCCGGGCCAGGTACGGGTGAATGTGGATTATGAACCAGTGCCCGCTCGTGTCCTGGATCTCCTTCTCCAAGGGTTCGCCTGTGCCGATGACCGCTTTTATGGCCTTGACCAGACCGGGAAAATCCAAGGGGAGGGGAATTTCGCCCAGAGGATGCCCGATATGCTTGGGGACGAGGCCGAGGAGTTTCCCAGCCAGCGGGGTAAAACGTCGGATGCGCAAGTCTTCTCCCAGCATGATGAGATTCAGGGGCAGATTGATGCTTCCCAGGAGGTTGTTCATGTCATTGTTGAGGAGGCCGAGTTCCACATTGCGGCTTTTCAACTCCTCGTTCATGGTGGTCAGCTCTTCATTGGCGGACTCCATCTCCTCCTTGGCGGTTTCCAATTCCTCATTCGTGCTTTGTTGTTCTTCGTTGCTTGAGAGCAGCTCCTCATTGATGGATTTCAGGTTCTGGTTGACCGCATCGTATTGTTCCCGGAGGGTGTTCAGGTATTCCTGGGCGATTTGAAGTTCCTGCCGCAACCGGGCCGGCTCGGTTTCAAGCGTCAGGGGTTCCCGTCGGGAATCCGCAGCCTGGAAATCGGGTCGGACGGATTCCTCGAACAGGATCAAAAAACAGGTGTCGGGGGAATCCGGCCTGTTGACGGGGAGAATTTCCAAGACCACCTCGCGGACCTTATCGCCGTCTTGTATCCGGATCCCTTGTCGTGTGGCTGGCGCGCCTTTCTCGTCGGCGTCCTTGATCGCGTCCCGAATATTCAGGAACATGTTGGTTGAAGCCATCCTGGCCAGATTGAAAGATGCCTTGTTCTGTGGGGGTTCCAGATAGGGCGTGGTGCGTCCGCGGAATTGCAGGATATCCAGGTCCTTGTTGACCAGGATGCCGGGTGGCGCGAACTTGCGTAGAAGCAGTTGGTCGGCCGTATGCTCGAAGTCCGAGGGCGATGGGGTATGCGGGCGATCCGGCAGCTTCCAGTTTTCCCTGGGATAGTCTTTGGTGAAAACCTGGGGCGGCAGTTTCCCGGTAACCATTTTCCTGACGAAGACTTTTTGCTGGCTGTCCAGGGAGCCGAACAAATCCGGGCTTCCGACTACGGATTCGGAAGTCCCCAAAAGCAGGAAGCCGGTGGGATTTAGCGCATAATGAAATGTAAGCAGGATCCTTTTCTGCAATGGCGGCGTCATGTAGATGAGCACGTTACGGCAGCTGATGAGGTCCATGCGGGCGAAAGGGGGATCCGCCGTCATATCATGATTGGTGAAAACGCATAGATCGCGGACGGATTTATTGATGCGGTAGCTTCCCTCCGTTTTGGAGAAAAAGCGCGCCAACCGATCCAGCGAGACGTCGTTCTTGATGCTTTCCGGATAGCTTCCGAGGCGGGATTTTTCCAGCGCCGTATCATCAATGTCACTGGCGAAAATCCGGATGGAAGGCTGGTTCGGTTCGGCGTTCTGGGTTTCCAAAAGCGCCATGGCCAGGGAATAGACTTCTTCGCCGGTCGCGCAGCCGGGGACCCAAATCCTGATATCCGATCCGGGCGACTTGCCCTTTTGGATCTTGGGGAAGACCTCGGCCTTGAGGTAATCGAAAACCGGGGGATCGCGGAAGAAATGAGTCACGTTGATGAGGATGTCCTGATAGAGCGCCTCGACCTCGGGATGATCCGCTTCCAGTTGCTTAGTATAATCGGCCAAGGTCTCGCAATGACGGAGCATCATCCGTCTTTGGATGCGCCTTCGGAGCGTGGGTTCCCGGTAGTGGCTGAAATCGATGTTGCTGGCGGACTTCAATAAGGCCAGAATGGGGGTCAGGTCGCCTTCAGAGGGTGTGGCTTCTCCGTCCGCTTGCGGCCCTAGCGGGGCCAGATACGGTTCGCCGTCCATTCGGGTTAGCTCCCCTGCTATGGCATCCGGCGGGAGCACGAAATCCACGATACCCATGGCGATGGCGCTTTCCGGCATCCCTCCCCACTTGGCGGATTTCGGATCCTGGGCGAAGGTAATGCCGCCGGCGGCCTTGATTTTGGAAAGGCCAAGGGTTCCATCGGAGCCGGTCCCGGATAGAATCACTCCGATGGCCTTATCTTGCCGGTCTTCCGCCAGTGAGCTCAGGAAGGTATCTATCGGGAGGTGCAGCCCGCCCACCTCGCTGCGAGGCGTAAGATGCAGGTTGCCCTGGGCAACGGTGATATCGCTTTCCGGAGGGATGATATAAACATGACCCGGGCTTACCACCATGTCCTGGCTCGCCTCGGCCACGGGAAGCTTGGTGACTTTCGAAAGGATGCGGGCGAGTTCGCTTTTATGCGTGGGTTCCAGGTGCTGGACCACCACGAACGCCATTCCGCATTTCTCGGTGAGCTGGCCGAGGAGTCGGGTCAAGGCTTCCAATCCGCCAGCAGAGGCGCCCAAGCCTACGATGGGAAAAATGCCCTTGTCAGCCGGGCTCTCGTCGGATATTTTTCCCGGCGCGCCTGGGACCGATGTGGTTTCGGCCATTGAATTACCTGCTGTCACTTACGGCAAGCCAATTGATTGCCACATGGATACAACCGGTTCTACTAATATCGATTTCTCGCTTAAGAATGTCCATCATCGCCAACATCAGAAGGTCATCGTTGATATCCTGCTTATTCTTGCTAGGGGATCGAAAATCGCAGCCATGCGATGCCGAAAGGATTATCGGGCCGCGCTCTATGTCCTTTTGCCAAAAACCAGGGCGACGTTCGTTCCTCCGAATCCAAATGAATTGGATAGCACGTTTTTAACTGCAAACTCTTGCGCCTTATGCGGACAAAGATCGACAGGATATTCGAATTCGGGATTATGGAGATTCAGCGTGGGAGGAATGATATTGTCCCGCATCGCCAAGATGGCGATAATCGCTTCAATGGCTCCGGCGCCCCCGAGAAGATGCCCGGTCGCGGATTTCGTAGACGAAACCTTCAAGCCTTGATAGTCCGCGCTTGATTCATCCAATAATCTTTTCAGCGCGGTGAGTTCGACAAAGTCGCCCGCCGGCGTCGAAGTCGCATGGGCATTCAGGTAGGAAATATCGCCGATACCTAATCCGGCATGTTTCAAAGCCATTTTCATGGCCCGATAAGCTCCGGCCCCGTGCTTATCCGGCGCGCTGATATGATATGCGTCGCCGCTCAATCCATAGCCGAGCAATTCCGCATAAATCCTGGCATTTCTTTTTTTTGCATGCTCATACTCCTCGAGCACGAGAATGCCCGCACCTTCCGATATCACGAATCCATCGCGATCCCTGTCCCACGGCCTGGACGCCCGCTGGGGCGTATCGCTGAAATTCGTGGAGAGCGAATTCATGTTTCCGAATCCAGCGATGGTGATTCGATTAACCGCGGCTTCGGTTCCGCCGGCCACCATGACATCCGCATCCCCGAACATGATCAGCCTTGACGCGTCGCCGATGGCATGCGCGCCCGTAGCGCAAGCCGTGACGACGGCATGGTTCGGGCCCTTTAATCCATGCCGAATGGAGACATGGCCGGACGCCTCGTTAATCAGGCTCGCCGGAATGAAATATGGGGAAACCCGTCTCGGCCCCTTTTCAAGCATGACTTGCGTATTGTCGGCCACGGTTCCAATGCCGCCGATGCCCGATCCGATAATGACTCCGGACATTTCCCGGCTTTCTTCCGAATCCGGCACGAAACCGGAATCCAATATCGCTTCTTCCGCGGCCGCAATCGCATAAAGAATGAAGTCATCGATTCTGGCGTACTCCTTGGTATTGACGTAGGCTTCAACGTTCAATTCCCCTTCGCCCGTTCCGCGCGGAACAATGCCCGCGATCTTCGCTTTTAAATCGCTCGTATCGAAATGCCCTATCCTCCGGATCCCGGATTCGCCGTTACGCAGCCGCCGCCAAACATTCTCCATGCCCTTCCCCAAAGGGGTGACCATTCCCATACCCGTGACCACTACTCTTCTCATTTGATTTCTCCGCAACCTATTGGTTCAAGTGATAGTTTTCCATTACTTCCCGTCAATCGGATTAATCAACGATCGGAGGAACAATTCAAGCGCGGTATTCAGCAATTTTTCCTTGGAGCAATATTCGGTGTTCTCTCTGGACGCAAGCGGCTGAATCACGGCCTGGCTCGTGAGGCTGGATAGAATGAAACGGCTGACCGTCACGGGATCCAAGTCCGGATTGAACTCGCGGGTCGCCTGGCCTTCCCGGATGATTTTAGCCAGGGTTTTAGAAGTGCGTATGGGTCCGGCGTTCAGCCACTTCCTATAGATGAGCGGGTGGCTATTGGCGATTTCGCCCACGAAAAGCCGATAAAGATTGGCGAATCCGGGATTGGTCCAGCGGGCCCAACCCTTGATCAAAACGGTTCGAAACCTATCCCGGGAAGAAAGACCTGGCTGAAGCAATTGGGCGTCCACTATTTTCATGGCTTCAAGCGAATGAGTCAAGGCCTTGACCAACAACTCTTCCTTGTCTTTGAAGTAATAGTAGATGACTCCCTTAGTCACCCCGGCCTTCTTGGCCACATCGTCGAGGCTGGAATTTTTATAGCCGTGCTTTGAAAAAGTTTCCAAGGCCGCGGCGATTAAATCCTCTTCGCGATATTCAGGCTTGCGAGACCAGCGTGGGGTTTTTTCGGGTTTCTTCGTCATTGCTTAGCGCTCAAAAAGGACATGGGGTATTTAACTGGAAAGTATAATAAGTATTTAACCAGATGGTATAATATATCCTTTGCCTTAAAGAGGCCGCAGCCTAAACCCATTTGGTTTCTTTTCACCGGAGTTCACCGGAGAAGAGTCCTGGAGCGAAAGCCCAAAGAGGCTCACACCGAATTCAAAATGATTTGAGGCCTGGGGGAGCGAGACGGATGGTCTTGGGGTTCAATGTTTAAAAGCGTGGCGCGCGTTGGTGCGCCGAGCCAAGCTCGGCATTTCTTCCTGGGAGCAAGTCCCGGGGAGCAAGGCCTAACCAGCCGCCCCTTCCGCATCCCCTAGTGCCCCGTCAACCCAAAAGTGAGACGAAGGCGGCTCACTATTGGGCTGGCCGGGAAATGGACGCGGCTGCGCCTCTGCGGCCCTTCAGGGCTTTAGAAGGCCCTTAGGCACGAGGTTCTCGATCTTCCTGCCCGTCAGGTCCGAAACCTCGCGACCTTCCGAGAGAATCGTCAGCGTCGAGCCGTTGAAGCCCAATCGATAGGTCTCCGGCGAGGTCCGCACCGGGCGCGACGCCCCCAGCATGGTCGGAGTCGGATACAGGGACTTGTACAAAGGATCCTCCGGCAGCAGCTTGATGCGCCAGCCCCGGTACCAGACTTCGCCGCCTTCAGATTGGACCGAGATCATGCCTTCGGTGAGGGTCTTCACCACGTCGTTGGCGTTGGTGGTATGGGCGATGCGGGGGTTCCAGTACTCCATCACCTTCTGGCCGTCGACGAAATGGCGCGTGGTGTCCTTGCCGTGGACTTCCGTCCGCATGGTGACCCAGCCATGCGCGTTCACGGCGGCCGGAAAAGGTTTCTGCCAACCCGGGAACCCGACGATGCAATTCTGGCCTCCCGCCCCCCCGAAGTCCATCGCCTTCTGGGTGCTGTCGGCGATGGCGCCATGGGAATCGGTCTTTCCCTTAAAGGTGATCC
>DAINDC010000105.1:5903-7274 GCA_036732085.1 Fibrobacterota bacterium | reverse complement strand
ATCCAGGGCCGCGCGCCATTGGCGCCGAGGCACCAGACCTGCCCGATGCCCTGATTGGGATCGCCCTGGCATTCGATACAGGTGGGAAGCCCTCCCCCTTGTCCGTTGTCGTTCCATTGGATCTTTTCCATCGATCCCGTATTGAAGACGTTCCCCGGCCAGCGGAGCTGCACCTCCATGATGTAATGGGAGAAAGCCTGCTTGAGGATGAGCTGCCCGCCGGGATTTCCCGAGGTCCGGATGGTGTCCCCGCCCTGGATGTAGAACGGACCGCCGAAAGGCGCCTTGGAGGCCTCCGAGGCCGGCGTGCCGTTTCCCGTATATACGGAAAAATCGCTTTGGTTGTTGCCGCGGAAGATCTGAATCCAGCCCGCCGAATCAGGCTTGGGCAGGGTTACGGTTGGATTCTGGGCTCGGCCCGATTGGGCCAGAATGCATACCAAGAGAGAAAGGAAAACGGCTCCCCCCGCGACGGATTTTCTGCGATGGCCAAGTTCCATATGCTTTCCCCTTAGTGATCGTGAACAATACCCAATTTGATCGTGAACAGTACCCAACTTATCGAAACTCGAACGGCATTCCATTGCGTCTCGCAATCATATGCAGGTCAAAAAGACCTAATGCTTTTCCATCTTTATCTCTACCCAAAAATCAACATAATAGCCGCATCAGCCGATTTGATGGCTCGATAAGCCGATCCACCCCGACTTTCCGCCTTACGAGGACGGCTCTGTCCGCCGATTTCCGTTGAATTACACGGGCTCGGGTTCGAACTCGGCGCAGACTTGCATCGTCCGATTGGAGTTTATGGGGCTCTTGCAGGCCTGCCATGCCGGGTCCCTGAGCATGCCTGAAGGTTATCGCGGGGTGGAGGCTTTCGACCATACGCAGAGAAGCGGAATCGGAGGCGCTCCCGATCCGATTTCTTTTGCTATGGGACATTCAACTGGTTAATTCATAACGGAAGAATCACTTTCAACCTGGGGATGTCCATGAAAATCAGCACTCTGAAAGCCGTCTCAGTCTTCATCGGAATGGGAGCCTTTGGCCCCGCCCTCCTTTTCGCCGCGCCCGCGCCCATGAATGAAAAGGCTCCATCCGAAGCCGCCAAGCCCTCCGCAAGCGGCAGCGCGCAGAGCGCCGTGCAATTGAACGATGCCCAGATCCTGGGATGCGTTCAGGCCGTGGACGAGAACGAGATCAAGGCTGCCGCCTTGGCCGAAAAGAAGAAAATGGGTTCCGAGGCCATGGCATACGCGAAGACGCTTCACGAAGAGCATAAGGCCGATGCCAAGAAAATCAAGAAGCTGGGCAGCCAGATTAACGAGAAACCGGCAGCCAGCAAAACATCCGCCGAGCTGCGCACGAAGT
>DAINDC010000105.1:0-5893 GCA_036732085.1 Fibrobacterota bacterium | reverse complement strand
CGGAAGAGCTGGCCACTTTTTCCTCGAAGGAAGGCGCGGAATTCGAGAAAGCCTATATCGAGGCCATGGTGAAAGGCCATACATCGGCACTGGAGTTGATCGACGGAACCCTCCTGCCTCAGGCGCATAACGAGGCGGTAAAAACCGAGCTCACCAACTTGCGCGGGCAAGTCGCAATGCATCTGGAGCGCGGAAAGCGGCTGCAAGGCGCGCAGGCTTCCAAGGGGGAGTGAATCCATAAGGTAATCTGAAGCGGGACTGCAGCCCGGCGTTCATCGGCTATCGGCGCCGGCTGCCGCGACCGGCATGGCTGCGATACTCAACGGCACCCACATGCCATCGCGCCAAACATCAATCGCCGTGACGGGGTGGATTTCCCAGAGGGTACCTCGGAGCCGGTTCAGCGGCTCGGGATGTTCCGGATCATACAGGCAGTTGCTGAGTTCCGGAAAAGCCGAGAATGCATCCGCCGCATATCCGATCAAGGCGATGCCCATTCTTTCCCGTGGTTCGATGGAGTCGCGTTGCTGCTGGTTGAATTCGTCGTGCGCCTTGCTGGCATCATCCGCGTTAAGCGCTCTCTCGCCCTATTCCCTGCGTCCCGAACAGGACCTCTACCTGGTGGGCGCGGCGGCGGCCGCGCGAGGTTATGCCGAATGGCTGGATATCGTGCGGTCCCGGGATACGACGGATTTCCGGAACCTCGACCGGAATACCATCAACCCGCTCGATCGATGGGCCATCGGATATTATTCGCGGCCCTTGGATCAGGCCAGCACGGTTCTGACCGCGGCGGAATTCGGCGTACCCGTCCTGATCAACCTCTGGGATATCAAAACGGGGAAGGAAGCCCCGTATGGGGTCCTGACGGATTTCGTCATCCATACCGAGGTCTATGGTTTTTCATCCTCCCTGGCCATCTATGCCAAGGCCTTGCGCCTCCATGCCCGTCCGCTTGCTTTCACGTCCCACGCGCCCGAATCCGCGCGCCGGAGCGGAGATGCGCGCAGCAGTTTTTTCTCCGCCCATACCACCAGCGCCTTCGCGGCGGCGGTCTTCACCGTTATACCTTCCAACTCAAGCATCCCGATTCGCCCCTGGTGCCTTGGGTCTGGGGCGGCATGCTTGGAACCGCGGCCACCGTGGGGGCGCTGCGGATTTTTCGGGCAAGCATTTCCCTTCCGATGTCCTGATGGGAGCGGCCGTTGGCAGCCTGTTCGGCTATGGGATCCCCAGAATGCACCTCAACCTCATATCGAAGGATATCAACAAGCGGCTACCGGACAAAACCGGTTGGCGGAAAGTGGAAATGGATCTGGGCCTGGGCCTGGGCTTCTCGGAGAATCTCGCATCGCCATTGCCTATGCTATGCCTTCGTTTTTAGCGGGTTCGGAATTTCTTCCGGCCGATCGGATTTCAATTGCGCAGGGATATGCGAATGCGTAATTCATAGCGGAAGAAAAATCCTTCAACCAGGAGATGTTCATGAGAATCAGCGCACTGAAAGCCGCGGCCCCATTCATCGCGGGGGCGGCCTGCTCCTCCACCGTCCTGTCCGCAGCTCCGGCGCCAACCAATACGACCAAGGGCCAGTCCCAGTCCGAGGCCTCCGCGCCCGCCAGCGGCGCCACTGCGCAGAGCCCCGCGCCTGCGGCGGCCTCCGGCACCAGCGCCACGACTCCCGCCTCCGGCTCTACCGCGCAGAACCCGGTGCAACTGAACGATGCCGAAATCCTCGGCTGCGTGCTCGCGGTGGATGAGAATGAGGTGGCCGCAGCCACCGCGGCCGAGAAGAAGAAGATGGGCTCGGAAGCGATGGCCTTTGCAAAGATGCTCCGCAAGGAACATAAGGCCGACGAGAAAAAAACCCGGAAGCTGGCCAAGCAGATTGGCGCGAAACCCGCCGAAAGCAAAACCTCGGAACAACTGCGCACGAAAGGCAAGGAAGACCTGGCGGCGCTATCCTCCAAGGAGGGCGCGGATTTCGAAAAGGCCTATATCGAGGCCATGGTGAACGGTCATACGGATGCCTTGAGCCTGATTGACGGGACCTTGATTCCCAATGCGAAGAACGAAGCCGTGAAGAATCATCTCACCGAAGTGCGGACCCATGTTTCCACGCACCTCGAACACGGGAAGCGGTTGCAGGGCGCGCAGGCTTCCAAGGGGGAGTGACAGATCATTTCAGGTGGATCCAGGCCTGCGCTCCCATGAACAGTCCCAGGCCAATCACCACCGCGATGGAAAGGTAAGGCGCCTTTTCGATGAGGCCGGAGAATCCCCGGATTCGTTTCGTGGCATGACCTATCCCCCAGGCCGCCAGGACGCCGGAAGCCACCATAGTGGCCGCCAAGCCGGTGCTGAAGCCCAGGACGAGCAAGAAACCAAGCAGCAGCCGATGGGTCTGCAAGCATAATAGCAGCACGGTGATGGCCGCGGTGCAGGGAATGAGTCCGCCGGTCAACCCGAAGAGAATAATCTGCCCCGTGGTCATGTTCCGGTCGGTGAAGCGATTTCTGATGTCATCGGCATGCGCGCGCGCATGGGCATCCTCGAAGTCGGCTGCGCCTACCTCAAGGCCTTCGTGGCCCAGGTGATTTTGATTAGACTGGTGTTGCTCATGATGCTGCTGGCCATGAAGGTGCGGCCCATGATCATGTCGATGAACTTCCTTGAATCGTTGGCGAATATCTTGGCCTTTTCCGGTCTTATGTCTTCCCCGGCGGAGGGCCCACAGCATCCAGAAAGCGATGAGCAGGATTAGCGCCGCCGAAGCCAATTGGAAGTAGGGTTCGGTGGCCTCGGTGTTCCAGCGGCTGCCGAAAGTCATTCCCACTCCGGCCAGGATCCACACGATCAGGGAATGCGAGAAAGCGGCGCAGAGGCCGAGCAGGACGGCCTGGCGCACGGTCCCGCGTACGGCCACGATGAAGGACGTCATGACGGTTTTGGAATGCCCGGGTTCCAAGCCATGCAAGGCTCCGAGCACTACGGCCGTCGGAAAGAAGAGCCAGGTGCTGGCGCCGCTTTGCATCAATTCAGGCAAGGATTGCACGGGTAACCTCAGAGGTACGCAGTGATTTCAGATTACCTGGAAACCTAGCTTATTAATTTCAGTTCAAGTTGAATACGAGGATGCCGGCTTCCCGTCCTCCATGCGCAGGGGCCGCCACATACAAGCGCCCCGACTCGGGATCGTACAGACCGGTGCGGGCGCCTTTGGCTGTAGGGATGCGCCCCAAGGACCGGTAATGATCCGGATCCGTTTGCTGCCAGGCATCCGCGTAGCCGCTGCCACAAGTAAGCAAAAGCCATTTTCTCCTGGCATCGTAGGCGATGTCATCGATGTCCGAATCGATCGGGAGTTGAGCCAGATTTTTTCCGGTTTCCGAATCGTAAATGCTCAGGACGGGAGGTTCCCGGAATCCCACGAAAAGGCGATGGTTGGCTTCGTCCAGTTCCATGGGGAAATTGGCGCGGAGGCGGTCCGTCGGCCAATGGGAAGCGACCATCTTTTTCTCCGGGTCGAGGACGAGGATTTCCCGGCTTTCGGGAACGTTGACGAAAATCCGATTTCCGGTGGATGTCACCTGGAAGCCTTCCGGATGGGCTGAAAATTTTATTCCGGAATCCATTTCTCCCGTGAGCACATCGATGATAGCTATGCCTCCGCTCCCATATCCCGCATAGACCTGGTTCCGCGCTGCGTCGAAGCGGAGATTATCCGCATCGTGTTTGAGATCAAAAGACCGGAGCGTTTTGAAATCGGATCCGTCCAAGACCCGGACGCTACCATCTCCGCCATTGGCCACGTAGACCTGGTTCTTACCGGGGATATAGGCTATGCCTTGCGGTTCCTGGAGGTCGCCGATCGAATGGATCAATTTCCCCTGAACCAAATCCACCACTTCAACGGAATTGTTTCCCAGGGCCGCCACGAACAGCCGCTGGCTTTTGGAGTCCAGGGCCATATGATCGATGCGACCCATGACCTTGGGAAGGGGAATGGTTTGGAGGAGCTTCAGGGGAGGGGAATTCCCGGCGCTAAAGCAAGTCGCCGCAGTCAGCCCCGCCAGCAAAAGCGGTATGCAATGACTCCGCTTCAATGCAAGTCTTTCATTATTTCGGTTCCGGCTTCATTGCGGACCTTGCCTCATTGTAGGCTTTGCGGCTCTTGCTTCTGGGTGTCCAGCGCGCTCTTGAGTCCGCGGGCCAGGTCCACGGGCTTCCCCTTGCCCCAGTAATGGAGGAAGATTAAGCGCGGTTTTTCTTCGACCATGTGGTTGTGGATGGCTACGACATTGATATCGGCCTTCCGCAGGGCCTTGAGCACTCCCTGAAGCTCTTCTTCATGCATGACGAAATCCCCGTCCACCAGGCCATAGTCATCCGTTCCGGCGAAGGCGGCCCAGGTGTTCACGCCCATGCCTTTGCCCGCTTCGCAGCCGCAGGGCATGCGGGTTTTGCGTCCTATCGTCACCTTGAGCATGCCGTCCTTCTTCTCCCCTTCCGCACCCAGGATGTCCTCGATGGGTTTGGGAGTGATGGCGCTTTTGGAAGAGACCTTCGGCCCGCCGAATTCATGGGCCAGGGTAGGATGGGCCTTTCGGATCTCCTTCACCTTGTCGAAGGCCTTGCCGAGGCCGGAGGCCAGGCGCGATAGGCTGTCGTCCCCGCCAATATGCATGTAATACACCTTGGGTTCGTCATAGAAGAAATGGTTATGCAGGGCGGTCACCTGTATGCCGTTGTCCAGCAGCACGCTCATGACGGGATTGACCTCGTCCTGGAACAGCACCAGGTCGCCCATGACCATGGCCTCCGCTTTCCCGCCATCGATGAAGGAGGCCCAGGAGGTCAAGCCCAGGAAAGGCGTCATCGGGAAGCCGTCCACCGTGATCGGAATATCGGTGCGGGGGCTGCTGACCTTGAACAGGTTCTCCTTCGCGTTCCAGGCGCCCTTGAGGCCCGTCAGCGTCTGGATCCGGGCCGTATCGGACTTTACGTTCGTGGCGTCCTTGGCATCTTTGGCGGATACCTGCGCGGCCATAAAAATTCCCAAGGCCAGGGTTTTGAGGATTCGGATTCCATGGGTAACATGCATGTTCATCTCCTAGGCGAAAAAATGTTTCAGGGTCCATCCGGCCAGGCCGGCGATCAGGATCAGCAGGGGTTCCGGGAACTTGGTCTTGAATACCACGAGGAAGGCAAGCAGGGCGATAAGGATGGTGGGGATGTCGATGATAGAGCGTTTGCCGAGCACGAATACCGCTCCGGCTATGGCTCCGGTGGCGGCGGCCGTCACTCCGCTTACGAAGGCCGTCAACCTGGGATTCTTGCCATGCTTTTCGAAGTAAGGCGCAAGCAGGATGACGCATAGGTAGGTGGGCGCGAAGGTGCCGAGGGCCGCGGCGCTGGCGCCCCAGAATCCGGACAGGAGGTAGCCGATGAATCCGACGGTGATGACGACGGGTCCGGGGGTGATCATGGCGACCGCCACCGCATCCAGGAACTGCCTTTCGGTAAGCCAGTGGTGATCCTGGACCACGCCGCCATACAAGAAGGGGACGATGGCCAGGCCGCTCCCGAAAACGAAGGCCCCGGCTTTGACGAAATACAGGAAAATGTTTGCCAGCCCGGGCGGAAGCGAGGGCGCTTGGGCCTGCACCTGGAAGAGCGCCAGGCTGAGAGGCGGCAGGAAGGCGGGCAAGGTACCCGGACGGATACGGGGGAGAAGATGGAAGCCAAGCGAGACGAAGCCGCCGAGCAGAAACAGCCAGACGATTTCCTTTTGCGTATAGGCGGTCATACCGGCCATGACGAGGAAGATGATCCACAGTAAGGCAGTGTCAATAAATAACATTTACAATTAAGCGGTTTCTCTCGGACGAAT
>DAINDC010000104.1:3074-14848 GCA_036732085.1 Fibrobacterota bacterium | reverse complement strand
CGAGCATGATGAGCTGCGCGGCCTGCTTGGGATTCTCCTGCAGCTCGCGCAGCAGTTCTTCCTGGCTGATGCCCATGTTCTGACCGGCCTGGAGGAAATCCTGGTAGCTTTGATCGGTGCCCAGGATGGTATTGAGCTCGGACAGCAGGTTGAAGAATTCGATGAGCGGGATGCCTTGGCGGACCAGCTCGGCGCGGAAGAGGTTGAGGACCTTTTGCAGGTGGTGCCGCTCCTGGACGATCCGCTGGATGACCTGGGCCATGCGCTTGGGGTTGCCCTTGCATTTCTGGTATTCGGCGAAGACCAACTGGGCCGCGGTCTGCACGAAGATGTCGTCCGCCGCTTCCGCCATGCCCCCGGCTTCCGCCGGAAGCGCCCCATCCGGGCGCGCCATCAGGTGCTGGGCCATGCCTTGCTGCGCCTTTACGGCTTTGAGGAGCTCGGATCGCATGTTGTACATGCCCGCCAACAGGTCCTCGATGGGGATGTTCCCCTGTCCGGCCTCGGCCTTGAACGCGCCCACCACGTTGAGGAGGCTCTGCTTCAAGGCCTGCGCCTCGTGGCCGGGATTGCCGGAGGAGGCCTTCATGATCGCGTCGGGCAGCGCGCCCGGGGATTCCAGCACGCGCAGCAGGCTGAGGTTGGCGTTCATCTCCTGCGCGGTCAGGTGTCCGAGCACTACGCGCATGGCCGCGTCGTCGAATGAGCTTCGCTCCCGTTGGGCTTCCCCGATCTGGGTGGCCGAGGGATTGCGCGGGTCCCGGCCCAGGACGCTGGCGCGCGAGGCCGCCTGGGTAACCACGGCGTCACCCTCCTTGACGGTTTGCAAACTCACATTATTGACGTTGAAACAGGTCACGCCCTGATTGACCAGGTAGGCGACGAACCGGGCGCCGTCGGCATGGGTCAGCGAGCAGGCATCCAGGAACCGGGAGAGATCATGCAGGGTGAAAGGCTGGCTGATGCTGACCGATTCGATCCCGAAGCGGCGCAGGTGGTCGGCGATTTTCCGGTTGTTGGGCTGGTAGACCAGATCGATATGGCCGATATAATAGCCGAACTCCTGGAAGAGCAAGGACAAGGTCTCCGCCTGCCCGAGACATTTTTGGAATGCCTGGTATACCTTGGGCAAAGTTTCCTGCGCCACGGGATGGTCGAAGGCGTAAGCGATGGTGCGGTTATAAAACAGATTCCAGAGCCGCACCAGGTTCTCGGCATCGGCGCGGCTGAAGGCTTTAGGGTCCTGATTCATTTGACCCAGTTATTTTAGCCTTTTCTCCGGGTTTCTTCCACTATCGAAGGTGAGTAATCGCGATTCTCCGGACGGGACTTGGCCTGGTGGATAATGCTATACTCGGAATCGTCCATGTCCCAGCCTCGCGACTTGCCTGATTTGACCGGCCAAACCCTGGGAACGGTCACCTTGCTCCAGAAAATCGGAGAGGGGAGCGTGGGCGTGGTCTACCGTGGCTTCCAGACCACCCTGAGCCGTCCCGTGGCCGTGAAAGTGGTCTTCCGGAACCGTCTGAACAAGCTCTTCACCGACGAGCGTTTCCGCCAGGAAGCGGAAGTCGTGGCCAACCTTCTCCACCCCCATATCATCACGATATTCGAATACGGGGAACATCCGGATTTCATGTACTTCATCATGCAATTGGTCGATGGCCTGAGCCTGGGCCAATGGCTCAAGCAGAAGAAGAAGCACCCCTTGCCCCGCAAACGGCTGCCGAGCATGGAGGAACTCATCCGCATCACCGACCAGGTCCTGGAAGTGCTGGTTTTCGCGCATTCGGAAGGCGTGATCCATCGGGATATCAAGCCCGAGAATATCCTCTGGGTGGAGAAGAGCCGGAAAGTCATGGTCGCCGATTTCGGATTGGCCGCCGTTTATCATACCGAGTACGAGGAGGAGAAGGCTTTCATTCTCGGTTCGCCGCTGTATGTCTCGCCGGAACAAGCCAGGGGCGAGCCGGTGGATGGCCGGGCCGATCTCTTCTCTTTCGGCTGCGTCCTATTGGAGTTGACCTTGGGTTTCCTCCCGGTCAAGGTGGAACGGCCGGAGCGCATTTTCCAGACCCGGGCCAAGGAGAATCCGGACATGTTCACGGGAATGCCCATCGATCATAGCCCCACGGTGCCCAGGGTTTGGAATGACTTCATCGCCAAGTCTCTGCGGGCCAAACGCGAGAACCGGTTTTCCGGGGCCGCGGATATGCTCGCCACTTTGCGAAAAATTGCCCCGGGCCTGCTGGAGGCGCCAACCGCCGCCTCTGATGCTCCGGACGCCGGGGCTGCGACCGACTTGGGAGTTTCCGGCCCGGCCTAGGGCAGGTAAGCTTAGCCAACAAGACGGCAGCGCCGCGTATTTTTAAGTTTCGGAAACGCACGATACTTCGGGGTATCCGGGAAGGATGGGGATCATGGCGCAAGAAGCCGCAGGCATGGGAAAAGATCAACTGCTCGAGGCATTGCTGAACGGCCTCAAGGAGGATGATATCACCGTCCTCGATCAATTCACGACCTACCAGAAATCCACGGCCCAGTTTTTCGAAAAGGTGGAGGTCGCGCATGAGTTCCTGGATCTGCTCACCTTCAAGATCAAGGAATCCAAGTCGAAGATGAACAAGGAGAACCTGGCCACCTTTTCCCTGATTTTCCTGCGCCAGACCATCCGGCAATACGGGTACAATCCCAAGTTCATCGCCACCCAGACCAAGGCCCTCATCACCTATTACCAGAACCAGAAGAACCTGGACAAGGCCATCGAGGTCTGCGAGTTCCTGATCCTCCAGGGAATCACCGACGACGATGCCAAGGGCTTCCACGTCCGGCTCGATGAATTGTACCGCCTGAAGCGGAAGATCGAGGAGAAGGGCGGGGATATCAGCTCGATCTCCTTCTCGGCCTCGGACGACGACGCGGATGACGACGAGGATTGAGAGGTAGCGCGAAGGTTACCTGCGAAAATCGTATTCGCAGTCCGCCTTCAGCCTACTTCAAGCTGGATGGGTCTGCGGGAAATAAAGGAATCCGGAAGTTGGGACGGGTAGGGAAGGCGGCGATCACCAGAACTTGGTGAGGACTTCGGGCCCATTGCGGGTCATGGCCACGGTATGCTCGAACTGGGCAGAGAGCTTGCCGTCCTTGGTGAAGACGGTCCAACCGTCATCGGCGACGAAAACATCCGCGCTGCCCTCGTTGAGCATGGGCTCGATGGTGAAGACCATGCCTTCGGTGATGCGTTGGCCGCGGCTGCCCGACCGGTAGTGGAGCACCATGGGATCCTCGTGGAAACCCCGTCCGATGCCATGCCCGCAGAATTCGCGGACTACGCCGTAGCCGTATTCATCGGCCAGATCCTGGATGGCGGCTCCGATGTCCCCGAAATAATTCCCGGCATAGGCGACGGCGATGCCCTCTTCCAGGCAGCGATAGGTCACGTCGACCAGCTTCTGGACCTTGGGGGAGGCCTTGCCGACGAAAACGGTCTTGGAGGTATCGCCGTGGTAACCGCTTAACGTGCAGGTTACGTCGATGTTCACGATATCGCCGTCCTTGAGGACCTGCTTGCCCGGGATGCCGTGGCAGACCACGTTGTTCACCGAGGTGCAGACCGATTTGGGAAAGCCATGGTAGTTGAGCGGGGACGGATAGGCGCCCTTCTTCACGGTATAATCATGGACGAACCGATCGATATCGTCCGTGCTGATCCCGGGTTTCACGATTTCTCCGGCGCGCGCCAGGATCTCGGCAGCCAATAGGCAGGAGTCCCGCATCAGCCCGATTTCTTTTTCCGTCTTGATTTTGATGGCCATAGTCGTGGTCGACCCGCCCGGATGGGAAGGTGCTGCCTATTATGAATTTATAAAATTATAGCCCGGATCCCGCCGGTAGGGAACGGGTGCGCTTGGGTCGGGACATGATTATTTTTGGAGACTTGGGGCGAGAGCCCGGAAGGAGTTTGATCATGGCGACTTGGGCATGGGTGATGGTGGCGATGTGCTTGGCCCTCTCGGCCTGCCGTCAGGATTGTTCGGAGGCGGCACATATGGGGGATTTCGAAGTGTCGCAGGGCAATTACGTAAACGCCATCCGGCATTATGAACGGGCGCTCAAGCAGGATGCCGATTGCGGCGTGGTGAAGGACAAGTTGGCGGAAGCCAGGCGCAAGGCCGCTTCCGGCCGCTGAGCCCAGCTTTTCAAAGAACGGGTCAGTTCAAGGAACCGTCCGTTCAGGGAAAGGGTCCGTTCAAGGGACGGGTCGGTTCAGGGAACCGGTCGGTTCAGGGAAAGGGTCCGTTCAGGGAACGGGGGGTTGTTCCTCATCTTCCCGCGCGAGCGGTTCCGACAGACCCGTAAAGTGGGTCCAATAGAACTTGTGCAGGATCATGCCCAAGGCCATCTTCTCTTCTTCGGAATTGATGAGGGCGTCGAGCAGGGGAACCATACGGCGCGCGCCGTTCTGATCGGATTGCCGCAGTTGGCGGAATTCCTGCTCCAGATAGACGGTGGTGCGCTCCCGGACGATATCCTCGAGTTCCTTGTCGCTCTTCAAGGTCTTCTTGATGAAGGGGATGTCGAACTTGGAAGCGGTATTCTTGAGCGCGATTTCCTCGACGAGACCCACCACGGAGATGGCCTGGCCGGAAGCGCCCGCGCGCGCGGTGCGGCCCGAACGATGCACGTAGACTTCCGGATCGTCCGGATGATCGTACATGAACACATGGGACAGGCCCTGGATGTCGATGCCGCGCGCGGCGACGTCCGTGGCCACCAGGAACCGGATCGAATTCGTCTTCAGCTCCTTCATCACCTTCTGGCGCTGCTTCTGGTTGACCTCGCCGGAGATGAGGCCCACCTTGAGGCCGCGGGCCCGCAGGTATTCATGGATATAGCTGGTATCGCGGCGGGTATTGCAGAAGATGATGGCGGATTCGGGATTCTCCTGCTCGATGAGCTTGAGCAAGGTCTTGTCCTTGTCCTGCGGATCCACCACGTAATAGACATGCTCCATATTGGAGACGGAGATGTCCGTGGGGCAGAGGCTCAGGAACTTGGGCCCGCGCATGAATTCCTGCGCCAGGCGCTTGACGTTCACGGGCATGGTGGCCGAGAAGAGATAGGTGCAGCGATCCTTCGGCAAGAGACCGTGGATGCGCTTCATATCCGGATAGAAGCCCATGGAAAGCATTTCGTCGGCTTCGTCCAGGACCAGGTCGCGGATGGACTTGAGGTTCAGGTTACCCTGCATGATATGATCGAGGAGGCGCCCCGGCGTTCCCACCACGATATGCACGCCGCGTTTGAAGGCATCGAGCTGCGGGCCGTAACCGACGCCGCCATAAACCGCCACCGAACTGATGCCGAGCGGTTCGCCGAACTTGACGGTTTCCTCATAGACCTGCAACGCCAACTCGCGCGTCGGAGTCATGATCAATACCTGGGGCTTATTATGCGCCTTTTCGATCACCTGCAATAAGGGAAGCAGGAAGGCGCCGGTCTTGCCCGATCCGGTCTTCGACTGGACGATGATATCCTGGGCATTGAGGATATAGGGACTGGCTTTCTTCTGGACCAGCATGAGGTCGCTCCAGCCGTTCCCGCGGATGACGTCCTGCAAGGGCGCGGCGAGGTCCGTCATCTTGAGGTCCGGAAGCGGCGGCTGCGGTTCGATGATCCGGACGGAAGTCTGATGATAGGGGGAGGACGTATCCGTGACAGGGGAGGAAGTGTCCGGAACGGAGTCCGGTGTAGAATCGCTGCTCATCCGAGGGGGCCGTTTCTGTTAAGTGCCAGGACCATGGGAATACGTGGAATCCAATGGAATCAATATCAAAATAGATATTTTAAGGTGTTTCCCAAATGCCCGAAGGCCCATCAACGCACGCTGGCGCCATCCGGAGCCGCGGAAAGAACCGGTCCCGAAGGCGATTGCAGGGGGCGATCGCCGTAGCCGACTCTTCCTGATTTCACCGATAGGGAGGCTTTCTCGAACTCTTTGAGGGTCAGGTCGGGCTTGGGCATAGAGGCCAGACCCTCCGCGGTGACGTCATCTCCCGGTTTCCCATGCTCGGGAACCACCGGCGCGAGCTTCCCGCCTTCCGCTTCCGCCGCCAGGATCATGCCCTTGCTCTCGACCCCGCGCAGATTGGCGGGCTTGAGATTATAGACCACGACCACCTTGCGTCCGCGCAGCTCTTCCTTGGCCATGTGTTTCTTGAGGCCGGCGCAGACCGTGCGCGTTTCCTCGCCAAGGCGGAGCCGCAGCACGTACAGGGAGTCCGCATTGGGATGATCTTCCACTTCCTCAACTTCGGCCACCTTGAGATGGACCAGGGAAAAAGGATCCGCTGCGGGCGCGTTCGGGGCCTTGGCTTTTCCGCCCGCGACCTTCGCCTCACCTGCGGCGGCATTGGCCGCATTGCGCGCGGAGACATCGATGCGCGGAAAGAGGTTCAGGCCCTGGGCCAAGGGCTGGTCGGCTTTCCAAGCTCCCCAGGCCAAGGGCGATGCGGATCCGACGGCTTGCGCCGAGAATACGATTCCGAGCGCGGCCAGGGCTTCTTCCATCTTCGCCGGCATCACCGGATGCAGAAGGTTGAAGCCGATGCGCAGGGCTTCGGCGGCATGGTAGAGGACGATATTGAGGCGCTCGCGGCCTTCGGGGCCTTCCTTGGCGAGTTTCCACGGCGCCTTGACTTCCAGGTAGCGGTTGACGGCGCGGATGAGCTGCAGAACGTCTTCCACCGCGAAGGAAAGCTTGAGAGTGCGGACCTTATCCAAGGCGGTGACGATGGTCTCCTCCGCGGTACGCTTGAGCAGGGCTTCTTCCCCGTCATGCGAAGGCACGGGCGTGAGGCGCGCGTCCAGTCCGGTCGCCGCCAGTTTCAGGATCCGGCTCAGGCCGTTCCCGACATCGTTGGCGAGATCGGAATTGATGCGGTTGACCAAGGCCTCTTCGCTGAAGGAGGCATCCTGGCCCACCACCATTTCGCGGATCAGGAAATAGCGGAAGGCATCGACGCCATAGATGTCCTTCATGGCGAGCGGGTTGACGACATTGCCCGTGGTCTTGCTCATGCGCGCATTGTCGAACAGCCACCAGCCATGCGCCAGGATATGCCGGGGCATGGGCGAACCCAGGGCCTTGAGCATGGTGGTCCAATAGACGGCATGGGTGGTGAGGATATCCTTGCCGATGAGATGGTAATCGGCGGGCCACATGGGGGCGCCATTGGGGAAGGCCTTGTCCTCGACGCCGCTCTGGTAATTGAACAGGGCATCGACCCAGACATAAGCCACGTAATCCGGATCGAAGGGCAAGGTAATGCCCCAGGACAGGCGCGACTTGGGCCGGCTGATGCACAGGTCGTTCAAGGGCTGGCGCAGGAAACCGAGCACTTCGTTGCGGCGGAATTCGGGCAGGATGAAGTCCGGATGCTCTTCGATATAGCCGATCAACCATTCCTGGTACGTCGACATCTTGAAGAAATAATTCTTCTCGCGGATCTTCTCGACCGGACGGCCGCTGATCGGATCCTTGCCGTCGACCAATTCCTTTTCGGTGAAGAAGCGCTCCTCGCCCACCGAGTACCAGCCTTCGTATTCCTGCTCGTAGATTTGGTCCTTGTCCCATAGGGCTTTGAGCACGCCCTGGACGAAGCGGATATGATCGGGATCCGTGGTCCGGATGAATTTGTCGAAACCGATATTGAGCTGCTTCCAGGCCTCGCGGAACCGCACCGAGTACAGATCGCAATGCTCCTTGGGGCTCATCTTATTTTTGTCAGCGGCCTGCTGCACCTTCTGGCCATGCTCGTCGGTCCCGGTCAGGAAAAAAGTCGCGTCGCCTGCGAGGCGATGGAAGCGCGTGAGCACGTCGGCGAGGATGGTGGTATAGGCATGCCCGATATGGGGCGTGTCGTTCACGTAATAGATGGGCGTGGTAATATAGAAGGTGCGGGACTTGTCCATAGTGGGCCTAAAAGTAGTAAGAGGTGATAGGCGGAGAGGTAGGGGGCGAAGCGGTTCTATGCGGGCGATGGCTTAGGACTGCGCGAGCCCGACGACCTTGCCGACCACAATCAAGGTGGGCGAATCGAATCCCAGGCGGGTCGTTTCTCCGAGTATCCCAGCCAAGGTGGATCGGCAGACGCGCTGATCGGGCATGGTGGCGCTTTGGATGGCGGCGACGGGAGTTTCCGGGCTCCAACCTTGTTCCAGGAAGGCCGGGACGATCTCCGCGAGGCGATGCAGGCCCATCACCAGGACTATGGTATCGGCCTTGGGGATTTCCGTATTGGTCTGCGAATACGCCATGCCCGACATGACCGCATAGGATCGTGCCAGCCCGCGATGGGTCAGGGGAATGCCCGCCCAGGCGGGCCCAGCGGTGGTGGAGCTGACGCCGGGTATCACGGTCCAGGGGATGCCATGGGCTTCCAAAGCCAGCACCTCTTCCCAGCCGCGTCCGTAGATGAAGGGATCGCCGCCCTTGAGGCGGACTACGCGCTTGCCTTGCAGCGCCTGTTCCACGAGCTGGGCCTCGATATCCTCTTGGCGCGCGGATTCGAAATGGCCGCGCTTGCCGGCGGGGATGAGGAGGCAATCGGATGGAGCCAGGTGCAAGGTCTCCTCCGGGATGAGGCGATCGTGGATGATGACTTCGGCTTGGCGCAAGGTTTCCGCGGCCAGGACCGTGAGCAGTCCGGGGTGCCCGGGTCCCGCACCCACCAGGGAAACGGTTTGCAGGCGCGGAGGAGCGGCTTGCGGTACAGGCTGCAAGGAAGGGTCCGGGATAGCTTCGGAAGCCGCCAGTTCATCCAGGTAGGCTTCCACGGCAGGCGCGCCCTTGGATCGCATATCTTCGAGCAGCTTGCGGTAGGGGAGGCCTTCCAATATTGACGCGGCCTGCGCGGCCCGCGGGCCCGATCGGAGCGCCGCGCGGAAACGACCCAGCAGGGCGGCCAATCCGGCGGTCTCTTCGCCCAGGGACTCGGAAAGGCGGCGCTTGAGGTGGCGCGTGAGTCCGGGCGCGGCCCCGCTGGTGCTCACGGTGACGGTAACATCGCCCTTACGTATCACGCCGGGTACGTGGAAGGAACCGGCCTCGGAAAAGTCGGCCACGTTGCAGAGGACGTTGGCGCGCAGGCATAAGGCGGCGATTTCCCCGTTGACGGCCGCGTCGTCGGTGCAGGCGAAGACCAGATAGCGCCCCCGTTCGTCACCCGGTTGGAAAGGCCGGCGGAGGAGGCGCAGGGCCGTCTCCAGGCGTTCCACGGCCGCGCAGGGCCGCGGGGCGACCACGGTGATGTCGGCGCCGCAGCGGATGAGTTCGGTCAGCTTGCGGGCGGCCACGGCACCGCCGCCGGCCACCAGGATGGGTTTGCCGCGCAGGTCCACGGATAAGGGATAAAGGGTCCGGGTCATGTCCCTAATCTAGCAATCAGTCCGAGTGCCACCGGTCTTGCCCGAGCGCTTGCGGAGCCATTCCCGGCCGATGATGTATAGGATCTTCTTGCCGGCCTTGTAGCTCCCCTTCACGGTCCCGGAGATTTTTGAGACCCCGATTCGCTTGCGATAGGACACCGGCGCTTCCTGAACGCGGAGCCCCCTGTTCAAGGCCTTGACCTGCATTTCGATCGTCCATCCGAAATCCAAATCCCGCATGCCCAGGTCCATCAGGGCCCGGTAGCCGATGGCCCGGAAGGGTCCCAGATCCGAATAGGCGAAGCCCCAGCCCCATTTCACCAGGCGCGTCGAGAGCCAATTGCCGAAGACGGCCACCGGCAGGAGCGCGCCCTTTTCCCTGCGGCCCAATACCCGGGATCCAATGATCATATCGGCGCGGCCCTCCAGGATGGGCTTCACCAGCCGCGTCATCTCCTCGGGGTAATCGCTGAAGTCGCCGTCGAGGAAGACAACCACCTCCGTATCCGGTCCCAGCGCGGCCATGCCCCGAAGGCAGGCCGCCCCGTAACCGCGCCGCGGTTCGGAAACTACAGTAGCGCCCAGGTTACGGGAGGCCCCGGCGGTCCCGTCCGTGCTGCCATTGTCGGCCACGATGACCTCGCGGACCCAGGGCGGAATGGCGCGCAGCACCTCCACGATCGCCCGCTCCTCGTTGAGCGCGGGTATGATGACCCGGACTATGCCCGTGATTTTTGCGCCCGCGATGTCTTCGGTCATAGGCATTATCTCCTGGCTGCCCGGATCTTCAGACACAGCCATAGCGCCACAGGGGGAAGGAGTTCGGGAAGGCGCAGCCACGCGATTTCCCGCCACTCACCGGTAACGTGCATGCGGCCATAGACCAGATAGGTCACCAGGATGGTGCCGGTGAAAAGGAGCCAGGGCCGCGACAGGCTCAGGGCCGCGAAGGGCAAAACCCACAGCAGGTACCAGGTATGCAAGGTGGGGGAGCAGAGCAGGAGCAGCCCCATGAAACCAAGGGCCTGACGCTCCAAGGGCTCCTTGCGCAGCCGCCGGAAGAGCCCGGCGGTTCCGGCCGCGGCTACGGCGATCAGGGCCACGCGCTGGCCATGGGCGGACAGGAACGGCAAGGCCTTGGCCAGGAAAAATGGGATTACGCCATTATAGTGGAACTTGGTGGTGAACTTTCCCAGCAGCTCGTACATCCCCGAGAACGCAATGGCGCCCGCGACCAGGAATGCGATCCCCAGACCCCAGGCCACGGCGCGTTTCCAGGGCAGCCTCAAGAGCAGCACCGGGGCCAGGGCCAGGGAATTTATTTTCGCCAATGCGCCCAGCGCCAGGCCGGCCGGAGCCCAGGCAAGTTCCGTTCGCATGGCCCAGATGAAAACCACATTGAAAAAAATGGGGATGCTGTCGAAATGACCGCGTCCGGCAATTTCAAGGATCAGGAGAGGGTTGAGGAAGTAGATCGCCTCGATGCGGGCATGAGCGGCCGGGGTTGCATCCGGGTCCGAATCCGCCGCCGCATCCGCGCCTGCAGTCACACCCGTGTTACGTAGGATTGCCCGAAGCAGCAGGAAGGCCGCCACGTCGAAGGCCACGAAGGCGGCCTTGAAGATCAGGACGGAATGGGCCAGCCTGGCGAGCAGCGCGAAGACGGCTTCGGTCAGGGGCGGATAGAGGGCGGGAAGCTTCGGATGATTGATGAGCGCCCAGAGCGAATCCCGGAATTGCGCCAGCGCGGGAGAATCAGGGGCCAGGCGGTACGGGTTAAAACCCAACCCCAGGATTTTTCCTTCCCATAGGTAACGGTAAATATCGTCGCAAGGCGGCATGGGCAATAAGCAGAGCCGCAGGAAGATGCCGAGAATCAGGATCTCGCGACTGGTCAGGGTAAACCAGCTTTCGGTCCGGAACCGGCCCTCCACGCAGAAGGCCCAATAGACGGCGAAGGCCATGCCCAGGCAACCCAATAGAAATGGGATGCGGGCTTCCACCGGGCCCAAGGAAGCCATGACCGCATACGGGAGACAGAAGAGAAGGAGGAGGGCCAGTTGTAAAACAGGCCCGGAGCGTTGCGCTTCCGGACCTTTATTCGGCTTGGATATCATGGGAAGAAGGTCCGCCCCTCCATCAGGACCCGGTCGGGTAAGACCCGAGGATTGACCTCGGTTCTTATCCGGCCGGGAAAGAACCGGGCTTCGGGTCGATTAGAAGCGAAGGGCCGTGATCAGGTTTCCCGATCAGGCTTCCTGGAGGACGATACCGGGAGTGAATTTGATCAGGTACAGCTTCTTCAGATAGTGGGTCAGGGACATGCAGCCGACCACGCAGAAGCC
>DAINDC010000104.1:0-3064 GCA_036732085.1 Fibrobacterota bacterium | reverse complement strand
GCCCAGGAAAGGTCCCACGAGATATTTCTCGGCGCTGGTATACTGGACGAAGCCGATGAAGCAATAGATGCCCACGGCCAATTCCAGCACGGAAGCGAAAGGGAATTTGCTCTTGTAGATCTGGAGCGCCTTGTCGCCGGCCTTGGGGGTGCGGATGAAGGCGCCCTTCTGACCGGAAAGGGCGGAGAGCACGGCCCGGGTATTGTTGAGCGCGACGCCTACGCCGAGCGCCATCAAGGTGGGCAAGGAGAGGATGCGGCTTTTCCAGTTCTTGCGCGAGACCCGTTGCGCCACCAGGTAAAGGATGGAAGGCGCGAGGGACGAGATGAGGATGAGGACGCAGAGGCCGGTGAAGGCGCTGGTGCTGACCTTGAAGGGGAACCAATAGAGGAGCGGCAAGGCGAGCAGGGCCGTGAGCAGCATCAGCGGATGGATGGCATAATGCGTGGTATGCAGGACGCTCTGCAGCTTGACCTTGAAGGGCACATCGGACTTCATGACCTGGGGAAGCAGTTTCATGGCGGTTTGGATGGAACCCTTGGCCCAGCGGAACTGCTGCGACTTGAAGGCATTGATATCGGAAGGCAATTCAGCCGGCACGACCACGTCGTAGAGGAACTTCATGCGCCAGCCATGGAGTTGGGCGCGATAGGACAGATCCATATCCTCGGTCAAAGTATCGCCCTGCCAGCCGCCGGAGGTTTCGATGGCGGTCTTGCGCCAGATACCCGCCGTGCCATTGAAGTTCATGAACAGGCGGCCCCATGAACGGGCGCTCTGCTCAATCACGAAATGGCCGTCGATGCCGATGCTCTGCGCCAAGGTCAAAGAGGATTCCTGGGAATTGAGATGGCCCCAGCGGGCCTGTACCAAGCCGATTTCCTTGTCCATACAGAGGAAAGGAACGCAGCGGGTGAGGTAATCGGCGGGAGGGACAAAATCTGCGTCGAAGATGGCGATGAACTCGCCTTTGCAGACCTGCATGCCTTCATTCAGGGCTCCGGCCTTGTAATCATGGCGGTTGGTGCGGTGGATGAGGACAATATCATGGCCTTTGGCTCGCATCTCATTGACCAGTTCGAGAGAGAATTTCTCCGAACCGTCGGTCGAATCATCCAAGACCTGGATTTCATGGCGGTCCTGGGGGTATTCCATGGCGCAAACCGAACGGATGAGGCGTTCGATCACATTGCGTTCGTTATACACGGGCAACTGGGTGGTAACCATCGGCAGCTTGCCCATGCCGTCTTCCGCATAAAAGCGACGGATCTTGCGACGATCGTGAACCACCTCTTTCCGCTTGTTCTTCAGGAATAACGCCAAAAGCCAGTAACAATTGATGCCATATGTGAACAGCCCAACCGAAGCCAGGGCATAAAGTCCAAACATGAAATAGATGATTGGTGAAGGCATCTTATCGTATTCCCAAATTTTTGAGTGGTTCCAAGTGTTGAACCCGGCGGTAATCGTCCAGGGTATCGACATCGGAAAAAGAGTCCAGCGAAATGTAGCTTAAAGATTGAATCTTTAGAATATTTAAAGTTTTCGTGAGAACCTGTTCCGTGCTCCAAGGGATGTCTTGGAAGAGCGAAGCATGTCTCGCTTTCAAGCCGAGCAAATAGTAACCTCCATCGAATGTCGGTCCAAGTACAACGTCGGCATTTTCCAAAGCTATAAAAGAAGAAGTTACGGATTCTTTTGAAATTTGTGGGCAGTCGCAGCCCAGCAATAGCAAAGCTGTGGCGCCTTGATCAAACCGGCTCGTGATGGCGTCGAGCAGCCTCTTTCCCAAATCGCCATCGGACTGCGGCAGGTACGAATCCATACCGGGTGCCCATGCGGGCGCATCGGAGACATGCTCGGGTGGATCGACGAAGAGGATTTTCCGGTATGGGGTGCTCGCTACAACGGTGAGCGTATGGTGCAGCAGCGCTTTATAGATCCGTAAGGCGTTTTCATCGCCCAGGCCTTTGGCCAAACGGGTTTTGCATTTTCCTGCTTCCGGGTACTTGGCGAAGATCAGGATTTCGCAATGCGCGTCCGGTGAAGTGCTCGGGGATTTTTCCACGGATGGAAAATTTAAAAAATCGTCGGGAGGTTCTCGTTGGCAGTCAGACTCGAACTCGCTGCAAATGTGGATGGATTTTTCTCGGTCCTCAATTTGTGAACCGCACTCCCGCGATTAGTGAATCGATGCGCTCCCTCCATGCGGATAATGAATCGGGTTTTACGCCGATGCCTACGTAATATCCGCGATTGCCTTTTGCGGCGATGATCGCCTTGCCGGCGACGCCGTTCTTTCCCGGTAGTGGGGCGATACTGTAAAGCCAGCCCGAATCAGCTCCTGATTGGGAGGGTAAACGGATTGAGTCGAGAACTTGTTGATCGAAATGAAGAAATCCAATTGTGAAATATGACCGAAGCGGCCCATTCTTGGGGGTAGTGATAAAAAGTTCACTGACTACTTTCACTGAGCATTGGGATGCGGTCAAGTACAAATCTTGATATACGCTTTCTGGCAATGCCGACGACCGAGATGGAGGCATGTGGTATAGGAGGAATGTTTTTTTCATGGACGAAAAAGTCACCTTTTGGTTGGGCACTTCAATCACGGTATCCAATAGCGCGGTACTTGGTGTGGCCGTTGGGGACGTCCCACCACCTCCGCAGCCAATCCAACTTGAGATGAAACCCACAACACCAAGCAACCAGAATTTTCTCATCGGCTTTTCCCTCCCTGTGGGTGGGTTTCCAACAAAATTTCAGAGTATGGCTTGCTCATGCGCGGGGTTCCGTCGGAATGGGTTTGCATCTGCATTTGCTCAAAGATTGCCGTGGTGAAATGGGAAACTAAGCGCCCATTTTTTTCCCGTCAATAAACTTTCCACCAAAAGCAATAAATAAAAAAGCGGAGCGAGATCTTTACTCGCTCCGCTCATATGCCGATTCGGGCGCTATGCCGAACCAGCGGGCCGGGCGCTATGCCGGCTTAGTCGAACGTCGAATCTGGAACCGGTCTCATAAATGGTTCCTACTGCGGCCGGCTGCAAAGCCCGCCTACTGC
>DAINDC010000103.1:0-14871 GCA_036732085.1 Fibrobacterota bacterium | reverse complement strand
CGAGAGAAGCTAGTGTAAATCAACGGTTAGTTTTATTTAACTTCCCGCCAAATGGCAAGAAAAAGTCGCCTGGTAATATGAGCTGACCTTCGGTTTTGGTATACATCCTGTCACACTCCACATGCACGGAATTTTGAGGGTTTTTAGCAATTCCCATGCATATATATTCGACAAATGTAGGCTAAAACCCTTGTTTTTACTGGTTATTTTGTTTGTTCAGCAAGCCCTAATTAATAGTCTACATGTATATTTTTAGGCGCTCCTAAGAACTAGACCATCTTCGCAATCATTCCCGCCAAATAACCTCGGTCGGCATCGTCCATGAACAAAACATGCCGATCTTCTAAATCCTTTACCGTGAATTTTCCCTTCACATTGAGCAAATCGGAAAACTTGGTTCGGGATAGAATAAATGCGTTCAAAATAAGTTTCGGGTCGGCCAGTTTCGATTGCAGGAGCTTGACCCCTTGATAAAGGCCGAATTTGGGATGATCCAGACTCATCTCGCGGATACCCTTTGGATCCACGAAGTTGAGCCACTGTTGTCCCGTAGTATCGTCCACCAACCACAATAGGAAATCCGGGTAGAAATTACCCGCTAGCGCAAAACCCAGGCCTTTGGCTTTTGTGTCCGCATTGCGTAATAGGTAGAGGCTGCGATTGCCGATTGCCTTCTGCCCGGCGGTTGATTTGTAGAATGCCTCTAAGTCACGGACGAATTGCAATTCGCTTGGCGCTTCAAAAGACAATGGACGCATCTTTAGTGGAACCGAACCTTCAATGGAAAGCAAGGGATAATAAAGATGCCGGTCAAAGCAAATGGCCACCATATTCGTGGCGCTCCATTGACTAACCTCGCCTATTTTTCCAGATTCGACCAACTGCTTTAGGACTAATAACCGCCGCTCATAGTCGCGACCTTCGTCGGTATCGTGGATCTCAAAGTGGTAGACCTTGAGAAAGGCGTCATCGGCTTCTTTCACTTTAACGATATCGTAGAACTGGCCCTCATAGGCATTCTTCAAGGTTTTGTAAAACCGATCAGTATAGTCCTGTAGCAAGCGAATCAGGATGTCTTCCTGCTTTTGCACATCCGACATTTTACGGATTTCCAGCTCCGACTTGGGACAGAGTAAGGTATACCAATGGGAATCGCCCTTGCAGAATCCTTCCAATCGAGCCCGATCCAACCTCAGGTTGCTCCAGGTGCGTTGGAGCTTGAAATCCTGTACGGCAAGGTAGATGCGGTCAAAGTCAAACATGGACATGGTAGAGGCCGCGATATCCCCGCGTTGTCGGACATTCTCCACTTCGGCATGAGTGTATTTATCCTGCGTATGCAAAGCTTCCAGCCTGGGATACAAGTCCAGCTCAATATGCGGTTCCTTAATTTTGCCTGCGAAGGATTCCGGGACTTCATATAGAAGAGGATAATGACAACGCTTGAAGCCGTTTTTCTGGTTGTCCTTGTAGCCATCCTTCAGGGCCAGGGTCTTGAGTCGATCCGAAGGTAAAGTAGACTGCGGTTTAAAATCCAATTCAATGATTTCATCGCTTGGAATGACGCCTTCTTCTTTCAGGTACTCTTTAAAGGTGGCCATGTAGTTGGCTCGCACCCCGAAGATATTCAGGGTTTCCAGCTTTTCCAGGTGTAAGCCTTTGGGACGTTGGCCTTCAGCGCTGCGCTTCAAGGAATAATCCCGCCCCTTAAGCCGCACCCCGCGACCGAACAATTGGATGATTTGGGAACCTTCTCCTTGCCCCATATTGAGAAGACCCATGGTGGATACGCGCCAACTGCTCCAGCCTTCGGTGAATTTGCGGGATCCTATCAACACATGCAACCGGCAATCCGGCTGATTCAAGGTACCGAACAACGATCCCCCGAAGTCATCGGATTCATTGTCGAATTCCTTGGCCTCCTCGGCCAATTTGAAAAAGGTCGCGTCGTCGCCGATATTGATCAATCCGAATGGATCGGCATCACCGGCCCGTAAGGCCAACTCTCCCTTGCTTCCCTTGATGTTCACAAGTTTCAGGCGCTGCTTGGCATCACTATTGAAAAGCTGCTTGAGGATATCGGCATAAACATCTTCTGACTTCCGACCCATAAGCGGCGTGAACCGCTTGTCGAAAATATCCCGGCCTTTACTATCGAGCAGCCGGGCTTTGCCTGTAAGTAAATCCGCAATCCAAGCTTTGACTTGGCGGTCATCGTCCAGAAACCAGGCCAGGAACCGAACCACGGCCATGATGTCGCTGTCCTCATCATTCACTTTATTCCCGACAAAGACCCAGAGGGGCTTTTCGATATTGAACTCGGCGAGCTTGTCTTTATCCTTTTGCCAAAGGAATTGCTGCTGATAGAAACTAACCAGACAGGCGGTAAAATAAAGCTGCCGCTTTTCGTCGTCATTGTCTTCAGCCAGGTTTAGGATTAGAGATTCCTTACCGTAGCCATCTTCGTAAAAGAATTTATAGGAATAATCGAAGAGAATGGTTTTGGCGTAAATCTCCCGCGTAGCCATGACGCGGGCCCGGCGTTTTTCAACCTCCGTCAGCGGCAGTTGCATCTTCTGCGACTCATCCAAGGTTTTCCGCTTGGTGGTGCCAAACAAGAGCTTGGACTTTTTTCCCATCACCTCGTCTTCGGCTTTGAACACATTCGGACCCTTGGCCACGGCTTGACCGAAGGTGGCGGAATACTCAAAGGCAAACCCACCCTGGCAGAGGACCTCCCGGCGACGCATCCAAGCCCCGGCAGCCGTACCCGTGCCGCGATGGCCCTCGTCTACAAGCACCAGGTTGTTGCCCTCGAAGGCCTCGACCGCCACGGTCTTGTCGCCCATCTCATCGCCCAATTTATTGATGTCGATGATTTCAATCGCGCCCCGATGGGGGTTGTTCCGATTCTTGTCGAAGTAATCGCTGAATACGAATCCGGATAAACGCAATTCCTCCAAATGTTGGCGCGATAGGCCCTCATTCGGAGTTAATAGAATAATCTTATCCGGAAAAATATTGTTCCGTCCGGTCTGGAAGTAATGCAAATACTGGTGAATGTTTACATGCAACAACAGCGTCTTGCCACTGCCGGTCGCATTCCAAAAAGCCAGCTTATTGAGTTCATCCACGTCATAGGACTGGAACTTATCCGGCATGGCCAAGGGATGATTGTACTTGTTCATCTCCTCATTCAGGCCATCCAACAAGGCCTGGCGACGATTGAAATACCAGTCCAAGTAAATTTCGGTAAACAGCAAGGAGAGGTATTGGAAATACTTCATGTTCAAGGTGGTGTCTTCGAGGCGGTTGCGCCGCTCGGTAATCAAATTCCAATACCGCACGATATTCAAATCATAGCGGCGTAGATCCTCGGTGCTAATCCGATCGACTTCAAACAGGTTCCGATTCAGCTCATGGAAATAATTCGTCTGGCCATCGTCATCGATGCCTTCGTGCTGATCCTCGCCCAGCCGCTTTTTAAGTTCGGCCAGGCATCCGCCTTTGAAGAACCCGTACATCCAACGGTTGAGGACCAACTCCTGGTGGAAACTATGCTTACTCATTCGGGCTTTGGGTGGATTTGGAACGCAGCGCGTTCCAAATGCGAGTGTGAATCCGTATGCATGGGGCATTCATGATAGGGCTCCCCCTAAACCGTCAAAGTCGCGTGCGGACATCTGCTCTTCTATGAACCGCTGCATCTCCTCTTTCTTGGGCAATTCCAGCAGGTACTTGGACACGAAAATCCCATTGTCAATTCCGGCCAAGGCGTACTCCACCAAGGCATGGTCCTTCTGGGTGCAGAGTAGGATCCCTACGGGTGGATTGTCCCCGTCCGTCATCATATGCTTACGGTACCAACTCACGTAGGTGTTCAATTGCCCAATATTTTCGTGGCTGAATTCGGCGAGCTTCAGCTCTACCAGAACATGACATTTGAGAATACGGTGGTAAAAAACCATATCGACAAAGTTATGGCTACCCCCGATTAAAATACGCTTTTGCCGTGCCTCAAAACAAAACCCATGTCCCAGCTCCAATAAAAACCCTTGCAGCTTATCCAGCAACTGATCTTCAAGATGGGATTCGCTCATGACCACCTGGGACTTCAAACCCAGAAATTCAAATACATAAGGGTCGCGAATGGTCAACCCTGGCTTTGCCGCTTCGGCGCCGGAATGAGCCAATTTGCTCAATCCCTTTTTGTCAGTTGAAAGGCCAGACCGTTCGTAATAGAGGCTGGCGATCTGACGCTTCAATTCGCGTACCGACCAATTACCCCGGATACACTCCAATTCATAAAAAGCGCGTTTGGTTCCGTCGTCGCACTTCAAGAGTTCGGCTATATGGGTGAAGGACAGTTTCGACACAATATCCTGGCCCGATATCCTGGATTCGGGAGTCGGCGACTCCCGAATCTCCTCCACCGTAGCCTCCCGGCTTGTAGCAAACTTTTTTCTCAATTCGGGAGTCACCGACTCCCGAATCCGAGGATAGGTGATAAAAAACTGACGGTATCGGCGCAATTCGCGTTCTTCAGCCCGACTAACTCCCGCTTTAACCAAGTCCTGGGACAATCGCTCCAACAGACGGTCGCCATATTGGGCCCGATCCGCACCCCTTTGCTCAAATTCGGCGATATAGAAACCAATCAACCAATTTCGTACCGTTAGAGCTGCATTAACGGCCCGACCAGCTTGCGCGGTCATCTCGGCATTTACCTGCCCAATGGCATTGACCAGAAGACTGAAAGAGAGGGCTGTATTGGATGGCGTATCCATATTCACACCCCCTCCCCCGCAAACATCCGTGACAAGAACTCGGGCTCAATTTGACGCAGCTTCAAGGACCGGGTAATTCCCCCCTCTTCGGCCGTGGTCATAAGCACCGCGGGAATATTGTGATCTCCATTAATGTAGACCACTTCGAATTCACTGTCCTTGGGATTGATACTTTGGGTCTCGCAGAACTTGTTCAAGGTTTCATAATCCACCCTATCCATATCGCGCCAGATCACCAAGGTTTTTTCCCCAGTGGGCAATACGCCCTGCACCATGACAATTCCTCGCTCACGCAAGGAGTCGATCGACTTGATGCGCAAGCCGATCAGGTAATTGAACGTTTCCACCAGATCAATAGGGCGTTCCTCGAAGGCCCCGGCGGAATCCACGGTGATTTTCAGTTTGAAGTCGAAAGGTTTTTTGAATGAGGCCACGGAGAGGTTGGAGCCTTGGCTTTCGATATTGAGCATGTAACGTAGGAGATATTCTTCCTGTACGGCGGCGGGCAGGGTGTCGAGCAAGTGCTGTTGGGCTTGGGTGCGGCGTAGTTCCAAGTTGTTGAGGGTGTCTTCGTAGCTTTCGAGCTTAAGGACTTTGAAGGCGTGGGAGACGCCAGATTCGGGGGAGGTTGGCTTTCCATCTTTCCAATCGGCGGAATATACGATCTTTTGAATACGAGGCTTGGTGACAGTATCGAAATACTCGCCCTGTTCAACAAGAATATACTTTCTTCGACCGGCATCCTCCCTGTTCAAAGAAATTACTGCGTGACCGGTAGTTCCTGATCCCGAAAAGAAATCAAGAATTAATGATTCAGGGGCAGAGGAAGAATTAATATAAATAGTATCAAAAACCGCATTTATGCTTTTAGGAAAAGAAAAACTTAACGATTCGCCAAATATGGATTTAAGTAGTTTTGTGCCGTGTGATGACGCATCGTATTTGGCGCCGACCCAAACACTTTTTGGCCGAGTGCCGCTTTTGATCTTATCAATAATTTGAACCTTATAATCACCCTTTTTGTTTTGCTTAAAATTTATTTCACCGCTAACAAGGTGCTTAATAAATGATGGGGGCGTTTTTCTCCAAACTCGATTCTTCCCCTCACTGTCGACTGGTAAAATTTTAATAGCACCAGCAAATGACTCAAGAGCGGCCTTCCCACTTTTTGGATCGTAGAAAATGGGGTAAAAAGAATTTGGCCTAACATCCGGTGTTGACGTTCCGCCAGTTCTAAGAAAATCACGCCATTTGAAACTTTCACCACCATCGCCTTCTTTGTATTGTTCGATTTGCTCCTCGCTCAAGGGGAAAAAATCCACACTCGCATTTTCATGTGATTTTGCATAGAAGAGAATGTATTCGTGGCTAGTGGCTAAATATTTATCGTTGGTTCTACCGGAAGGCTTGATTTCGATGACTAGGTTTCCCAACCTATTTTCAAAACCTAAAACTGAATCTAATGTATTCTGCAGATAGGCCATTTCAAGATCGTCAATGGCACAACATAAAGCGGCATTGTCCTTCAAAAATGAATTTGCCATTTTTACCCGGCTCTCAATCATTGCGAGCCAAGATGAATGTTTGTACTGGTTCGGCTTTGCCCTTTTATCCAATAATCCCTTCAAAATCCTCAACCCTGCCTTTTAATTCCTGAGTCTGCCTTTAAATTCGTTTTTGATTTAATTTCAAGCCCAAAATTCAAGTGTGTTTACGATAAGCTATTTATTTCGTGAGCATATCGATATTGCTGCCCTTAAAAAAGGCTTTAAAAATTATGTCAATAATTAATATACTGAACACTGTAATCGACATTGAGATGTATAAACCCAGTTTGGGGCGATTTCTTAAATACTCGATATCGTTTAATATCGAGTGTGCGGATGCAAACCCAGAAAAAAATACCATAAGAACCGATCCCACTCCAAGCAAAATAACGATGGGTGATTTAACTTTGAATCCAACTGCAATCATTGCAATAGATAGTGTTACCCATTCAATCCAAGTAAACCATTTTTTTGCATACCCCTTTTCATTCAGAGTATTGCCAATTTTCATTGATAAATAAAATGTATTCAGATTTAATAATTTCGACACTACTCTTTTCATAGTTGCTGCCGGACTCAAGCTTTGTTGTAAGCTAAAAACTTCTCAATGAAACGAACAAAAATATTAAAGTTAGTTGGTCTAATATTCAAGGCGACACGGAAATCGACATTACACGGAATCATTACTTTTCCATTTGTATTTTGCCAAGGATATTCAACATTCATATTTTTAATATCACTCGTTGGAGCCAGTTTCACTAGTTCTAATGCAACTTGACGAATAGTTTTCAAGTAGTGAATACAGCCCTCTCTATTATTACTGTAACCTAGAAGCGCGCGGATTTTCGGAATATGATTACAATTTTTGATAAACCCATCAAGCGCATAATGACTCGGTTTGGGTGGCTCATCATGAGAAGCTGAATGATATTTGGCGAGCTTTTCCCCGGTCATTAATAAATAATGGAGTTTGTGGCATTCTTCAATCGATTCAGACTGTAAACTCTTGTAAACCCTCCAATCACTTTGCGCTTGAACTAAGAAGGCGTCTGCCCAGCTCACTTTGATTCCCAAATTTTCTTCGCATCTTTCCACTCACCCCAGGATTTTGGTAGAACCCCGTTATTATTCTCCTGATAGGGAGCGATAGTTCCAACTGATAAGGGCCTTACTTCATTACCAAATTGATTTGCGAAGATAAATATATCCACTTTATCCGGCCCTCCAGAAGTTCGATAGTCGGCTTCAACATAAAGTAGATTGACCGACTTATTATCGCGATCTGGAAATAGATAGACCGACTTCAAGTTTGGATTTAGTTCGGCATACTCGGTAGCGTATTGCTTTATTTCTTCTTCTATTTTTTCGTTTTCCATGTTTCTCTCTTAAATTTTAGTCTATATACTTCTATATATACTCTCAACCCTTCTTAGCCTTGTCCAAACATACAGTCCGAATCCAAGCACTCAACTCTAAACCAGCCTCAGAAGCGGTTTCTGAAAGGGTTTCTTTTTGATCCTCAGTCACTCGAACTAGAATAACTGCCGATTTTCGTTCATTTTTAGGCTTTCGCCGTTTTATTGGAGTATTCATCTGTATGTCTAATATACATCTAAAATAATTTTCAAACAACCCCTTGACAAAGAATCCATATTGTATTACATTAGATATACAATAAAGAAACGAAGGATAGGAAGATGGAAGAGAGACAGATAAAGGGACAGCAGATTGCCAGTTCATCCAAGGTACGAAAGACCAATGGAGTATGGGTAGTTCCTTCTCAAACCGGATCCGGAGTCTATATCGTCAACAAGAACCTTCCCGAGACGAATTGTACTTGCCCTGATTATGATCTCAGAAAACTTTCACGCAAACATATTTATGCAGTTGAGTTTATCATCCATCGGAAAAAGAATAAGGACGGATCGACAACCATTACAAAGAAAATGGTTTTGACTGAAAGGAAAACCTATTCTCAAGATAACTGGTCCCAATATCATCAAGCCCAATGCCATGAAAAAGAATATTTCGGAATCCTGCTGAAGAACCTCTGCTCAGGAATCACGCAACCCGTTTCCAAAGGTCCAGGAAGACCCAAACTTCCAATCGCGGATGTTCTATTCAGTTCGGTCATGAAAGTCTATACAACGGTTTCGGGAAGGAGAGCTACCAGTGATTTGAAGGACTGTAAAGAGAAAGGATTGGTTTCCTCAAATCCCCACTACAATAGTATCTTCCATTATCTCGAAAAAAAGGAACTCACTCCGATTCTGAAATCCTTGATCGAAGAATCTTCGCTCCCTCTCCAATCCATTGAAACCAATTTCTCGGTAGATGCCTCTGGATTTGCGACTTGTTCTTATGAACGTTGGTTCGATCAAAAATATGGAAAACTTTATAGCCAAAACAAATGGTTGAAAGCCCATATCACTATTGGGAACAAGACCAATATTGTTACCAGTGTGGAGATCACGGATTCCTTTGTCCATGATTCAACTCAGTTCATGACCCTTGTAAATGATACTGCCAAAAACTTTGATGTTCAGAAAGTCATGGCCGATAAAGCCTACCTGAAAAAATCTGATGTCGAAACTCTTGTGAATGCCGGTATCAGTCCTTACATCCCTTTCAAGATCAATACTACGGGAGAGGGTTCCGAAATTTGGAAAAAGTTATTTCACTTCTACAATTACAATCGACCGGAATTTTTGAAGCACTATCATGAACGGTCGAATGTGGAATCCGCCTTTTCCATGGTCAAAAGGAAATTCGGGGCTTCCATTCGTTCAAAGACTGATACGGCTCAGATTAATGAACTCCTTTGCAAATTCCTCTGCCATAATATCTGTTGCCTCGTTCATTCCATCTTTGAGTTGGGAATCGAAACGAACTTTTGGTCCGAAAAACAGGTTGCCTAGAGGTAACTGGTCCAGAAAACTATTTCCATGTATCTTGCTCCCTTAATAGGCGGGCCCCAAATGAACGACAATGATTACATAACTCCAAAAGAGTATTGGATGGTATTTGATTTTTATTGTGATTTCAGCTTTTTGTTTCTGGAATCGAACAAAGAAGAGGTTTATTGCAATCCGACTTCGGGAACTGTAATTGATATTTTCAAAGAAAAAGGAATATCATATTTCCCCGATAAGGATTCAGAATATTTCTTTCCATTATTTCAGCTATACGGAAGCGATCCTGTAATTGTTTTCGGTTGCGTGGGTATAACTGATTTCGGAGAAGAACCGTCTAAATGGTTCATCAATGAAGTAATTACGAGAGTCCGTGAAACTTCTGGTACGCTTCAATAAAACTTCTTCCGTACCTAGCCATTGGCGAAGCCGGGTTAACACTCTCTATAAGTTTTAAGTGTTCAAGATTCCTCTCGTATCTTTCCTTTGGAAAATTTCGTAAATATTCCGTTTCATCTGGTGTAAATCCACTCGTTTGCATTTGTATACTCCTTAAAATGTTTGCCTTTTTATTCAGAAACTTGCCCGATTATTCACTTTGGGGCTGGAATAAAAGGGCAAAGCCTACTGGTTCTTATAAAGAAAGGAGGCTTCGGCAGTATTATACGGTGGATCAATATAGATGCAATTTACTTGATCGGAATATCTTTCCTGCAACAAATTCAAAGCCTGAAAATTATCCCCATGAATCAGCAGCCCATCCACCATCTCATCCAAATTATCGATGCTTTTCAAAAGCGCAGCTTTAAACGCTTCATCAAAGAGCGAGCTATCCGCCATCAAAAAAGGATGGGCATGCAAGAACTCTGCCGTTCCCACCTTGGCCTGCGTGAACAGTCCCCCGTTCTCCGTTGACAACATCCCCAGCTTTTCCCACTGCTCCCACTGCCCCTTGCATGCGGCAATCACCGGCAGCAAATCCGGGGCATCCCGTATAATCCTATCCAAGGTGACGCAATAATGTGCCGAGACCACGAACTTCTTTTTCAGCCAGAGTTTCTTCTGGAAATCTTCAAGATGTGCCAGGAACGTAATCAGGTCCAAGGCGATGCTTCGCAGACACTGGATCATGCGCAGATTCTTTTCGATATCCGCAAACTTTTCCGCATTCTGCACATCGTCCAGATGCAGCACCTCATTCTTGATGTAAAAATCAAGCTCACGCCTTAAGAACGCGCCCAAGTCCTTGTGGATAAAATAATCGGCGGTATTTTTCTGGGTATAGTCGCTTAGATTTTTTTCCAACATGGTGCGCTGGGGATTCTTTTCCGTCGGTTCGCGCTTGGTTAATCCCAGCCATTTGGATTTGACCAGGACATTGGACAGAACCGTTGCCACGGCCTTGGAAACCAGTTCCTCCTGCTTGCTGCCCTTGGGCATGGACTTGTATTCGTACCGCAGTACCAGTTCGCCATTCACTTCTTCAATGGGATGCAATTCTTCTTCGTATTCTTCGCCTTCGTCATCCATGAGCGTCAGGGTGCGCGGTTCGCAAAGGACAAAACGGCGCTCCTTGTCATTGTCCTTGCGGTTGTCCTTGGCCGTGTCAGCAGCGACAAGGCGGAAATGAACCCTGCGGCCATCTTCAAGCTTGAAGGTATAGTTGGAGAAGTTTTCGCCGCTCTTGGTGTAATACTGATCCTTATTGGCCCAGTGCAGGACCACTTCCTCACCCGCGTATGGGATGGCATAGGTATCGCCCTTGTAACGACGCTGGCTGATGAAATCGCCGGTATCGTAATAACGCGAAAAGAAAGTAAGCAGGTGTGAGAATACGGAATTTTCCTGATCGGTTCCGCCGACGGTATATTGGGCGACCTTCTCGCGCAGGGTCTGTACCATGGGAACCGTGTCGGGGTTGACGCCCAAGGCACATGCATTTTTTTCGGCATCGGCAAGCGTCTTGCGGGCTTGTTCCAGATTGGCTGTATCGGCTGTGGCTAAAGAGGCGGAAATCTTAGCCTGTAATTTGTTTTCCAGGTAGTCGTTGATTTCCGTGGCGCGGGCATTGAGGATGCGGTACACGCCAAAATCGAGTTCCGGTTTGTCGATCTGGAAAATCTCTTTTAGTTTGCGGACCAGTTCGTCGTATTTGCTCATGCTTCTTTGCTCATATTTTCTTGTTCTGTGAATTCATAAGACTAAACGACCGACCAAGCTATCGTAAACAGGCGCTCGGAAGCCGTCTTTTGGGTGAGGCGGCGCTCAAGCGCTCCGATCAGACCATCGCGCTTTTCAAGGATTTCGTCTTCGACTCTGAATATGTCCTGCCGCTGGCGCCGCTGCTGCTTTTCCAGGGTCTGGATTTTCTGTTGAATCTCATGCTGCTCCGCCAGGTTCACGGCTTGGCGGGCCTGACGTTGTTGCAACTTGATTTGTTCCTTAGTGTCCTTCAAGGCTTTTTCCGCCGCCAACACCATATCGTCCGCCCACTTCTCCAGCTTTTCCCGGGCCTCATTAAAATGTTCGTTGTTTTGTTCCAAGGAGCGACTGAGTGTCGCCTGGGCATGTCGCTGAGATTCTGCATCAAGCCTAGGCAGAATGCGCTCCGGCCATGCAGTCGTTGCTTCAATCCGGGCGGCGCAGGCGAACAGTTTTTCGCAGGTCTCCTGATCAAGTGGCTGCCCCTGTTCATCAAAGGCGGAAAACAACAGATGCTCTTCTCGTTCATAACTTTCAATGGCCAGCTTATTCAAGGCCAGAAAACCGCGTTTGCCGCGCAGGCTCTCGATCAGGTGTAAACGCGCAGGATGATGCGTGACATCAAAGGTCAGTTGTGCCTGGGGAGTAACCAGGGATTTGGCGGTATCGAGAACATATTCACCTAAGGGATGGGACAGACGATACAAAAAGGACCCATACTCGGAACGCTCCTCAGCCACACCGCTGATATCCTTGGCGGGTTGGGATTTGGAAATCAGGTGATAACGCCCGAGTGGTATGCCTGTCTTTGGCTGCATCTCCAGCTCGAAGGCCAATTGGCTATCGTTGAATCTGGCCCGGTCAGCCAGAACGTGGTGGGTCACGGACCAGAAGCGCTTGCTGAAGCGGTCCAGTTGGGCTTGCGCATCCGCCATTTGCATTCTCAAGCGCTCATGCACATCCTCGTCAAAGTTTTCCAATAGCAATTTACGTGTGTCCAACATTCGCGATTGGATACGCTCGTCCATTTCCGCTTGCAGGGTGCGGAAGGCCACATCGATTTCTTCATCCGTCCGGCATTGCTGGTAGATGGCGAGAATACGTTTCTCGAAATCCACTCCGGATTCAATCGTACCCAGCACATCGTCCGAGGCGCCGAAGATTCCATTGAAGAGATTGAACTTTTCGGTCAATAGCTCAAGGACGCGCCTGTCGGCTTCATTCCGTTCGTTCAGGAAGTTGATGACCACCACATCATGCTTTTGCCCATACCGATGGCAACGGCCAATCCGCTGTTCCACACGCTGGGGATTCCAAGGCAAATCATAATTGATGACAAGGGAGCAGAACTGGATGTTCACGCCTTCCGCAGCGGCTTCTGTGGCAATGAGAAGAGTCGCCCGGTCCCGGAAGTGTTCGATCAAGGCCGTGCGAATGTCGATGTCCCGCGAACCCGTAATGCGCCCGCTATCGGCATTGATTTTGCGCCACTGATCGTATATGGCGGTCGCTTCTTCGCTGTTATTCGTACCGGAAAAACAGACCACCTGGCCCGCATAGCCATTGGTTTCCAAATAGCTTTTCAAGTAATCCTGCGTGCGTCGGGATTCGGTGAAAATGAGGGCCTTACGTTGCGCACCGGTGGTGGCAAGCTGTTCAAAGCCAATTTCCAATGCGCTGATCAAGGTCCGGGTTTTGGTATCCGTGCCGATGTTCCGCGCCCAAGTGGAAAGTTTCTCCAGGAGTTCGATTTCTTCTTTGAGCTGTCCGCGATCAAGTGTAGCGGGAGCGGCAGGCTCGCCTTCTTCCGGAGGGTCCAGTTCCAAAATTTCATCGAGAAGATCATTTTCAATATCTTCATCCCGAATCAGCAGCTCAACGAATTCCGGATCGTCCTTGATTTTCTCGTCCCGCAATGCCTGCAACCGTGCCCTCATCGTTTCCAAAGTGCCAGCCACTGCCTGGGAAGAAGAGGCCAATAACTTTCGCAGAATGAGCTCGGTCAAATGCCTTTGCCGCAAGGGCATGGCATAACTGTTTTCTCGTTTCAGAAAATCAGAAACGGCCTCGTATAGGCGATGTTCATCGTCCGTGGGACGAAAAGGCCTCGTAATGGCGCGCCGCTCGGTATAACGGATATATTCCACCACATCCTTGCGCAAAGTCCGCCGACAAAAACCGGACAAGCGCTGTTTCAACCCGCCAGGATCACCGCCATTGGCGATGTACTGGCTGCGAAAGGAATTCAAATCCCCGAACAGGGTTTCGTCTATCAAGGTGGAAAGGCCGTAAAGCTCTATCAGCGAGTTTTGCAAGGGTGTGGCGGTCAGCAGCAATTTCCGGCAGTCCGCCGTGGCCCAGCGGACGCCTTGCCCCACCTTATTACTTTCTCGATACGCATTGCGAAGCTTATGGGCCTCGTCGATAACGGCCAAATCCCAACTTATCGCCTTCAACTCCTCGCGCATGGCATTGGCAAAGTGGTATGACAGAATGGTGACGGCTTTTTGCTGAAAGGGGGAAATGCCGCTCTTGAGGGCCTCACGATAGGTTTTGGAATCCAAGACCACGCAGGGCAGATTGAACTTCTCTTCCAATTCCATCGCCCATTGTTTTCTTAGCGATGCCGGACAAATGACCAGCAAGCGGCGACGGCGCTCCGACCAGTATTGACACAGAACTATGCCCGCCTCGATGGTCTTTCCCAGACCAACTTCGTCCGCAAGCAAAACACCTTTAGAAAGAGGGGACTTCAGGGCGAAAAGTGCAGCCTCGATTTGGTGAGGGTTCAGATCCACCCGGGCATCGAAGAGGGACATGGAAAGCCGGTCGATTCCCCCTTGGGCGCGACGTGTAAGGTCGTGGGCAAAATATTTGGCGTGGTAGGGGGTCACGCTCATTGAGTAAGGGTCCTTGCCGGGTGTTAGTTTAAATCAGTCTTTTAAGGAATAAGGTCTAAAAGTAACTTAAACTGGCCTAAATTTCTTTTTTTCGAAGGAATACAGGACCTGCTCTCGCCATTTTCTTTCGAATAAGCCCGACTTTCATGAGGAGCCGCGGTGTGGAATACGGGAATATTTGATTTCAGAGAATTTCGAAATCTAGCACGAGAAGTCGCCCATTGAAATTAATGGCTGGATGCGACTCGTGTTGTACCTGGATTGAACGTTAGCGAAGTATTCGGGTTCCCAACGGTGACTTGATTCAGTGACCGGAGGTTGCCGTCTAGGAAATCATAGACGTGAGCACCGTTGGCGAGGCGAATAAGTTCAGCAACGACGAGTGTAGCAGCTACAGCGCCGACGAAGGGCGCGCCAACAGTTCTCCCTGCGAGACTAGTCAAGCCGCAGCGATCTGCGCCTTCAGCCGCCAGCGCCTGATAAGCCGGCAAGTCTATTCCTGGAGATTCCAAAGTGGCCCCAA
>DAINDC010000102.1:13873-14960 GCA_036732085.1 Fibrobacterota bacterium | reverse complement strand
GAATAATCCTCGCCCACCACGGTCGCATCGAATTGAACGAGCGGGCCTCCGGACGAGGAGCGGTTCTGGCCATCAATTTACCAAGCGGAAGGGCCCATGAATATACTCATAGCTGAAGATGAGAAGAGCCTGCGATTGGCGCTGGAAGACGAACTCCAGGAAGCAGGATACCAGGTAATAGGGGTTTCCAGCGGAGAAGAGGCCATTGAACAGTTGGCCGCCAAGGAATTCGATCTGGTGGTCTGCGATCTCGTCATGGACGGCGCCGGCGGCAAGGATGTATTGGATTTCATCAAAGCCCATCGGCCCGCCACGTCCTTCGTCTTGATGACGGCCCATGCCACCATCCAATCCGCCATCGAAATCCTGAAGAACGGCGCCGTCGATTACCTGCGCAAACCCTTCGAGATCGAACAATTGATGGGCATCATCAAGCAGGTCAAGGAAACCATCAGCTTGCGAAAGGAACAGGGCAAGGGCCTGGGTCTATGGGAAGGCTGCCGGACCTTCGGAAACCTGATCGGCATGTCCACCCCCATGCATGAGGCTTTCGACCTCGCCTCCATAGTCGCCGGGGCGGATGCGACCGTCATGATCATCGGGGAAACCGGGACCGGGAAAAACGTTCTGGCCGAGGCCATCCATTACGAGAGTCAGCGGCGGAACCACCCCTTCATCATGGTCAGTTGCGCATCGCTTTCCAGGGAATTATTGGAATCGGAATTGTTCGGCCATGAGAAAGGCGCCTTCACCGGATCCGTCCGGCAGAAAAAAGGCCGCTTCGAATTGGCGCATAAGGGCACGCTATTCCTCGATGAGGTCGACGACATTCCCATGGAGACGCAAGTCCGGCTCCTCAATTTCACCCAGACGGGAAACTTCGAAAGAGTAGGCGGGGAAACGACCATCCATGCCGACGTGCGTATCATTGCCGCGACAAAAAAGGACCTCGTCAAGCAGGTTGAAAAAGGACAGTTCCGGCAGGATTTGTATTACCGACTCAATGTCCTGCAAATTCGCATTCCTCCGCTGCGCGAGCGAGTGGATGTGCTCCGCGGCGCCGTTCTCGTCGAGCTCGGCCGGTCCC
>DAINDC010000102.1:1122-13863 GCA_036732085.1 Fibrobacterota bacterium | reverse complement strand
CGAGCGAGTGGATGATATTCCCATGCTGGTCGATCATTTTCTCCGGAAATACTCCCCGGAACGCAAGCTGAACGTCTCCCCGGAAATTTTGGAAATCTTGCGAAAGCATACCTGGGAAGGAAATGTCCGCGAACTCGAACATGTCATCGAGAGGCTGGTTCTGCTCACTCGCGACGGGACAATCGACCGATCCGCTCTGCCTCTGAATATCGTCGATGCCGCAGGCAGGATCCCGGGCTTCGGATGGGGCCAAAGTTCCTTGCATGAGTATTTGGATCAAATGGAAGAGCGCTTATTGAAGGATGCTCTGGCCAAGTGCGGATGTAACAAGCGCGATACGGCCAATCTCCTCAAGATCCCTCTGCCTACCTTGAAGAGCAAGCTGGCGAAATTCCACCTAGGCAAACCCGATGAGACCGAACACCTCGATTAGCCCAATCGGGATCCCGGGCATTCACTAAACACTAAACTTTTCTTTCCTGCCTCTTCCCCTTTCTCGCCAACTCATCAGCTGCGCTACATCATTCATCCCGAAGAGGGTAATTCCTCATGGGTTGGGCGCGGCTGGCTTTGGCCCGGGGCATTACTTCTTATGGCATTGCTGGCATAATTCCTTCTTCGGATCCTTGGGCAGGTATTTGGGGAATTCCGAATTATGGAGCTTATGGCACCCGAGGCAGGTAAGCGGCTTCCCGGTCATGGGATTGATCGCTCCCGCGCCGAGAGGATGGGAACCGTGGTCCTTGGTATGGCATTGCTGACAGAGTTCCGATCCCTCTATCCGGAGGTATTTACCATTATCGCCCCCATGCGGATCATGGCACCGATTGCATTGGAAATCCGGGTGAGTGATGAAATGGGACTTTTCATCCTGGGATTTGCCCTTGAGATGACAACCCGTGCAAAGCTGGCTGGGCGGCTGCCGCAGCAAGGAATCATTTTCCGATCCATGGGGGAAATGACAGGCCATGCAGGCCGCGGGCTTGTCCATGATATGGTGAAAGGGCTTTTTCGCGTAATCGCCGATACTCTTATGGCACTTGTAGCAAAGGCTTTTGAGATCGTATTTCAATTCCGTGGAGAGCACGTTTTTCTTGGTGGCATGGCAATCGTCGCACTTGCCCTCCTGGAAGGGCTTATGCTGCTTGGACATCAACAGGCCTTTCCGATCCGAGGCATGCGGATTGTGGCAGTTGATGCAATTCACCTTCGCCGAGAAATTTCCGCCATGGACTTTGGTGATTTTCGCATCCAGCTTATGGCATTTCCAACACAGGTCTGGAACGGAATCCTTGAGGATATGCTCGTTCCCGGAAGCATGCGGTTCATGGCAGGAATAACATTTCTTCCCCACCGGATCGTGAACGAATTTTTTCTTGAGCCATTCCGCGGACTTCTGGTGGCAACGCGTGCACAACTCGGGTTTCCCGGAGGTCAGGATTTTCTCATTATCGGAGGCATGCGGATCATGGCACGCCACGCATTCGCCGTCCTTGAAGGGCTTGTGGACATTGGGGGCGTTCAGCTTGTCCTTCATCTTCTCATGGCAGGAGACGCAAAGTTTTTGCGGATCGAAGTTCAATAGATCGTCATGCTTGGAGGCATGGGGATTATGGCAGTCCGGACATTTGCCTTCCTTGTAGACGTCATGGACATGTTTTTTGGAAAGCAAGGCCTTCTTGTCTTCATGGCATCCGAAGCATACCGTCGGATAATCCACCGGCGGGACCTGCGCAATGGCCTTGGAGAACCAGAGGGCCATCAATATGGCTGCGATGAAAAACGGATTCTTCATTTTTTCTCTTGCTTGGCCGCGTCTTCTTTATGACACGCCTTGCAATTCCTTTTCTCGAACGGGTCATGGGCATTCTCCTGCAACAACCCTTTCGCTTTGGAAACATGGGGGTCATGGCATTTACGGCAATCGAAACTCGGAGAACCGGCATTGAGATGCTTGGCCTGCCAGGATTTCTCCTCGGTATCATGGCATTCCTTGCATAGAGCCGGAACCGATTTCACCAGCAGCTTATCTTTCTTGCTGTTATGCGGTTTATGGCAATCCAGGCAACTTCCATCCGCTACGGCTTCATGGATTTTCCCCTTTTCCATCCTGGACTTCAAATCCTTGTGGCAGCTAAGGCAAAGATCCTGATCCTTATCGAGCAGCAGTTTCTTGACCTTAGACATATGCGGCTGGTGGCAGAGCATGCACTTTCCTTCCCTTACGGGAGCATGCGAACTGAGGATGTCCTTCTGATCTTTCAAACCGGTATGGCAGGAGTAACAAAGGGAATCCATTTGGAGCTTCAGCAACTTCGGATTAGGAGAGGCATGGGTCAAGTGGCAGGAATCACAGGCCCTTTCCATGAATGGCTTATGGCCGATGGTATCCTGCTGGTTCTTGAAAAGCTTCTCATGACATTTTTCGCAAAGCTCCGTCTTGGGCAATTTCAACAGCTTCGAATTGGCCGAAGAATGCGGCTCATGGCAGTCATTGCATTTCCCATCCGTGACCGGGCTATGGACGCTGGAGTTCTTGCTCCAGGAAGAAACCTGGGAATGGCATTCGCCGCAGAGCGACCGCTTGGGAGCCTTGGTCAGCTTCTCATACTTTGAACCATGGGAGACATGGCAGTCCAGGCAATCACCGTCCGCAAAGGATTCGTGGACCACCTTATTCTTGTATTCCTCCTTGGTCTTCTTATGGCACTCCAGGCAGAGCGGCGTCACTTCCTTGCCAATCAGGTTTTTCTTTTGATCGCCATGAGCCTGGTGACAAAGCAGGCAATTTTTCTTGGCGGGTTGGTGTTGGGAAACCAGATTCAACTTATTGGTGATTTCCTTATGGCAGTCCAGGCAGAGCGCTTCCGGTTCCTTGGAAAGGAGGGCGGGCTGGGAAGATCCATGCGCGACATGGCAGGAAGTGCATTGTCCTTTGGCAACGGGGTCATGGGTCCCATCCTTGGCTATGTCCTTCTTTTTATGGCATCCGAGACAGAGAGTATTCAAATCCCCTTTGAGTTTGGAAGGCGGCCCCTCTCCCGGTGGCACGTGGCAGGCATCGCATTTCTTTTTTGCGACCGGGTCATGGATGGAGCGGGTGAACAATCCGCTGGAATCGGAGGCATGCGGGGCATGGCAGGAAGCGCATTTGTTCCCTTCCATAGGATAGCCGCGATGGGCGGTCACGAAGGATTTCGCATCGGCCTTATGGCATTCGAAACAAAACTTGTCGGAATCCTTTTTCAGCATGTGGAGGTTGTCGCTTCCATGGGATTCATGGCAGGAAAAGCAGCCGTCCTTCATCGGCTTATGCCGGTTTTTCCCGACCAGGTTCGCGCTGTCATGGCAGGTGATGCAGAGCTTCTCCACATCATCCTTGAGCATCCCCGGTTTTTTCCCGGCATGGGAATCATGGCAAACCGTGCATTTTCCTTGCGCGTCCGGAGGATGGACATGCGCCTTGGTGAGTCCGAGCTTTTCTTTCTGGTGGCAGGAAAAGCAAAGCTTCGATTCGTCATCCTTCAACAATAGCAGGGGGACTTTCCCGTGCGGCTTATGACATGCCAGGCATTCTTCTTTCTTGAATGGCTTATGGAGGACGTCCCCCTTGAAGGCATCCTTTTTATGGCATCCGGCGGTAAGGCAGTTGCTGGTCTTGTCAAACCGGTCGCCTTGACTGAACTGGGCATGCAGTCGGCCCGGGGCAGCCAACAATATCCATAAACCCAATATCGCGAGGAATCGGGCGCCGTCCCGGAACGGCCAGGAAGGATCCCATCCAGCCAAGGATGGGAGGCTTTTAATTTGTTTTTCCAAAATAATTCCGGATGTTGTCTTGGTAATAGGTGACGGTCGAATTCTTTTTCAGGGTCTGCATAACGGTATCGAGACCTTGGTTGAATTTCTTCTGGAAGATGACCTGCCGGATTTTCATATCGACTTCTTCCATGGTCTTGAGTTTGCCCTTGCGGCGGTCCTCGACGTTGAAAATAACCCAGCCTTCCGTGGTATTCAGCATGCCGGAATGCTCGCCGACCTTCAGCCCCTGCAATTTGGCCTGGATGACATCCGGGAGTATCATCAAGGTTACCCATTCCTGTCCGTTACTGACTAGGCGCGCGCCACTGGACAATTGGGAGGAGAGGAACTTGAAATCCGCTCCCTTGTTCAGCCTGGACACCAAGGCATCCGCGGAATCCTTGGACGCCACGAGTATCTCCGAGAACTTGAATTGATCCGGGTCCCGGAAATCATCGAGATGTTGTTGGTAATAATCCTCGAACTCCTTCTTATTGAATTTGATGTTCTTCACGACCATTTCCTGGATGTACAGCTCGATTAGGCAGCTGTCCCGGTTCCGGATGACAGCGGCATCCACGGCCGGGTTCTTCAAAAACCCCTTCGCCTTGACGGCGGCGTTCAGGGCAATTTCCGCGGACAGGGACTTCAGGGTCTTATCCACGAGCTTGGGAAACCCCAGGTTCCCGTCGCTCATGACATACCTGGAAATCCGGGTCCGGAAAATGGAATCGGTAATCCTTTGGCCGCCGCTGATCTGGATGATCGTGCTCGAGTCCCCTTTCAAAAAATCCGCCGTCAAGACCCTGGCGGAATCGTTTGCAATCCGGAGCAGGTTGGCCTGATTGACTATGGGGGGATATCTGGCTTTGATTTTCACCAGGAACATTTCCCAAGCCGCTTGTTTTTTCTCATCGGTGAGCATCCCGACGATCTTCTCCTTGAATTTCGGCAGCTCCTTGGGATCGGCGGGGATCAGCTTTTCAAGCTTAATCACGGCATAGACATCGCGATAGGCGAAAGGCTTGGAGAGCTCGCCTTCCTTGAGCTTAACGGCATTGTCCCGCAAGATTATTTCGATGTCCGCATAGTGCAATAAGGGATGCAGTCCCCCGTCATATTTATGGGTGTCCAGGGAATAGGCCTTGGCCAGGGAGTCCATGGATGCCCCCTTGGCTATCTCCCCTATTCTTTTATTCGCATCCGCTTCGGTGGGCACCGCCAAAGAGCGGATTTGCATCTTGCCGTAATAATGGTGGAAGGCGTTGGAAATCTCTTCCTTGGACACCTTAATAGAAGGCTTGTAGTTCCGGCTCAGGTACTGGGAAAGGGCCAGGTTCTCCCGGATGGTGCCTAGGTCCTTGAGGACGCGCTCGTCCTTATCCATATCCATCGCCAGGGCTTCCTGGACAATCAGCCGATCATTGACGTTCTTCTTGAGAAGCTTTTCATAATCGAATTTCGATTTGTGATCATTGCTCATCTTATTATGAAAATCGATGATCAATTTGTTCATGTCCTGCGTCCGGATGGTGTCGCGATTGACGGCCACGAGCGGGCTGTTGGCTTCGCGATTTCCGCCTGATGCCCCTGCGCCCAACACCTGCCCGGCCATCCAGGCACTCGCCAACAACCAAGCAATCGGGATTCCCCTATTTACCGAAATCATTTTAATCCCACCTCGGGTTTCGCTGTTTGTGTGAAGGGCTGGAGGTCCAGCAGAGTATGGATCTGCCTAACGACAAGATTGGCAATGGAGTATTCCCTACCTGTGCCGAAAATGAAATCATGTTCCTTTCCGGTGGCGACGCAGCCCATCAGACCCGCCACGGATCGGCTGCCCGTCCAAAGATAACGGATGCTCATTTCCACCATGGGGTTGGCGGTTCTTTCGTCTCCCCTGCCCGGCTCGAACTGATCCACGGATCCGGGGATGATGAAATCGACGTGGTATCTCTTCTTTATCTCATCCATGGTCGCGAGGTCGATTTCCCCTCTGGAAATGGTTTTCCGATCGGCCATCAGTTCTTCCACCAGGCCCGGTTCCAGCACGTCCAGATTCATGGCGTATAGGCGAGGCAGGATGATATTGGTTACGATATCGGCGGCATGCACGTCATTGGAAAGGTTCTCGAAGGGGACGATGGCGGCGGTATATCCGTTGATGTTCTCGGAAAGGCATTGATGGGTCAGGCAGGCGGGCATGGGTTTAAGCAGGTTTTCGACGACCTGCCGCGACAGGATTTCCATATCCGTCACCGTACCCAGACCGAAGGCCCAGACGCGGTCGTGCCCGGAGGCCGATCCGTTCCCGGCCCACAACACCTTGGCTGTCCTGGCTTCCAGTATCCTGAGGGTTACCCCAATCTCCGGTATTTTACCTTCTTCGAAAACATTGACCGCTCCGATCGCGATATAATCGACGCCCGCTTCCTTGCCCAAGATGCCCGCTGCGGTCTGGCCGATTTTACCCACGCTGCGAATCCGGTGCTTCCGGACCAAGGTGCGCAAATCCGCTTGCGGCACCAAAGAAAATCCCCGCCTCTCCAATTCCTTGGAAAGACATGGAAGCACGACCGAAATCGATTTCTGCCTGCCCGTCAGGTTTTCCAGGGGTAGGAGCGCCAGTCTTCCCTGGAAAGCCAGGACCCGCGGTTTTTCCACGGCTTTGGCGGCCACGTCCATCGCGCTAAAGACCAGAACCAGGCTGAGAAAGGCCAGCCGTGGGGAAATGCATGTAGGGTCGAGACTTGGCATATCAGTGGATCAAGGTCTTTATCAAGCCTTTGACGCATTCCATGGTCACGCTGCTTTTCGTATCCGGCTCAAGCCCGAAGATCACCTGGAAAAAACTTCTGCCGCCCTCCGTGTAGGTTGCGGACCAAATCGTGGCGCCTTTATCGATTTCAACCAGGCGGGCGCCCAAGGTCACTTCGCTCGAGCTGGGGCTTCCATTCCGACCCGAGGTGGATTCGTTGACCGAGCCGAGAAACAAGGCCTGGACGCCCAGGGTCTTGGCAATCTCCTGGATTTGCCCCTTTTGCAAATCGGCCGTGCGGACGACGGAATACTTCTCCAAGGCCTTGGAAACCTCACCCGGTTCAATCACGTCGAATGCCCGCTTGCTCAATAATTCGGCCACGAAAATACGGGTCACGCGCATGGCCGCACCCTGATCGTCCGAGAGATTTTCAAAGGGAATCACCGCCACGGTTTGGATGCTTTTGAAATTGAAATCCGTATTGAGAAACAGGCTGCCCTGGCTTCCGGCACAAGACAATAGGCATAAGAGGCAAAAGCTCGCCAATACTAGCGCCCACCGACAACCCATTATATGAGTGCATTTCCCGATCTTATTAATCATTGGAAGCCGCATACCTAAAATCCCATGTGGATGCCGATTTGGGTGGAAAGGGTTCGCTCAGCATTCTGCCCCCCATCCTGGATCTTGTTATACTGGCAAAACAGGGTGCCGTTTCTGGCAAATTCATAATTGAGATAGAAGGCATAGCGTTCATTGCCATCGCCATTTTGAGTGGATGAAAAGGACGATTGCCCCCCTAAACTGACCTTGGGCAGGATGTGCCAGTTGAGATTGTACTGCTGATTCACGTAAAAGCTCCCATCTTCGACCAAATCGGCTTCACCGGTGACGAGGATGGTTTGGGTGAGGCGCAAGGTAAGGTTTCCACTAATCCTGTTTTGCGCAATTTGCATGCCGGAGTATACCTCCTTGGAATTCCGATAGGCATAGGACACCAAGGCGCCCAATCTTTGGGAGACATCCCCGTCAAAGGAAATCTGGTAATTCCAGGTATCGAACTGCTTGGTTTCCAAGAGTTGGATATTCCGGTTAAAACCGACTTCCGAAGACATGTTCAAGGCGGGAAGCAGGCTGCCATGGAATTGCGTCAAGACCGAGGTGTTCTCCTGGGCGTCGTGAGTTTGGATCAGCCCCCAATACTGCGTCAGGGAAACCGAGAAGGACATGGTTTCCAAAGGATGGTATTGCAGGTTGTAGTTCAACAAGCGCGTCTCCGAGGATTGCTCCACATCGCCGAAGTTGCGCTGCTCATCCTGGACCCGGGCCGAGCCCGATAAGAAGTGGAAATAGCGCTGATGGCTGGATAAAGTGATATAAATGTCATTTTTTTTTTAAGCTCGACTGAGGAAAAGGGTTCGTTTTGAAATCCCATATCCAGCGAGAGGTCGTATTGATCGGTAAAGAGATAGGTGGTGTTTACGCTGATGATTTGCGTGGAACTTTGCTCGCCCACCGAGCTCCTGCCCATGTCACGATGCAAAGCCTCCAATTCCGTGATCAGCACCTTGCCGGTATCCGCCGTGCCCTTGAATACGACCTTCAGAAACTGGCTACTGATGTTCGGGAAGGTGATCTCGAAGCGGAGATAGGCCTCGTCGAAATGGCTCTCCACGCCGCCTTGGATGGGCTCCCATTGCATGTCATTGCCGTAGAACCTCGCCTTGGAAGAGTAGACCGTCCAGATTCCCGGTGAAAGCGATCTCTGGTTTGCATAGAGGTATACCGCTCCGATTTCCTTCGCTGTCCCGAAGTCCATGGCGATATTGCCATCCGTATTTTCCGGACCGATCGGTATAGAGGGTGAGGCCGGTGCGGTTTTATTCCCGTCCAGAAGGCCGGAAACCGAATCCAAAACGCTGAACTCCGGCGACCTGTCCACCGCATAGAATGTCCTCTGGACCGGAACCCATTCCAGAACGGAGACAGAATCCGGTTTTTCGAAAACCCCGGACTGGTAATTCAGGGCATAGTCGCTACGGAGGCGCAGTTTGCGATTCAGGAAATCCGTATTGTGATCCCATCGGAAACTCTGGGTGTTCCTTCTTTCCAGCGTAGACTGGTTTGGGCTTTCCGTCTGCTGCTCGTTGATGTTGTACGATGTATTGAGCGATTTGTATTGCCAGTTCAGGCCTCCCATCAGGTCCGCCTCGTAAATATTCCGAAGCTGCAAATTGTTCGGCGTATACATCCTGTCCAGGTCCAAACCGAGGTTCAGCCTGGGCCAATATTCCGGCTTGGTCCGGAAACTGAAGCTGGCATTGTCCCGGGACAAATCCGCATCCGGAATATCGCTTTGGGAGATATGGCGCTCCGCATGTCCATCCAGGGAAAACCAGGGAGTGTTCCAGCCGGCTTGACCCATGGGTTCCAGTTCGCTTTGGAAGGATCGCACGCCTTCGAAGTCCTGCCCGGAACGGGAAAAGTGGAGAGCCGCATCCGCGGAAAGATAAGGGGTGAAAGAACGATTGCAGCTTAAGGCATACTTCTGATTGAGCACCGATATCGTACCCTGGTTGGTTTCCATGTTCAAACTGGATAAATCAACACTCCCATTCAGGTTCAATGCCTCCTGGCCATGGACCGAACCGGCCAAGAGGATAAATGCCATGACGATGAATACCTTAAGGCTTAGGATTGCTTTATTCATTGGCCGAAACAGATCGCAAAGGGTGATTTCCCGACATCCAGGGAGCCGTGGCTTTCCCAGCTGTTCGCATTATAAAACCCGATCTTTCCAGGTAACGGGAAGGTTACCATGAGATATTTCGATTCCGGATCCAGGCTGATTTTCCCAGGCGCGTTGGGAAGATTGATCGCGCCGATGTCCAGGTTTTCGTTGGGCTTGAGTATTGAAATAAGGTTGCAGTCCGGTATGGAGGCGAATAGCGTGCTGGAAATCCTTTGATAGGCGAAACCGGTCGCGGGTCCGCAAAGTTTCAGGTTAATCTCGACCGTATTTTTCGCGATGTCGAAAACGCTGACCAGTCTTTGGGCGGGCCGATCCAGGAACAGTTTCCGGCTCGTTCGGCTGAAGGCGATCTCTTCCAGGTTGGCGTCGAACCGAAGCACGGTGGTCACGGAAAAGGATGCCGGGTCTATGGCGAAAAGACGATCCGAGTCCCGGCTGGTCACGTAGATGACGCTATTCTGATCGTCCATGGCGAGAGCCGCCGGTGGGGCTTCCAAGTGGATGCGATGGGTTTCCTGATAGCCGAGCAAATCCACCACGGAGACGCTGTTGGAGCCCCCGTTGAGGACGAATAACCGGCTCTGATCGGAAGCCAGGGCGAGCCTGCCGGGCTTATCGCCTCCCCTCAGGCTGATATTCCTCTCCATCCTGCCTGAGCGGACATCGATTACCGAGATATTGTCCGATCCGGAATTCGCCACGAAAAGGTCTTGCCGCATCGAGGCGAAAACCATATCCATGGGGCCTTGACCGACTCCGATGACGTCCACGACGCGTTGACGGAATCGATCGATGCAGGAGATATAATTCGATCCGGTATTGGATACAAAGGCCATGGCGGCGGGCGTGGAACGGCGTTCCGGCTTGGACTGGATGGACGGGCTATAAATCTTTCCATCATAATTATCCAGGCCCGGATCCCAATACAAGAAGATCGGGAGGGCGGCTCCAGGGACGACTTTCAATTCGATAGCCGTGGAAACCCCTTTTCCGGGCAAGGCCGGCGCCGCCTTATTGGATTGGGAGGGCACCACGACATGCTTGAAATTCAACCTCAATGCCGCGTAGTTTCCGGAGGGAATGGCCTGCTCGCATAACAGGATTTGTTGGCCGGAATATTCCTTCGCGCTCAAGGACGTCTTCACCGCCTCCAAGGTGAGCGAGTCCTTGTCCCCGATCAGAACCATATCCTCCAGGTCCAAAACCACGTCCTTGCCAATGGCCGCGGGCACTTCCAGGTAAATGACAACCAGGCCTTTTTCCGGATTCGCCGCGGATGCGAAGACTGGAAAGAAAAATCCAGGGGCGCACCAAACCAACAGACGGATGGATTGCTTCCAGCGACTGGGAATGGAATCCATTGCGTAAGCATTGCGATTCATGATCTCGGCTCTTCCAGTCCCAAGTGCCTTAAAATCAACCACCCGGTCCTAAGGATGAAAAGCAACAGGATACCGAGACGAAGAAACGGCGCATAGTGACGCGTTGCGGATTTGGATAGGAGATCATTTCCCAAGTCGATATTTTTCCGCTGCGTCTCCTCAAGTGAATTCCGGAGAGGGAAGTAATAAAGGCTGAGTAAGGATCGGTAGTTTAGCACGCACTTTTTAAAGGCCGGAGTCCGGTAAACCGGATGATCATTCACCACCAGGAATACGGGAAGCCTGCGACCCAAGCACAATCCATCGATGAATTTGCAAAGCGCTTCATCCATGGTTCGGTTTTCGATCAGAAGGAAATGGTCGACCCCGCGGGTATTCACGGCCGATATTTGAATCAGGTCAGAAAAAGCGATTCCATTCGGGACCGGATCCTGATCTTGATTCGACCCTGATTGTTCGCCATATAAAAAGCCATCCCAACAGATGAATATCTCCGCGCGTAGTTTCCTTGCCTGGGCCTTGATTTTTGCATAATCGATTTGAACCCAATGTTCGATCGAAGGATTGTTCGTTTCACCTTGCTTGTATAAGGGCCGGTGGAAAACCACCCCGACTTTATGGAGCAGGCGGCTGACCGAGGGCGGGCTCAGTTTCAGCCCGAATCGCTGCAGCAGCAGCTCGCGGACGATTTCCCTCGTCCAGAGTCCGCGATCGAAATACAGGCCGTCCGGAGTATTCCCCACCAGGATCTCCCGTAATTGCCCAACCTGGTCCGCCTCCACCTTGGCAGGACGGCCGGAAATGGTTTTCGCCTTGAGTGCGCCCATTCCCCCTACTCGGAATTTTGCCATCCACTTATAGATGCAGGAACGGGACAAACCCATTTCTTGAACCACCATTTCCGGGCTTTCCCCGTTCACGACCTTGTCCATGGCCTCCAAGCGCATACGCTCCAAGGTTTCATGGTCGAATTTCCGGCCGTCCTTTTTATCTGCCGGTGATTTTCTGGGGTCCATGTTGTGTATTCTTACTTTTGAATAAATCCGTTATTTTTTCCAAAAAAAACGCCCAATAAACATTGGGCGTTTGCGTTTCTACCGCTTAGATTTTTGGACGGTCAAAGGCATCCTTCACGTGGCACTTGTTACAGAGCGAGCGCTGGTTCTTGCTGTTATACGGATTGGCAAGGGCATAGGATCCCGAAGCCACGCCGTCGTCAGCAAGGAAGGTCACGTTGAAATCCCAACGACCGGCGTTCGGTCCGGAAGAACCATGCGCACGATGGCAGGTCAGGCACATGACCTTGCTGGTCCCGGAAGGACCGGCCGTGGTCGTGGTGGTATTGGCGACGTCCTCGAAGGGGACCTGCGCCAAGTACGCCGAGGCTTGGGAGCCGCCGGTGATATCATCCGTGCCGTTATACAGGTTGTAATTGTTGGCGATGGTTCCACCCAAAGGCATCCCGGAAGGATGGATGGTCTTGGTTCCATTGCTCTGGGCATGGAAGTCTCCATGGCAGTTGCCGCACCAGGCGCTCATGCCGCTTTGATAGGCGGTATGATTGTTATTGGCCTCGGTGCCGCCCGTCGTGCTTAGGGATAGGCCCACGGCCACAGGAGCGGGATTGACGAAGGTATAGCTGCCCTGGACAACCGTGCGTCCGGCGCCGTAAAGCATCCGGAAATCGGACGTTCCATGGGGATCGTGGCAACTGCTGCATCCCAATACGCCCGAAGGATAATTGCCGCCGGGTGAGCTTGTGAGCGTGGCATCCGGAGCGAGACCGTGTCCGGGCGCCTTCAGATTGTGGCCTGCGCGGTCGCCGGGAATGGGGCTGGTGGCTCCATTGTATCCGTCATTCAGGTTGGGGGCCTTCAGGAACACGAAATTTCCACCGCCCTTGGTATTGCCCGGGGCAAGCGGGTCCGCGGCCAATATGGCGCCATTGCTGAGGGCATGGCAGCCAAGGCAAACGTCGCTGGGAGTGGCGTTCTTCAACAGCCAGTCATTGCCGTTGGGGTTGTCCGGATCGACCAGCACTCCGT
>DAINDC010000102.1:0-1112 GCA_036732085.1 Fibrobacterota bacterium | reverse complement strand
TGTTATGCATGGTATGGCAACCATTGCAATGCGCTGCGCCTCCGTCATGGAAAGCGAATATGTTGGTGGTCAACCCTACTGCGACCAGTAGCGTGGTTGCGATAATTCTTTTCATTGAGTTCCTCCGATTTGGGTGAATGGCTAGTAATAAATTTAATACTAAAACCACGTGGTTATCTATCTATTGTCAGCATCATGAATTCGCCTTTTGGCAAAGTGCTGGGAACAATATGATGCCTGATTTTGTTATTCGAATGTTACTATGCTGGAAATAAACGAATTGATGGAGTTTTGAAATCTGATAATTATGTGGTTATTGATTGAAGTGATAATTTCCGTCACTTCGCCTGGAAACCCCATGGTTTTTGTCGGCCTGGAAATGCCGGGATCCGTCCTAGTGCCAGAATTTGGCACCTTAAATATGGAGGAAAACCGGAAATACGGGATTTTGATGGGGAATGGTCTTGAAAATTTGGCGCCAGGTCGGCTCGGAGGAGGAAATCGAGTCAGTCTTTGCGGATATTTTCCCTGAAAAGGAAGGCCGGGGGCTTGCAAATCTGGATGATGTTATTCATCACCTGGCCGATCACGATTTCATTTTTATCATTGATGGCGATCCGATCCGGATAATAGAACCACCCCGGGCTATACCCCTTGCCCCCGAATTCGCCAACGAATTTTCCCGCCTGGGTATAGCAGACGATATTGAAACGATCCTTGTCCAAAACGTGGACGATGCTGTCTTTATTGACTGAAACCGCGATCGGAAAATTCAACTCGCCCATGGCCGTGCCCTTGCTTCCCAGGCAGCGGATATACTTTCCATCCAGCGAATAGATGGCTACGGTGCCCACCATGGACATGGGGACATAGATGAATTCTTTCCAAAGGAAAATGGACCCGTATACCATTTCCTTTCTTTCTTTTTCTTCCAGGAATTTTGCGATTCCGAATCGCGTCACGAATTTCCCGGTGCTGTCGAGGGTCAGGATTTGATGGGCAGCCTCGTCCAATAGGTAAAGCTTTCCGCCCGGGCCCGCGGCCAGGCTGCCGATTTCGGAGGCATTGTTTCCGAGTATCGCCGTCAGGTTATAATCGGCTATGTATTGGCC
>DAINDC010000101.1:9227-15066 GCA_036732085.1 Fibrobacterota bacterium | reverse complement strand
CTAATGTACACGAAAAGTGGTCCGCATCAAAGATCGCCCTTCCCTCGCCGGACCCAGGATAGGCCAGACTCCGAGGCCTGGCATACCGCCGCGCCGACAGTTTATAGGACCGGTTTTCCCAGCGCCAGGAATACTCCAAGTCTGAGAGAGACAAGTCCGCGCCTTCCAGTATAACCCTTTGGATATCCAGGGAACACGGTTTTTTTGCCGAGCCGGTTTCCAGTCCGGCTTCCGGTTTTCCCGCTTTTGAGGCCCTGGCAGCGGCCTCGCGAGGCACTCCGGGCACGATTTCCCGGCAGTAAATCCCGTTATTCCCGGATTTCAATGCGACGCCTTGCGAGACGGTCACCTGAAGCCCTTGAGGATCCCGCAGCCACTGTCGGGCAACCTCATCCAGTATCTCTTTCGTAACCGATCGCGGAGAACGATCCGGCAACGACAGCCGCAGCAAGGCGCGTAACCAATAGGTGAGCGATTCCCAATCGCCGCAGGCCAGCCTTTCCGATACGCCCGCCGCGGACAAAACGGGGCGCCCTTCCGCATCCCGGCTCAGCAGGGCGTCGTCTTCCTCCAGGGCGTCGAGGCCCGATCCCAGCGCCTGGAGCTGCATGGCCAGGGCGAAGATCCGCGCGTCCAGATCCGGTTCGGACAGGCGCAAGCGGGGGAGGTAACGGTGGCGATACCAGTTGCGGTTGATGCGGATGTCCCCGTTGGATTCGTCCTCGCGCCAGGCCGCGCCGCAGAGGCGCAGGTAGTCGAGGATTTCCGCCCGGCTCCGGTTGAGAAAGGGGCGGACGATGCCGGGCTCGCGCCGGAAGGGGATGCCCGCCAGGCCCCGCGGGCCGGTGCCTCGGCCCAACCTTTGGAAAACCGTTTCCACCAGATCGTCGCGCTGATGGGCGGTCGCGATCCACTCCGCTCCCGCTTGTCGCGCGGCCTCGGAGAAGAAACGGTAGCGCTCGCCGCGGGCCCACATCTCCAGGGACAGGCGCGCGGGCTTGTCGCCCGGATCGAGCGAGCGGATATGCAAAGGCAAATCGAGTTCCCGGCAGAGCGCGGTGACGAAGGTTTGATCGGCGTCGGAAGCGGCGCGGAGGCCGTGATGGATATGGGCTACGGCCAGGCGGCAACCGAAAGCCGGGCCGGCCGCGCGCGCCCAGAAATGGAGGAGGGCGATGGAATCGGCGCCGCCGGAAACGGCCAGGAGCACGGTCGTGCCCCGGGGATGCCAATTTTGGGCAGTCAGGAAATCGAAGGTCTCCGCTTCCCAGGCCTTCACGAGCGGGATCGGGAGCGCGGTCGCGGCCATGACCTAGTGCGGCGTCGGAGGTGCCAGGGGTTGGCCCTGGATTTCCCAGCGGCCATCATGGAGGAGACGGAAGAAGCAAGTGCGGTAGCCCTCATGGCAGGCGGCGCCGACGCCTTCCGGCGCGACCCGGAACAGCAGCGCATCGCCGTCGCAATCGATGGAAGCCGACACCACGCGCTGGCGGTTCCCGGAGGTTTCCCCCTTGAGCCAGAGCTTTTTCCGCGAGCGCGACCAGTAGGTCATGTATCCGGTCCGCAAGGTCAGTCCCAGGGACTCGCGGTTCATATGGGCCAGCATGAGCACGGCCCCGTCCGCGGCATCGACGGCCACGGCCGTGACCAAGCCGTCCGCGCCGAACTTCACCTGATCGAGGATCGCCTCCATAGCCGCGCCCTTCCCGGGCGCCATGTCCTGTCCAGCGCCTTGCGGCCCGTCACTTGCGGACATGTCCCTTGCCTTCCACGATCCACTGATAGGTGGTCAGGCTTTCGAGCCCCATGGGGCCGCGCGCATGCAGCTTGTCGGTGCTGATGCCCACCTCCGCGCCCAGTCCGTATTCGGATCCGTCCGCGAAGCGCGTGGAGGCGTTCACCATCAGGGAAGAACTGTCGACGCCGGCCAGGAAGGCCTTCTGCACCTTGGACGACTTGGCGAGGACGGCATCGGTATGCCCGGTGCCATGCTTGTTGATATGCTCGATGGCATGATCGACGCCGGCCACCATTTTGACGGCCAGCTTGAGATCCAGGTATTCCTCGTCCCAATCGGATTCGGAGGCGGGTTTCGCGCTGGGATGCAGCTTGCAGATGGCCTTGTCGCCGCGGATTTCCACGTTGTGCTCGACCAGGGAATCGAGGATGCGCTTGATGGCGGCGGGCTTGATGCTCGCGTCCAGGAGCAAGGTCTCCATGGCATTGCAGACGCCGGGCCGCTGGGCCTTGGCGTTCACGACGATGCGTTCGGCCGCTTTCATATCCGCGGTCTTGTCCACGTAGATATGGCAGACGCCCTTGTAATGCTTGATGACGGGGATGCGCGACTTGGCCACCACGCTCTCGATGAGCTTCTCGCCGCCGCGCGGGATGACCAGGTCGATATGCCGGACGTCCGTGAGCAGGAGATCGACCAGGGCATGATCGGGCTTGCGCACCAGTTGCACGGCGCGCGTGTCGATGCCCTTGGACCGGAGCGCCGCTTCGAACAGGCGCGCGAAGACGGCATTGGTGTTCGCCGCCTCCTTGCCCCCGCGTAGGATCACGGCATTGCCGCTCTTGAGGCAGAGCGCGCCGCCGTCGATGGTCACATTGGGCCGCGACTCGTAGATGAACAGGATGGTCCCGATGGGCACGGACACGCGCGAGATGCGGAGCTTGTCCTTGCGCACCTTGCGGCTCAGCACCTTGCCGAGCGGATCGGGGAAGTCCACTATGGTCTTGAGGTTTTCCGCGATGCCCTTGAGACGGGACGGCGTGAGCAGGAGGCGATCCAGCATGGCGGCGGTGAGGCCGCGCTGTTTGCCTTCTTCCATGTCTTTCGCGTTTTCCGCCAGGATCTCAGCCTGGGAGGAAGTCAGGGAGGCGGCCAGTTCCTTCAGGGCCGCATTGCGCTTGGCCACGGGCAGGCTGCGCAGGAGGCGGGAAGCCTCGCGCGCGTTTTCGCCCAGTTCCCGGGCATAATCGTCGTTGCTGATGTCTTGGTGATTGGACTTCTGGGCAGCCCGCAAGGCTGCCGCGGTCCGTTGGGCCAGGGTCGTTTCCATGGACACTAAAATAGCATCGTTGCGGATTAATCGGAAGTTCTAGGAGAAGGCCCCCTGACCCGGAGCGCGCTTGCATTCGATCTCGGGCGCGGTAATCCTAGAACAGGAAAATATCCGGCCTCAGAAAATCACGAGCTGGTCCCGATGGATGACTTCGTCCGGACCCTTGCGGTTCAGAATCTCGGGTATACGATGGCTCTTGTGGCCGCGAATGAGCTGGACCTCGGCGGCGGAATAGGCGGTGCGGCCCCGGCCGATCACGTCCCCGTCCAGGTTGCAGATTTCGACGAAATCCCCTGGCTTGAAGGCCCCTTTGCTGTCCTTGACGCCGGCCGGGAGCAGGCTGGACTTGCCGGCCCGCATGGCCTTGACCCCGCCCTCGTCGAGGTAAATCTGGCCGCGCGCCTTGGAGACGAAGGCCAGCCAGCGCTTGTTGCGGCCGATCTTGTCGGCATTGGGCAGGAACAGGGTCCCGCGCCGCGCGCCTTGTACCAGTTCCAGCAGCTTGGCGCCATGGCCGCGGGTCAGCACCGCGGGCGTGCCGGCTTCCGTCGCCTGGCGGATGGCCAGGAGCTTGGCCTTCATGCCGCCGACGCTCACCTTGGAACCGGGCTTCTCTTCCGCCAGCCGCAGGATTTCCGGCGTGATGCGCGGGACCACGGCGATGGGTTCGGCATCGGGGAAGGATTTGGGATTCTTGGTGAACAGGCCGTCCTCGTCCGAGAGGATGATGAGGAGATCGGCCTCCAGGAAATGGGCCACGTCCGCGCTCAGCTTGTCGTTGTCGCCGACCTTGATCTCTTCCGTGGTGATGGTGTCGTTCTCGTTCACGATGGGGATGACGCCCTTGGCGAGCAAGGTGCCCACGGTCTTGCGGATATTGTTGAAGCGGGTGCGGTCGCGGAAGTCTTCGGCCGAGAGGAGGATTTGCGCCACGGTCTTGCCGCGCTTGGCGAAGGACTCCGAGTACATATGCATGAGCCGGATCTGGCCGATGGCGGCGCAGGCCTGCTTCTCCGGCAGTTCCTTGGGGCGCGTGGCATAGCCCAAGGTCCCCATGCCCACGCCCACGGCGCCGGAAGTCACGAGCACCACGGCATAGCCGCGATCGTGCAGGAGCGACAGTTGCCCCGCGAGATGATCGAGATGCTCCCAGGAAGCCTTGTTGTCGTCGCCGACCAGGATCTTGGTCCCGACCTTGACGACCAGCTTGTGCAGCGATTGGAATAGGGTTGTGCGGATATCGTCCACGGGGGAAATCTAGATAGATGCAGTCGAAAAAGAAGGGGTTAGGGGTTCTGGGAAGACTCATGGATGCGGCGTTGAATGCCCTGCCAGATAAACCCAGCCGCTCAAAGTGAGCGGTACGCCGCTCGAAGCGACCGGTACGCCGCCCTTCTTCCATGGACTCAATGAATGATCTCAAGGTCGTTGATCAGCTTCTGGTATTTGAGCCGTTCGGTTTCCAGGCGGGCGATTTCCGCGCGCAGACCCACGCTCTCCTGTTGGAGGACCTCGACGCGTTCCTGCAGGGTCTTGTCCGGGGGCGCCTTGACCACCTCGTCGCGATGCTGGCGGAGCAGGGCATGTGTCTGGCTAGCGTCGCGGGCCAGGTGCAGGAAGACTTCGGAATGCACCTTGCGAAGGCCGCCGGTCCATTTGCCATGGTAGGACTCGAGGAGGGTGAGGGCGGAATCGGGTTCGTCGCGGTAGAGCCAGCATACGGCCCGCCAATAGGCGGCGACTTCCCGATCGGCGGGATCCCGGGAGGCCAGGAGGCTGTCCGCGCTTTTCTGGGCCTGATCGATTTTGCCGGCGGCGATGAGGCGCCCAAGCACGCGATCCACCCGCACCGCCTTGGCCGGCTCTTCCGCGATTGGCGGCCTGGAAGCGGTGGGGGCGCAGGAGCACAGGAGACCGGAGGCCATTAGCAAGGCGATCCTCATAAGCCAGGCGTTCCTCATAGGAAATCCCGCTTGCGGATCTGGCTCGAGCGCAGGAGATCGATCATCTGATCCTTGGTCCCGATGTAATTCTCGGTGATGGGCTCCTTGATCTCCTTGAGTCGCTGGGTGACCATGAAGATGCGCCGCACCTCGGCGACGATGGAATCGAGCTTGGACGTTATGCCCTCCTCCGAGGCCTCGAGGACGGCGAGCAGGTACTCGGCATTGCCGCTGATGATCATGAGCGGGTTGTTGATCTCGTGGTTCACGCTGCGCACGATCTGCTCGATGGCTTCCAGGCGCTTGAGGCGGACTTCGGCATTGCGTTTGTGATGGAGCTGCACGGACATGCGGTTGAATACTTCGGCGAGTTCGCCGATCTCGTTTTGGGTCTTCACCTGGACCTGGTGCCCCAGATCGCCCTTGCCGATCTCGACGACGCCGGCCTTGAGGGTCTTCATGGGATCCAGGATCTTCCATTTCAGGACGACGGCCACGTAACCGACCATGGCCAGCAGCAGCAACAGGGAATAGATCAACCGGTCCTTGGCGCGGCCCACGGAATTCCGCAGGCTCATCAGCTTGTCCCTGCGTTCGGCGCGCATGACATCCTGGGTCTGGAGCAGCCCCTCGCGCAAAACCTGCTCGTAGGACTTGAAGGTCTCATTGGTGGCCGTGTCCAGGTCGATCTGTTTGGGCGGCTCCGCGATGGGCATCGGAATTGGAACGGGGACATGGACGATACGCGGCTTGCGTGGGCCGGACCGCTTGGAGGCGGCATGCCGGCCGCCTTTCATGGCCAGGCGAGCGGCCTTGCCCTTGATC
>DAINDC010000101.1:0-9217 GCA_036732085.1 Fibrobacterota bacterium | reverse complement strand
CGGCCTCTCTTGGGAGACGGGGCGAGGTCCGAGGTCGCCTTGAGAGGGGCCTGGAGACCCGGCCCGGGGGGCGGTTGCGGCAATGCGGCCCGGGCCCGGGCCGCCAGCATATGCTCGGTCTGGTCCTTGGCGAATCCATCCAGCATCTGCAGGTACTCCAACTGCTTATCATGCAGTTCGCTCAGGCTATGGGTGGAAGGGGCGCCGGAATCCGGATTGATGCGTTCGATTTCGCCATAGAGATCGTTGATCTCGTTCAGGGTAACCTGAAAGGTACGTAGGTAGCTCTCATTGCCCAAGGACATGAGCTTGGTACGCTCGCGGGCCCCGGAGGAAAGGGCATTGAGCCAACCGGAAACGTAATCATTGACCTCGGCGGATTGCGCCAACTGCCTGGTCTTCACCAGGATGATGGTCATCTCATGGAAGAACAACATCAACAGAAACAGGATGCCCAGGAAAACCCCAAGCACTACCGCGGGCAGCTGGAAGCGAAGGCTGTGGAAGATTTTGGCCATATGTGACCGTGGTACCTTTGCGCGCGAAAATCGGGTTTTACCTTACCCATCTTTTCCTTACCCATCTTAGAGGCTGGCTACCGAAAGCGGCAACATTTGCAATATTCCCATAAAACTCAAAGAGCCTGGTTTTTCGGCCGGTTTCGGCCTTGGCTCCCGGATCCATGGCCCGATTTTGTGATTCCGATCGCGATGGGCTTGGGGTTCTTCCTAAGCGCCGCGCCGCCCGCTTCCGCCTATACCTTGGAGGCCGAAAGGGTGCTGGAGGCCTTGCAGGAAAAGCTGGCCACGGGCCTGGCCGCTGAGGCCGACTATGCGGATTTCCTTTCCAATCTCCAGGATGGGGATGGCTGCGAGACCTGGGCGGAGAATCCGCTGGGCCAGACCGCGGAGGTTTGGGAGGAGATGGTGGAGGCCTGTCCGGATCTGGAACCGAGCGCCGATGGCCAGGCGGTCGGTGCGAGGGAGCGGGCTCATTTCGCGGCATCCCAAACCGTGCAGCCCCGGCGGCCGGGTCCGCCGCAACCCTATTTCCTAGGGAAAGGCCGGAACGATCGCGGCAGTTTCGCCCTGTCCTGGAAGGAGGATCGCCTTTACAATCGGCGCGTGGAAGCGACCTTGGGCGGCTTTTCCCTGCAGGCCGGACATGTGCATGCCTATCTCGACCGCACGGGGCTGGGGTTCGTGGCCGGCAGCCGCTTCTACGCGGGTTGGTCGGGCGGGTCCGGATTCTCCGGCCCCCTGGATTCGCCCCAGTCCTCTTTGGATGGGCTCGGCCTGGGGTACGGGCATGGCCATCTGCGGCTTGAGATCGCCGGCGCCTGGAACCGTCTCGAACCGCGTGGCGCCCGGATAGTCCCGGATCGACGCGACGCCATTTTCCATTCCCTGGGCCTCACCTATCGGGCCCTGCGCATCCAGGCCGTGCACCAACGCTTCGAGCCCTTCGAGCCTTTCGAGCATTATGGGGGGCGACCCCTGGACGTGGCCGTGGGCGGACTGGCCCTGATGGACCCCCGGGACCGCTGGCATGTGGGAGGCGCGATCTCCAGCGTGGATTCGGGACGCGGATGGGCCGCACCCGGCGGGTATGGGGAAATCGCCTGGGGCTCGCGCGAGGCATCCCGGCCGACCGGCTCCGGGTATGGGGACGGCGCGGAGGCCGGGGAAAAACCCGCGGATGCTGAAAGCCGGGAGAAACACGCCGGTTACCGTCTCGAAGCGCATCAGGCCGATCCGGCTTGGGCCAACCCGCTGCAATCGCCCCAGGGTTACCGGCAAGATACCCTGGACGGCCAATGGATCCTGCCGGGCCGCGGCGAGGGCGGTTTCTCGGCGCGTTCGCGGCTGACCGTGTTCGGGCGGGGCCGCGCTTGCGAAAAGGGCGGCTCTTCAGACTCCGCAGAAAGAGGCGGCTATCGCGCCGACCTGGAAAGCGGCGGCGAGGCCGCCTGGATCCTGGGGGAGGAAGGGCTGCTGGCGGCCCGGACCAGGCTGGCCCTGATCCAAAGCCTGGGCGCCTGGACCTATACCGTGGGAACGGGATTGCAAAACTCGCGGGGACGCGGGGCGGTTACCCCGGCCATTATCCAGGAGGGATCCTCCGGCATCGGGCAGATCCTCGCCTGGCGGAACGCGGCCTGGCGCGCGAGGCTGTCCCTGACAGGCCGCGGCGAGGGATACCGGGGCCCTTATCCCAATCCCCTGGCCTTGCTTCTGGAGCGTCGGGAGGGGCGGCGCCATTGCCTGGGAGCGGAAGCGTTTACCGGCGACATACGGGATCCGGCAGGTTACCTGAGGCTGGTCTTGAAGCAGGAATGGGAGATGGGAAGCGGCGCGACCCTGCGCCACTCGCTACGCCTGCCCTGGTCCCGCGGCTCGGGCTGGGCGGGGGATCTGGGCTACCAGGTGGTCTTGGAAGCGAGCCTTTGACGGCCGGAGGGCGCCCGTCCCGGCAGCATCTCCTCGTCCTTGTACCGCTGGAGGAGATCCTCCGTGGATCCGCTGGCGATGGATTGGATTTCCAGATCCCGGATGAATCGGGAGCGGAGATTGCGATTGGACAGCAGGGCCTTCCAGAATTCCTGATCCTCGTTATCCATGAACCCTCCTTCTCCGGTTGTCCCGGCTTATGCGCTCGCTAGTGGCGCCGCAAGGGAAGTACAAGCAAAACCCGATCCCGAACCCCATCCCCACCATTCCGGCCCTTATTCCAGGCCGCGCAGAGAGCATTGTCAGTTTTTATCGTGACTTGAACGCATTTGTCAGCGCCCAGTCGATTCCTTAGGTCGCCTTATGCCGCCGCGCGCGAACCCCCGGCGTCCGCTTCCACGAGCAGGTCTACCAGGGATCGCAGCTCGTGACCGCGCGCATCGATCCGGAGGTTGGTGATGCGGTTGCGCTTGTAGATTAGGCCGCGCTTGCCGGCCGAGGCATGGCCCTTCAGGAAGTAATCGGTTCCGTAGTGGTAAATCTCATCCACATTCGCGTCCACGGATTCCCAGCGCTCGGTGCCTTCCTGGCGGTAATCGAATTGCAGGCGGACGGGGCGGCCGCAATAGTCGGCGATGCGGGAATAGCGTTTGGAGAGCGAGTCCACGCTTAAGCGGCTCTGGTATTTACGATAGAAGCTGAAGCCGAGCAGGAAGCAGACCGAGGTGAAGCCAACCACCAACATGAGCATATTGCGTCTCCGAGATGTTCAGGTCCATATAATAAGGCCGCCGCCGGAAAACTCAACAGGATTTTTCCTGGCGCATCGGAAACCGTTCCCCCTGCGATTCCAGCCGAATCCGGATGAAATAATCGCAAAGAATTATTCGACTAGTGGAATGCGCTCGATTTCCGAAGGTGGCCCGCGCCCGCTTATGCGCGGCTCCGCAAGAAACGCGAGGCGCGAAAAAAGCCAAATCGGGCGGCGTCCGGAAGGGCAACGGTTTTCGGGGTAAAAAATCGGAACTAAAGTGCGCTTAGAAGAAAACCCGGCGGATGGAGGCCGCGCCTCCGCGCCGAGCGGTAAGCAGGAAGATACCGGGCGTGTTACCCGGCCTGGCGATGCGCAAGGTCCCGGCCGCGCCTGCAATGCGCCGCAGCGAAGTTCCGTCCAATGCCGTCAGGCTCAGGTCGAATCGGCCTTGTCCCTCCGCCGCCCCGTCCCGGGCAGCCTCCAGGGTAACTTCCAAGATACCCTGGCCCGCATTGCGCACCGCCATCCGCGGGCCCAAGAGGCTCCTACGGCCGGATTTCGCCCCAAGGCCGGTGGCGGCATTCCAGATCCGGTCGGACTTCGCGTTCAGGGTGAACCAGCACTCGTCGTTCCAGGGCGGCTTCCCGTCCGCGGAGGCCAGGCCGGTAACATGCAGGTAAACAACCCGATCCTCCTTGAGTCCGGGGATGCGGAGATGCACGGTCTTCCCGTCCTGGGACGCTTCCGCCGCCTCCACATGGAGCGCGGTGTCCGGCTGCATGCCCTGCCCGTATTCCTTCATGCGGACATACTGCCACTGTTTCATCACGAAGCGATCGGCCCGGAGGGATTCCGCCTGGACCGGGCGGGTGAATTCCAATTCCAATCCATCCGACACCGAGCGCACGGCCTTGAAATCGAAGGCGGCGTTCGCTCCCGAAGCCGCGGGCTTGGGCGACAGGCGATAGAGCGGCGCATTGTCCCCGGCCGGCCAGTTGCCGCCGATATGGGTGAGGGTGCCGATGATGAGTCCGCCCTGCTTGTCGAAGGCCATGCGGTTGATGGCCGCGCTGCCGGTCCCGTTGGTGAACCAGAATACCGCTCCGTTAAGCTGATCGCCCACCCGGTCCACGGCGACCCGGATCAAGCCGGGATTGTTCACGTCCCCGATCAGCCAGTCGCCCGCATACGTCCCCGCGGGCACGCGCACGGGCTGGCTGGGCGAGGATCGCACCAGGCCATGGGGCAGCCAGGCGACGGGCGGATCATAGGGAAGGGACTCGGCGAAATTCGGGGGATGGGTGCCCACCACATTGCCGCCCACATCCACGTCCGGCGAACTCTGGCGGTGGCCGTAGAAATGCCCGGGCCGGATGCGCAGCAAGGTCGAGGCGGGCAACCAGCTTCCCTGGTTGTCGGTCACGAAGAACTCGCCGGTTTCCGGATCCACATTGGCCCCGTTCGGCGAGCGCAGTCCGCCGGCATAGGCCGTAAGCACGCCCTTGAGGTCCCAGGTGAGGAAGGCGCCGCTGAGCGAGGAGGTCGCGTCCACATTGGACCACCCGCCCGCGCGAATCGATCCGGAGTAAGGCGCATAGAACGCGCCCTTCCAATAGAGGGGCGTGAACGCCCACTGATGCCAGAACGGGCCGTTGTTCCAATGGTTTTCATCGGGCCATTTCACGATGAGTTCCCGATTGGCCTTGGTGTCGCCGGGGCTGGTCAGGCTGGAGAGCCGATAAAATCCGTCGCGATCGGAAACGAAGATCTGGTCGTCGACCACGGTGATGCCGGCCACCTGCCTCCAATTATCCGCCACATCCACCATGGAAACCGGCAGGGTATCGGTGGAAAAGCCCTTCACGAGATAGATGCGATGCTCGGTATCCGGGGCCGGGATCTCGCCGCCGCCGATGGCCTCGGTGGTGGCCAGAACCAAAGTCCCATCCTCCAGGAAGCCCAGGCCCATGGTCTTGAACGCGGCCGGCATCCGGAGTTCCTTCAGTTCGAAATCCGGGTGGACGGCATCCGGGATGGCGGCTCCCGCGGGGCTAAGGGCCCAGGCCAGCGACGCCAGCAACACTAGCGACGATAGGGAAAGGAACGGTCCTGAAAATTGCCGCAAGTAAACTCTCCCATTGAGCGCCAATTCAGGGGGCCACGTTCAGGCGCCCGGCAAGGCGCTCTATTATTCCGCCGAGGGCCTGAATATACCGTCAAGAGCCTGCAAATCCTTTTCAAAGATTGGCCAAGCGATGACGGCCCGGGCGCCAAACCGGGGCCAACTTTCCCGTCAAGGCCTGGATTCAGGCCAGGTTCTTGGGGATCCGCTCGAACTGGAGGATGGCGTCGAAGGTCTGACGCTCGCGGATGACTTCGGCCTCGCCCTCATGGATGAGGATTTCGGGGGCGAGTTTGCGCGTATTGTAGTTGGAGGACATCGAGGCGCCATAAGCTCCGGCATCGTGGAGGATGAGGTAGTCGCCCACCAGAGCCTCGGGCAATTTACGCGTGGTGACCACGCCGCCCTCTTCCTGGGTGAAGACGTCCCCGGACTCGCAGAGAGGGCCGGCCACTATGGTGTCGAACGCATTGCCCACCACACGGCCGTCCGCGGTGGCGATGGAGATCTCATGGTAGGCGCCGTACATGGCGGGACGGATGAGGGTGTCGAAACCCGCGTCCACCAGGTAGAAGCGGTTGCCGCCCGAATTCTTGACGGAGCGGATCTGGGTCATGAGCGAACAGGATTCGGCGACCAGGTAACGTCCAGGTTCCACTTCCAGGGAGATGGGATGCCCGAGATCGCGTTCGATGGTTTTGCGCGCCTTGTCCCAAAGCCCGAAGTAGGCCGCGATGTCGATGCGGGCCTGTTCCTTGCGGTAGGGGATGGGCAGTCCGCCCCCGGCGCTGATGACCTTGAGTTGCGGGCCCATGCGCTTGGCGGCCTTGACCATGGCGTCGCAGACGGTAGCGAGATGATGGTAGTCGCTCCCCGATCCGATATGCATATGGAGGCCGTGGATATTGACTCCGGCCTCCTTGCCCAGGCGCAGGCACTCCTCCAGATCGGAATGCCAGATGCCATGCTTGGAATAGCTGCCGCCGGTATTCACCTTGCGGGAATGGCCATGCCCAAAGCCGGGATTGATGCGCAAGGTGACGTCGCAGCCGGGATAAAAACTTCCGAGCTGGGAGATCATGTCCGGCGATCCCACGTTCACGGGGATCCGGTTCTCGCGGATGAGCTGGATGGAGTCCTCGTCGAAAAGATCGGCGGTGAAGACGACTCCGGGAGGATGGCCTTCCCCGGCATAGCCCACCTTGAGGGCGCGATAGATTTCCCCGGCCGAAACCGCGTCCACCACCACGCCATGCTTGCGCATGAGCGCGAGGATGGCCAGGTTGGAACAGGCCTTCTGCGCGAACCGCACCACGTCGAAAGCCTTGAGTTCGGAAATGCGCTTTTCGATCACGGCCCGTTCATAAATGAAGGCTGGCGTGCCGAAGCGCTTGGCCAATTCGTTCACGGGCAGATCGCCGATTTGGGTCACCAGATTCTTCATGAGCGGGGATTCCTCCGGGGAGGAAAATTAACAAACAATCGTAGGATGAACCGACGTTTCCACGGCCGAACCGCGGTTGCGACCGGCGTATTTTCAGGTGAGAGCCGATGGGTCGGCCGAATGTTCGGCGAGGACCGTTCAGGTCTTCGCGGCCGTTGCAGCGGAATCGCCGGCGGCCGCATCCCCATCCGCGCCTTCCGCCTTTTTTTTCACGTCCCCCAGCGAATATTTGAGGACCATGAATTTTTCCAGATTGGCCACGCTTTCGGTCATGACTTTCTCAAGCCGCGCGACCTGGAAGAAAAGGCTCAGGAAATAGATGCCCAGGCAGAAAATCATGAGGCCGAGGATGATGGACATGCAGGGATTATAACGTTATGGAAACGGAGGGGCAACGGGGAAGGGATGAGAAGAAGGGGCGGCCCGGTTTATCCGGCAGGGCGTTTGGAGCCGCATCACCGCTTCTCAGTGGACCAGACGCCAACCCGGCTCTTACTTGAACAGCTTCTCCGCGATCTGCACCGCGTTCAGCGCCGCGCCCTTGCGGATCTGATCGCCCACCACCCAGATGTCCAAGGTTTTGGGCTGGGACGAGTCTTTGCGCACGCGGCCGACCAGCACCGGATCGCGCCCGGAGGCGTCCAAAGGCATGGCCCAGCGATTGGTCTTGCGGTCTTCCATGACCTCCACGCCCGGGGCCTTGCGGAGGATGGCGTAGACCTCTTCGATATCCGGCTCTTCCGCGAACTCGATATTGAGCGCTTCCGAATGGGCGCGCAGGACGGGCACGCGCACGCAGGTGGCGGTCAGGCGGATGGTTTCATCGTGGAAGATCTTATGCGTCTCCTTGACCATTTTGATCTCTTCTTCGCAATAGCCGCTATCGGTCATGGGCGAGTTGTGCGGGAAGAGATTGAAGGCATAGGGATGCGGGATGACGGTGCGTTGGAAGTCCTCGCCTTGCAGATAGGCGGCGGTCTCGCGGACGAGTTCGTCCATGGCGATGGCGCCGGCGCCGCTGGCGGCCTGATAGGTGGCGGCCACCACGCGCTTGGCCTGGAAGCGCTTGTGGAGCGGGAACAGGGCCAGGGCCATGATGATGGTGGAACAATTGGGATTGGCGATGATGCCCTTGTGCTTGGCGATATCCTCCGGATTGATTTCCGGGATGACCAGCGGCACGCCTTCGGTCATGCGGAAGTAGGAGGTATTGTCGACGACGACGGCGCCGGCCTTGACCGCGGAGGGCGCGTATTCCTTGCTGATCTTGCCACCCGCCGAAGCCAGCACGAGATCGATGCCCTTGAACGAATCGTGCGTGAGCTCCTGCACCTTGATGTCATCGTCCTGGTATTTCAAGGTCTTGCCCGCCGAACGTGCCGAGGCCAACAGGCGCAGCTCGCCCACCGGGAACTTGCGCTCTGCCAAAATGTCCAGAAGTTCCGAGCCGACCGCACCGGTGGCTCCCATGATCGCGACCTTGATTCCCATACTTTATCCTTCGCCCTTCGCGCTTACTGAAATTGGATGAAAGTGAAACTTGCACCGGGACCCAGCGCCATTGACCGCGTTGGCGACCCCCGTTGCGGGCCCGCCGCTGCGGGGCCCGGAGACTTCCGAAGCCTTCCGAAGCCATGAGGCCCGGCGCTAAAACCGTCCGGAGAAATTAGTAAAATTTGTAACTTAGTACCCTTTCAGAACCAGGACGATCTACCTCGCGGGAGAAACATGGAATTGAGCGTTGAAAACCAGGGTCTTTTCGTTACCAGGCATATCGGACCCGACGAGGCTCAGATCCAGGAAATGCTCAAGGCCGTGGGCGCGGAAAGCCTGGACGATCTGGCTCGCAAGACCGTGCCGGCCTCCATCCGCGTGAGCCAGCCGCTCTCCTTGCCCGCTTGGGAAAACGAGCATCGCTTCCTCGCAGAGGCGCGCGCCCTGGCCTCGGAAAACCAGATCCTGAAATCCCATATCGGCATGGGCTATTACGATTGCGTGGTTCCCGGCGTCATCCAGCGCAATATCCTGGAAAACCCCGGGTGGTATACCGCCTATACGCCCTACCAGGCGGAAATCGCCCAGGGCCGGCTCGAAGCCCTGATCAATTTCCAGACCATGGTCCTCGATCTCACGGGCATGGAAATCGCCAATGCCTCCCTCCTCGACGAAGGCACCGCCGCCGCCGAAGCCATGTCCATGTTGTTCGCCCTGCGCGAGAAGGACACGGCCAAGACCTTCTTCGCCTCCAAGCGCTGCCATCCGCAGACCCTGGACGTCTTGCGCACGCGCGCCGAGCCCCTGGGCATCGAACTCGTGGTCGGCGATGAGGCCCCGCTCGCTACCGGCGATACCGGCAGCGGCAGCGACTTAAGCGGCGTCTTCGGCGTGATGCTCCAGTACCCGGACACCTTCGGGTGGCAACCCGACTACACCATCGAGGGCAAGAT
>DAINDC010000100.1:9521-15067 GCA_036732085.1 Fibrobacterota bacterium | reverse complement strand
GTCTTCATCCCGCGGTTCCGGGCGAGCGGCATCCGGTCCGCGTACGAACTCCTGGAAATCAAGTTCTCGCGTCAGGTCCGGGTGATGGCGGCCTCCTTCTATTGCTGCCACCTCCTCCTGCGGATGGGCATGCTCATCTACGGCCCGTCTTTGGTCCTGATGCGGATCACCGGGGCCCCGTTCTGGGCGGCCGCCATGGCCATGGCCATGTTCGCGATCCTCTACACTTCCTTAGGGGGTATCAAGGCCGTTACCACCACGGATATCATCCAGTTCCTCATCTTCTTCGGGGGCGGCCTCCTGTGCATCGTTTATTGCGCCAAGGGCGTGGGGGGCTTTGCCAAGACCTGGGAGCTGGCGGCCGCGGCGGGCAAGACCAAGATGTTCGACTTCCATTGGGATCCCACCAGCGACCGGAATTTCTTCACCGCTTCCCTCGTCTATATCGTTTTCGAAGTGGCGATCCGCGGATGCGATCAGCAATTCGTGCAGCGCTACCTTTCGACCAAGAGCGTGCGCACCGCCAACTATTCCTCCATCAGCTCGTCCCTCTTGGGGATTTGCGTGGGCCTGGTCTTCTTCACCGTGGGCGCCTTCCTCTACGTCTATTTCCAGGTCGCGCACGTGCAGCCCTTGCCGGATATGAAGGTCAACCAGGTCCTGCCCTACTTCATCGTGAGCGTGCTGCCCACGGGCGTGAAAGGCCTGCTGGTGGCGGCCATCCTGGCGGCGGACATGGGCGCCCTGAGTTCGGTGCTGACGGCCCTTTCCAATACCACGGTCATCGATTTCCTCCCGCCCAGCCGCGGTGATGACGGCAAGTCCGGCCACAATATCCACAATGCCCGCAAGTGGATCATCCTCTGGGGCATCCTGGGTACGGGAACCTCCTTCCTTTGCGCCTTGGGCGACGATTCCATCCTGAGGAAGGCCCTGTTCTTCACCTCCCTGTTCACGGGCCCGCTGCTCGGCATCTTCGTGCAGGCCTTCTTCCTTCCGCGCACCAACCCCAAGGCCGTCATCGCCGGGGCCTTCATCGGCATGCTCAGCCTGCTGCCGATTTCCAACATCCCCTTCCTGCCGCCCGGCACCTGGAAACCCGTCTACGCGCTGGCCTGGCCCTGGAACCCCCTGGTCTCCGTGACCTTCACCATCCTGGCCGCGCAGGTGTTCACCTTCCTGTCGCCCCGCCCGCTCCCTCGCGATCCGGTACCTGCCGTATGACCTTGGGCTCCCGATGTAAGTCCTGGCTGAGAGGGATCCGGGACCTGGGCGTGCGCCCCGGCATGGACGATGAGCTCCTCCGGCACGTGAGGGTCACCAACCTGGCGGCGCTCTACCATTTTTTGATGACCGCGCCATACTTCTTCCTGATCCGCCATCTAGGCTCCATAGGACTGGCCTATGGGGTGTTGGTGCTGCTGTCCGTATACATGATCACCTTGGCCTGCAACTATACCGGTCATTTCGATCTCTCCCGGATCACGCTCCTGTCCTCCATCAATATCGCCATCTTCGTCTATTCCCTTTTCCTGGGAAAATCCACCGGGATCATTTACTGCTACTTCTTCTGCCTGATCGCGCCCTTCATGCTGTTCCATGTCAACGAGATGAAGAAGATAGCGTTCTGTTCCTTGCAGTCCATTCTGTTCTGGGCCCTGCTCAACGGCCCTTTCGGTTTAGGCGATCACACCCCGCTCTCTCCCGAGGCTGTGCGGATCTTCTATCTGTGCATCACCACCACCGTGGCCGCGATGCTGTTGAGCTACACCTTCCTCATCTACCTTTCGCATCAGAAATCCCTGGCGCTCTACCGGCAGGCGAAGGAGACGGCGGAACGATCGAACCGGGCCAAGGGGGAATTCCTTGCCACCATGAGCCATGAGATCCGCACGCCCATGAACGGCATCCTCGGATCCATCCAATTGCTGGGCCTGGATCCCCTGACCTCGAAGCAGGTCTCCTATCTCAAATTGGCCGAGTCCTGCGGGAACCTGCTCATCGCCATCATCAACGACATATTGGATTTTTCCAAGATCGAATCGGGCATGCTGGAAATCGAGCGCGTGGCGCTCAACCTCACTTCCATCCTGTCGGAAGTGCTGGACCTCCATCGCCTGGAGGCCGAGAAGAAGGGCCTCCGCCTCTCCCTGGATTTCGATCCGGCCTGTCCCGATACGGTGCATGGCGACCCCACCCGCATCCGCCAGGTCCTGCTCAACCTCATCTCCAATGCGGTCAAGTTCACCAAGCTGGGTAGCGTGACGGTTACCGTGGCTTTGTCCGAGGAAACGGAGGAATGGGTCCAGATCGCCTTCGCCGTCCGGGACACGGGCATCGGGATTCCGGCGGAGAAGCAAAGCCGGCTCTTCCAGGCCTTCTCCCAACTGGACTCTTCGACCACCCGCGAATATGGCGGCACCGGGCTGGGCCTGGCCATCGCCAAGCGCTTGGCTCATCTCATGGAAGGGGAATTGCGGGTCTTCAGCGAGGTGGGGGTGGGCAGCGTCTTCACCTTCACGGCTTGCTTCCCGAAGCCGGCCCAGCCCGGCCCGGTCCTACCCGGCCTCGTCGCGGCCTGAGCCGGGCGCGTCCTCGCCTAAATCCCGATATCTCCGATCCGTTTTATTCGGCGGCCATTTCGATATGCCGCGGTTCTTCCGGGGCCCCGGGCTCCCCATCCTTGGATTTCGGCTTATTGAAGAAGAATAGCAGGGGGATGCACGCAAGGAAGAAGAATCCAATCACGTAAAAGGTGTCGAGGTACGATAGCAGGGACGCCTGTTTGCTGACCATCATGCTGATGAGGGCCAGGGCCTTCTGATGGGCCGCGGAGGGATCGCCTCCGCTTGTTGTGAGGGCGTGGGTGATTCCATTAAGTCTTTCCACCGCGCTGGTATTGTACTCGGTGACCTTGGCGGCCAGGATGGAATGATGGAAGATGGCCCGCCGCTCGATGAAAGTGGCCATGAGAGCGACGCCGAACGAGCCGCCCAGCTGCCGGATCATGTTGGAAAGGCCTGTGCCTTGCGGGATATCCCGGCCCTTGAGGTCGAACAAGGTCATGACGTTCAGGGGGATGAAGATGAGTCCCAGGCCCACGCCGCGGACAATCAAGGGCATAAAGAAGCTGACGGTTCCGGACTCGGCGCTGAGATTGGACAGCATGTAGGTGGACACGAAGAAGAGGCCGAAGCCGAGTCCGCTGAAGACATGGGGCGGGATCTTGTTTTTCTGCATGGCCTTGCCGATGATGGGCATGGTCACGGCGGTGGCCAAGCTGCCCGGAATCAGCAGGACGCCGGTATTGGTGGCCGAGAAGCCCAGGAAGGTCTGTGCGAACACGGGGACGACGAAGACCGATCCGAACAGGCCGAACCCGAGGATGAAGTTGAATATCATGCCCACCCCGAAGTTCCGGTCCTTCAGGAGTCGCAGATTCACCACCGGATGGTCATGGACGAGTTCGCGCCAGATGAATCCGGCCACGCCCGCGGCGGCCAGAATGGCCAGAACCGTGATATAGCCGGTTTCGAACCAGCCTTCCTTGTCGCCCCGCTCAAGCACCACCTGCAATGCGCCCACGCCGAGGATGAGCAGCCCGATGCCCAGCCAATCCATGGAGCGGACATGGGGCCTGTCCTGCGGCTCCTTGATATAAAGCAAGGTCAAGGCCGTGGCGATGATGCCCACGGGAATGTTGATGAAGAAGATCCAGTGCCAGGAAAGATGGTCGGTGATGTACCCGCCCAGCGCGGGCCCGATGGTGGGGCCGATGACCACGCCCATGCCGTAGATGGCATTGGCGAGCCCCAGCTCTTCCTTGGGGAAGGTCTCGACAAGGATGGCCTGGGCGGTGGACAGGAGGCCGCCGCCGCCGATGCCCTGGATAAGGCGGAACGCCACCAGCATCCAGACATTGGTGGCCAGGCCGCACAGGACGGATCCGAAGGTGAACAGCACGATGGAGGCGGCGAAGAAGCGCCGACGCCCGAAACGGGCCGACAGCCATCCGGACATGGCGATCATGATCACGTTGGCGGCCGCGTAGGAGGTGATGACCCAGCTGATGTCCCCCAGGGTAGCGCCCAGGCTACCCATCATCTGGAGCAGGGTGACGTTGACGATGGACGTGTCGATCAGCTGCAGCAAGGCCGCGGATATCACGGTCAGGATGATGATCCACTTTTCCATCCCGATCTTCATGGCTATTTGCCTCCCAGGACCTTGGTGTCGGGCTCCTTATTGCCCGTGGCCAGGCCTTCGGTACGGATGTCGATGGCCACGTTCACGGACATGCCCGGCAGCAGGTCGACGGAATCCGCGGAGGGATCGAGGAGGTTGATGCGCACGGGAACGCGTTGGACCACCTTGGTATAGTTGCCGCTGGCATTGTCGGGAGGCAGCAAGCTGAAGCGCGCTCCGGTCGCATATTGGATGGAGGCCACCACGCCCTTGAACTTCTTGCCGGGGTAGGCGTCCACTTCGATTTCCACGCTCTGTCCAGGCCGCAGGTGATCCAGCTGGGTCTCCTTGAGATTCGCGATTACCCAGACCGGCAGGTCCGCCACGATGGCCATGACCGACTGCCCGGGAGCGATGAGCTGGCCTGCTTCCAGGTTCTTCTTGGCGATATGTCCCGACATGGGCGCGGTCACCACGGCATAGCTGAGTTGCAGCCGTGCGGCGTCCACGGCGGCTTCGGCCGCGGCCAGGCGCGCATCCGCGGCCCTAACCTGCGCATTGGCTCCCAGGATGCCGATGGTCGTGCCCTTGGCGGCTTCGGTCGAAGCGTCATAGGCCGCTTGGGCCCCCTGCAAGGCGGTCTCGGCGGCGTCCAATTGGGCCCGGCTCACGATTTCCTGCTTGAAGAGCTCGCGGGCCCGGGCCGCGTCGTTCTTGGCCTTCGCGAGGTTGGCCTTCACGGCCTCCAGATTCGCCCGCGCCGAGGTCTTCTGGGACTCGGCCATCTTGGCTCCCGCTCCCGCTACGCCGCCCTTGGCGGACGCCTGGGCCGCAAGCAAATCGGCCTCCGCCTGCTTGAGTTTGAGCGACAGCTCACGCGCATCCAGGATGAACAGGGTGTCGCCGGCCTTCACCGCCTGCTGATCGGCGACATAGACCTTTTCCACGAATCCGCCCACGCGCGGGCTGACGGGCAGGATATGCCCTTCCACCTGCGCGTCGTCCGTGGTCTCGTGGTTATGGTGGTACCACCAGGTGGGCACGCCGGCGGCCAGGCCCACGACGAGGATGGCCAGCAATACGATATTGCGGACCGGCTTCTTGGCGGGTTGCTTCGACTTGGTCGCTTCGTGGTTCGTGGCCATGGGCTTGCTCTCCAATGTGTTTTTCATATTTCCCCCATGCGGTGGGCGGCCTTCAGGTATTCCAACCGGGCGCGGTTGTAACCGTACATGGCATCGATATAGGACTGGTGGGCCTGGCTGACGCTGGCCTGGGCGGAAATCACTTCGAGGTTCCCGGAGGCCCCGCTCCGGAATTTCTCCCGCGCGAGCCTTTCCTCCTCCTCCGCCATCTTCACC
>DAINDC010000100.1:7673-9511 GCA_036732085.1 Fibrobacterota bacterium | reverse complement strand
AATTCCGCCACCTCCCGCAGGGCCTTCATCGCGGAAGCGGACTCGCGGATCTCCTCGCGCGCGGCCAGGCGTTCCTCGTCGCTGCGGAGCTGGGCCTGGCGCAGCTTCTGGACCTGCCCGGCGATCCTGGCCTTGCGGCGGCCTCCGTCCCAGAGGGTCCAATTCAACTGGAGGGCGATGGTCTCGGTCCACTCCGCGCGGTCGTTCAGGCGGCGGCCCGTGAGCCCGTAATCGCCGAAGAGATCCACGGTGGGCAGGAATTCCGAACGCAGGGCGCCTAGTTCCGCGCGGGCGGCCTCCTGGCCGACGAGGGCGGCCGCGATTTCGGGCCGCGCCGCGGCCCCGGTGGAGTCGGCCTGGGGCGAAGGGGCCATATCCCTGAAGGAGAGGGAGTCGGTGAGGACCGGGATGGCATCCAGATCCTTCCCCAGTAACCGCAACAAGGCGTAACGTGCATGTTCCTCCGCGGAGACGGCGGCGGCGAGGGCTCCCTTGGCGCTGGATTCCTGCCCCTGGGCCCGCAGGACCTCCAGGCGATTGGAGGATCCGGCCTGCTTCTGCGCCAGGCTCAATTCCGAGAGCTGCGACGCCAGGGCGAGTTCGGAGCGGCGCGAATCCAATAGGGCGCGCGCCCGGCTGAGGGCGAGATAGGCCTCGGAAGCCGACAGGGCGGCATCCTCTTCGGCGGCGGACTGTTCCCATTGGCCCTGTTCCGCTTCCCTTCCGGCCGCATGGTAACGCTTCCAGCCGGCGGGATCGAACAAGGTCACGCGGCCGTTGACGCGCGCGTCCTGGGAATTGAAGGGCTTGATCAAATTCGGGAAGGCCGGCGCGGCTCCGGTGGAGGGAAAGCTCAAGCCCATGGCGGGCAAATCGATGGAACGCACCGCATCCAGCGCCGTCGCTCCGATGCGCGGCATCAGGGCCGCGCGGCTCTCATCCAACTTGCCTTGCAGCCCTTCCGTTTTCGAACGCGCCGTTTCCGCCCGGAAGCCGTTGGCGCGGGCCAGGTCCATGGCCTGCCGCATCCCCAGGTGCAAGGTGTCCGGCCCGGCCTGCAAGGCTAGGGCCGCAATCAAAGCCGCATGTATCATTTCTGCCTTCCTCCAACCTTGATGGCGCCGGTTCCGCCCCGGGTCTTCTTCCCCTGCTTGCCCGCAACCAGGCCCCGGATGATCAAATCCAAACCGCCTTCCAGGATCCGTTCCGGCGGGCAATCGTCCAGTTTGCGCACGCCCAAATGCGTCTGCAGGAAAGCCTGTTGGGTCAGCCCGGACATCGCGAAGCGGGCCACTCCCGCGGCATCGGCATCGGCCCGGAATTCCCCCGTCGTCTGCCCGTCGCGGATGATTTTTTCCGCCAGCCGCCAGCTCGGCAAGGCGCCCTTGCGGATCCAGAAGCGGAACAGTTCGGGAAGCTCGTTGGCTATCTCCCCGAGGATGAGCTTGTGGAAGCGGCCCCAATTCTCGGTGAGCGTATGGTTCCAGGCCCTGCCCAGGAAGAACCGGAGTTTGTCGGCGGCCGAGCCCTGGAAGCTTTCCAAGGCCGTCCCCGTGGTGAGGAAGATGGTTTCGAACTTATGCTCCAAGGCCTGCTTGAGGAGGTCTTCCTTGTTCTTGAAATAGTTGTAGATGGTGCCCTTGGAGACGCCGGCCGCCTTGGCCACTTCCTCCAACCGCGTGGCCCGGTATCCGTTCTTGGAAAAAACGTCCAGGGCGGCCTGGTAGAGGGCTTCCGGCCGCTCTTCGGCTTTTCTTTCCCATTTCGGAGAGCTGGGAACGGAACCGCTGGGAAGGGGAGGGTGGGAAACGGACTTGACCATGGAAACGCCTTAATAA
>DAINDC010000100.1:0-7663 GCA_036732085.1 Fibrobacterota bacterium | reverse complement strand
CTCTAGAGTAATTTACTCATGGGTCAATTATAATGTCAAGCCCGGAAGGGACGGCTTTATTCGAAACGCAGGGCTTCGATGGGATTGAGGCGCGCGGCCTTGCGGGCCGGATACCATCCGAAGAAGATGCCGGTCGCGGCGGAGGAGGCGAAGGCGACCAGGATGGCGCTCGGCGAAAGCTTCACGGCCCAGCCTTGCACCGAGGACAGGAAGGTGGAGGCGCCGATGCCGATGAGCACCCCGATGAGCCCGCCGCAAAAGCTGATGACCACGGCCTCGACCAGGAATTGCAGCAGGATATCGCCGCCCTTGGCGCCCACGGCCAGGCGGATGCCGATTTCCCGGGTCCGCTCCGTCACCGAGACGAGCATGATGTTCATGATGCCGATGCCGCCCACCAGGAGCGAGATGGCGGCGATGCTGGACAGGAGCACGGCCATGGTCGAGGAGGCGGTGCCCGCGGCCTTGGCGATCTCGGTTTGGGTGCGGATGGTGTAATCGGGCGTGTCCCCGGGCGCGATATGGAGGCGGCGGCGCAGGATCTCGTCGATCTGTTCCGAGGCCTCGGGGATGGCCTCCTCCGAGACCGCCGAAGCCAACAAGTTCTGGGCATAGGTGATGCCCATGACTTTCTTGGCCACGGTCGAATAGGGGGCGATGACGATATCGTCCTGATCGTTCCCGAACGATCCCTGGCCCTTTTCTTCGAGGAGCCCCACCACGCGGAAAGGCAGGTTCTTGATGCGGATGGTTTTGCCCACCGGATCGGCGCCATCCCCGAAGAGGTTCTTGGCCACGGTCAAGCCTATCAGGCATACCTTGCCGGAGGAATGCTCGTCCGAAGCGGAATAGGGGATGCCCGAGGTGAGGTTCCACTTCTTGATGGTCAGGTATTCCGGAAATGCACCATAAATACTGGTTCTCCAGTTCTGGCTGCCGTACTTGATTTGGGCGCTGGTGCGCGCGGTGGGAGTGATATAGCGGACGGCGTCGGCCTCCTTGCAGATGGCTTCCACGTCGTCTTCGGTGAAACGGCTGGTGATGCCGGCTTCCCCGTGGACGGCTCCCCCGGTCTGACCGCCGGGATAGACGCTGAGGACATTGGTGCCCAGGCTGGCTATCGATCCCTCGACGGCCGATTTGGCGCCTTGGCCCACGGACAGCATAGCTATCACCGCGGCCACGCCGATGATGATCCCGAGCATGGTGAGGACGGTCCGCAGCTTGTTGCGGGCCAAGGAACGGAATGCGACGCGCAACAGGGCCTGGACGTTCATGGCTTCGCTCCTTCCGGTACGTTGGGTTCGGCGGCGGGCAGTCGCGCCAGGGCCTCGGCGGCCTTGACGGGCGAGGGATTCCGCTCGTCGCGGATCACCTTGCCGTCGCGGAAGACCACCTGCCGTCCGGCGAAGGCCGCGATATCCGGTTCATGGGTCACCAGGATGACGGTGATGCCGCGGGCGTTCAGGGTCTGGAACAAACCCATGATCTCGATGCTCGAGCGCGTGTCCAGGTTCCCGGTGGGCTCGTCGGCGAGGATGAGCACGGGATCGTTCACCATGGATCGCGCGATGGCCACGCGCTGCTGCTGGCCGCCGGAAAGCTGGTTGGGATGATGGAACATGCGATCGCCCAGGCCCACGGCTTCCAGGGCCGCCTGCGCGCGGTTGCGGATTTCCGACGCGGGCATGTCGCGCCTATAGAGCAGCGGAAGTTCCACGTTTTCCAGCGCCGAGGTGCGGCTGAGCAGGTTGAAGGATTGGAAGACGAACCCGAGCTTGCGGTTGCGGACCTGCGAGAGCTGGTCGCGGCTGAGCTTCTGGACCTCGGCGCCGTCCAGCAGGTACTGGCCGGAATTGGGCACGTCCAGGCAGCCCAGGATGTTCATGAAGGTGGACTTCCCGGAGCCGCTGGCGCCGCTGATGGCGACGAATTCGGCCGGGGCGATATCAAGATCGACGGTCCGCAAGGCATGCACCGTGACCTCTCCCATCTCGTAGGTCTTGGCGAGGCCCCGGACGGAAATGATGGGCTGGCCCATCAGTGGAACCGGCCTCCGCCGCCTCCAGGCGCCCTCTGCATTCCGAACGGCGCGGCCTGGGATTTGGAACCGGCCTGGGTTGATTCGACCCCGGTAATCACGTCGGTCCCGGGCTCGATGCCATTGGAGATTTCCGTATGCGTCCCGTCGGTCAGGCCCACTTTCACGCGCACCGGTTTGGGTTTCCCGTTCTCGAGGATGAAGATCCGGCCCGAATCCGCGCCGCCCCTATGCCCGCCTCCCGACCCGTGGCCTTTCCAACCCGCGCCCCCGGAGGTATCCGCGCCCGCGCGCCGGCTCGTATCCGCCCTGGAGGACCGGTCCGCGCCCTTGGCGCCCCCGGAGGTATCTCCGCCGTTACCCTTGTCGGCCCAACTGGCATGGGTCCCGGGGGTATGGTTCCCGGGCTCGCCCGGCTTCCCCCCCTTTTTCCGGCCCTCGACATCCGGCGGCATGAACCGCAAGGCGGCGACGGGCACCATCAGGACATCCTCCTTGCCGTCCACCACTATGGTGAGGTTGGCCGTCATGCCCGGCATGAGCCTGAGCCCGGGATTGGGGACATCGATGACGACGACATAGCTGACCACGTTCTGCACGGTCACGGGCTGGAGGCGGATCTGGCTCACCTGTCCGGAGAAGGTGGAATCCGGATAGGCGTCCACGGTGAAGTCCGATTTCTGGCCCATCTTTATTTTCCCGATATCCGCCTCGTCCACGGAGGCTTGGACCTGCATCTGCCTCAGGTCGCCGGCGAGGGTGAACAGGGTGGGGGTGTTGAAGCTGGCGGCCACGGTCTGGCCCACGTCCACCGCGCGGGACAGGACGATGCCGTCGATGGGCGAGATTATGGTGGCATAGCGGAGGTTGATGCGGGCGCGATCCACCTGGGCCCGCGCGGAGCTGAGGTTGGCCACGGCCACGCGCGCGTTGGCGGTCGACTGATCGAGATCGGATTGCGAGACCAAGGATCGGGCGAACAGGGTCTGGGTCCGCTTCAGCTCGTCGGAGGCCTGCCTTTCCTGGGCCGCGGCCTTTTCCAGGTTGGACAGGGCGTCGGTCAGGGCGGCGTGCAGCAAGGTGGTGTCGATGCGGGCCACCACCTGGCCCTTCTTGACCTGGGAGTTGAAGTCCGCGTAGATGGCGGAGATGGTGCCGGAGACCTGGGTGCCCACCTGCACGGTCAATACGGCCTGCAAGGTTCCCGTGGCGGTTACGGAAACCTTGATGTCACCCTTCTCGATTTTGGCGGTGCGCCATTTGAGCTCCGGCGCGCTCCTGCCCCAGAACCAATAGGCTCCCGCGGCGGCCAGCACGACCGCGACCAGGACGACCCGAACTTTTCCCGAGAACCATGAAACCGACATCATTTTCCTTCCACTTGAGACTGGGGCGACGGGGCTTGCCGGACAAGGAGGCCGGACAGCCTTCGCAAGGCGACTTCCGCTTGCTTCGCGCTTTGCCGCGCCGTGATCAGCCGGACCTCCGCGTCCAGGAGGCGCTGTTGCGCGGTCCTGAATTCCAAGGACGAGGACGCCCCCGCCCGATAGCGTTCCAGCGCGCCTTCCTCCTGGAGCTTGGCGACCTGGAGGTTGCGCTCTTCCAGCGCCGACTGCCGGAGCCCGGACTCGAATTGGCTCCGCACCTGTTCGAATTCGCCTACGGCGTCCGATTCGGCCTGCTTCACGCGGGTCTCCTCCTGATGGAGTCCGAGCTTGGCCCGGCGGACTCCCGTGGGCGTGGCGAACTTGTCGAAGATCGGCACGGAAAGGTCGACCCGGTAGGTGACGCCTCCGTTCCTGGCGGCGGCATTGCTGTTCAGGGCCGCGGGAGAGGACGCGTAGGTAACGCCCGTGTTAAGGGTCGGGAACCAATTCGCGCGCGCCACGCCTATGCCGGATATGGCCGCGTCGCGCCGCGCCCGGGCGGCCGCGAGGGTGGAATTGTTCTCGAGCAGGGCTTTCCGCCAGTCATCCAGGGGCTGGGAGCCTTCCAGCGGAATGGAATCCGCCACCTGGAAATCCAGGGACGGTTCCCGCGCCATCAACTGGTTGAGCTTCACCTTGGCCTTGCGCAGCGAGACTCCTTGTGTCAGGAAGCTGGAGGAGTCCTCGTTCAGGTCGGCCACGGATTGCAATTGATCCAGGCGCGAGCCCGCGCCGATTTCCAATTTGGCGGAGGCCAGCTTGCCGCGCTCTTCCGACACCGACAGCAGATCATGAATGGAGGCGAGCCGCTGCTTCTGCTGGACGATATCATAGTAGGCGTTCATCACCGACTCCATCAGGCCTTCCAAAGCGGCGCGCTCATCGAGGCGGGCGCTCCGGTCCAGGGATTCCAGTTGCTGGTAGGCATGGACGTTCTGGAAGCCATTGAAGACCACCCAGTTCGCGGAAGCTTCCACCGTGGTCTCGGATCCGGTTCCGTCGAGCTTGCCGGAATTGCTGAGCGCGGCCGAGGCGGAAGGCAGGAAGTTGCCGCGTCCGCCTTCGAGGTTCACGGCGGCCACCGCGGCCTGATCCTGGGAAAGGGAAAGGGAGTAGTTGTTCCGGAGGGAGAGGCGGATGGCCTCGTCCAAGGTGAGCAGGGGTTGGGCCGAGGCTGGAGACCAGGCCCATGCGGCGATAGCAAGAGTCGCCAGAGCCTGAGTAGTCCAAAGGCTTTTTTTTCCGGAGGCCATGCGGCCAATCTTGTGTGTCATGCGGAGGAAAAATACAAGCAATTGGGTCGTCTTTACCAACTTATTTAAATGCCAAGTTCGCCGTAGGGCGAGGCCAATTGATATCGATGAAGTTGGACAGATGGGGGCGCCCGCCGGTTCCTTCCAAGGTTTTCGATCGGAAATCAACCCACGATTTCGGTTGATCGGATATCCCAAATGCTGCATTCATCCCCGGGTAGCCGGCCCCAAGCGTGGAAATCAAATCATTTCGTCCTTTTCAAACCGGGCATGGTCCTTGCATTCCCTACTTCACGAAGCTTGCATGGACAAGCCAGCGAATGAAATCCTCACGAAAGGTATGCTTATGAAAACGAAAATCGCACTTACCGCCGCCATCCTGTCCCTGGCCACGGGCCTCGCACTTGCGCAGGCCGATTCCGCCAATCCCGCGACGCCGCAGGAAAAGCAGGAGATGAAGAAGGACCGCCACGAGATCAAGAAGGAGAACAAGGACATCAAGGGCGACAAGGCCGATCTCAAGGCCGGCCGCAAGGAACTGCATGCCGATCGCGCCGACAAGCGCAACGACAATGCCGACCTGCATAAGGAAAAGGCCGATCTCCGCAAGGACGAGAAGAGCGGCGATGTCGCCGACGTGGCCAAGGACAAACAGGAGGTGAAATCCGACCGCGCCGAAGTGAGCGCCGATAAAAAGGAAATCGGCGCCGACAAGGCCGAGATCAAGTCGGACAAGGCCGATCTGAAAAAGGATCGCAAGGCGCGCCACAAGGCCAAGAAAGACCTCAAGGAAGCGAAGCAGAAATAAGCTTCGGCCCCAGTCAATCAACCTGCAAAGGGGTTCGGCAGCCGGCCGGGCCCCTTTTTAATTCGGGGCGGAATGGAAAACGGGAAACCCGGATGCGGGGCTCCAGGGAAACCTGGAGGTTACTGGCGCGATTTGACTTCGATATACTTGGGCGTCTTCCCGGAGGCGAGCGCGGGAAGCGAGGGAACGCGGATGGGATCCGGAACGCGGATGGGATCCGGTGGGACCGAAGCCTGCTCGGAAGCTGGAGCGTCCCAGCCAGGGTAGCGCTTGGCTATGACGAAGGCGTAGGGAAAGGTTTTGACCTCCGCCCCGAACTTTTCCCGCATGTCCCGCGTGGAGACCACCCTGGATCGCATGTCTCCAAATTAGCCAAATGCCCAAGGGATGACAATAACTTGAATCGGCCTAAATTTGCCCCAACCCACGTGGGAAGCCCGTTTTAAAGGGCTAGGAGGCGATTGCAAACCGGAATAGGCGGCTTGGGAGCGGTGCGGATTAATCCGCAGGTTCGGTGCCGCAACCCTCGGGATTCTCATCCTCGGCCTTGAGGGATTCGAACTCGCCCTCCTGGGACTTGGGGACGAAGATCAAGGAATCGGTCTTGCCGCCCGATCGGGTGCGGGTCCATAGAAGCAACTTGTCGCGAAATGGGGCTTCCTCGGCCGTGGAATCCCCTGCCGAGGCTTGGGAAAATTGCCGCAACAAGCTGTCGTTGACGGGCAGGATCCGCAGGTCGCCGGCATCCGGGTTCAGGCGGAATTGCCAGGAGCTGTCGCGACGGACGCGGCCGATGCTGCGCACCCCGAATTCACCCAAGCTGTCGCAATACTCACAAACAATACGCGGCAGGCTGTCCGGACCGGACTTGAAAAGGAGCGAGGCATTGGGCGAATAGCAAGGCGTGAAAAGCACGAAACCCTGTCCCTCCACCAAAGTGACCTTGACCCATTCACCGGGCAAGGACGCCATCCAGGACCGGATGCTTTCGGCGGTCACGACGCTGTCGACATACTCGGGCGCGTTCATGGCCCGGAGGTCGGCCTGGTTGGAGAGCTTTTGCCGATAGGCGACGGTGAAGAGGATGGCAAAGAGGAGGAGGGCGCCGGCGAAAAGCGCGATCACCACGACCTTTCCGGAAGCCCCGCTTTCCTTGCCGAAACCACCGGCTTCCGTTCCGGAAACCTGGCCATCATCGGACTTGGGAAGTCCCGGAAGTCGCATCATCCCCTCAAGATAAAAACAAACGGTTTGCCCAATAGTTATATTTCGCCCACCACCTTCTCCGAGGAAACCGCCTTGAGCCAATTGACGCAATCCCCCGCCTGGAAAGCCCTGCAGAACCATCATACCGTCGCCGCGAAATGGACGATGAAGGATCTCTTCGCCAAGGATCCGGGCCGAGCCGAGAAGTTCAAGCTGGAAGCCTGCGGCCTCTACGTCGACTTCAGCAAGAACATCGCCACCGATGAGACCCTCTCCCTTCTGCGCGCCCTGGCCGGCGCCACCGGCGTCTCCGAAGCCCGCGAGGCCATGTTCACGGGCAAGAAGATCAATTTCACGGAAGGCCGCGCCGTGCTGCATACCGCCTTGCGCAACCTCTCGGGCGCGCCGGTTGTCGTGGACGGCGAGGACGTCATGCCCAAGGTACGGGCAGTGCTCGACAAGATGCGGGACTTCACCGAGAAGGTCCGCACCGGCGTCTGGCTGGGCTATTCGGGCAAGTCGATCAAGCATGTGGTCAATATCGGCATCGGCGGATCCGATCTCGGTCCCGTCATGGTCACGGAGGCGCTCAAGCCCTATTCCCGCGATTCCGCCGGCCGGCCCGTCTTGGAAACCCATTTCGTATCCAACGTGGACGCTACGCATATCGCCGAGATCCTGAAGTCGGTCGAGCTGGAACGCACCCTCTTCATCGTGGCCTCCAAGACCTTCACCACCCAGGAGACCATGACCAATGCGCTCACCGCGCGCGCGGCCCTTTTGGATGCCTGCGGAGGCGACAAGGCCGATGCGGAAGCCTCGGGCGCCGTGGCCAAGCATTTCGTGGCCCTGTCCACCAACCTGGAGGCGGTCGCCGCGTTCGGCATCGACACCGCCAACATGTTCGAGTTCTGGGACTGGGTGGGCG
>DAINDC010000099.1:9857-15123 GCA_036732085.1 Fibrobacterota bacterium | reverse complement strand
GGACCTGGAACGCTGGGTGCGGGATCCGGTTCGACCGGCGAAAGGGTCGCGCTCAGCGGCGGAGAAGAAGAAAACCGGAGAAGCCGTCGATGGGTTCGAAGTACACAGCTTTGAAACGATGATGGTGGAGTTGGCCACGCGGTGCCGGCATATCTGCTCGACGCCGGGAAGCCAGGGCATGACCTTCACGATGGAAACCGAGCCGAGCCCCTGGCAGAGTAAGGTGATGGACCTGCTCGAAGCCTACGCCCCGTAGGCCGCCTACGCCCCGTAGGCCGCCTACGCCCCGGGTACCGTGTACCCAGTAAACGCAAAGTCGAAATCCGCGTTATCGCCCGAAAAATCAATGGCTTGCGACAGGGTGGGCTGTGGAACTTCGGTCTAGGGTCAATGCCTTTCGGAAACCCCTTCCCGTCTATCCTTGGGGGGACTGGGTACGGGATTGGCAAAGGACCTCGGATGGCGAAAACCGATTGAAACAGCGAATTTTCAAATTTCTGATCAGAAGGCTGGTGGGGTTTCCGAAAGGCATTGGGTCTAGGGTTGGATGGGCATGAAATTGTACATGAATTATTGAAGTGTCGTCTGACGCTTCAAGTGCACCCTTAGACCTCACTGTCCGGGGTGAACCAAGCAGCTAAACGTAAACGAGTTCCGTGAATGAAGACACGCTAATTCAACTCACCCCCCCGCGTAATCAACGGGAACTTATTTGCTCTTTTGTTGTGTGATTTCAGGGCAAATCGGGATTTTGCTTGTAATTGTTTTTCTTGAAAATACGCACTTTATATCTAATTTTCATGTTTTGGAGTCGTTTTTCATGAAACCCATTGGATACCAAAAAATTATCGAAATGTTCGGGCTTGTGGTCCATGAGCCCGCAACGGTGTCCTGGCTCCGATCAAAAGGTAGTGAAAGAATATCCCGACTACAGCATGGCAGGGAAGAAGAGATCTATCCACCGCGATATGATCCCGGGGATAGGTGGCAAGACAACCTGGCTTTCGCGATTAAACACGAAGGCGTGAATCTGGAGGCATTGGAAGCTCTTTTCCAGAAGTTGCCGATCGGGGAACTCATTGAATGGGTGAAGTCGGCTCCCCATAGCCGATATGTCCGGGTTGCCTGGTTTCTTTACGAATGGTTCGGCAATCCTCGGTTGCAGGTGCCGGATTTGACGCAGGGAAATTATATCCCGGTGCTCGACGAAAAGCGTTGCTACTCTCTGCAAAAACGGGGTGAAGACGCAAATATCAGGCGTCAGCGGGTAATCGACAACCTGCCCGGAAATCCGGCATATTGCTGTATGATACGGCGCACACCGGCATTGGAGCGTTACGAATCCGAGCGGATGGACGAGCGGGCGAAATTAGCGATATCAAAATATCCGAAAGACCTGCTACAGCGCGCAACGCGGTTTCTTTATGTCAAGGAAACGAAGTCCTCCTTCGCCATCGAGAAGATGGAGCCGGATCAAAAACGTACCGCGCGCTTCATCGGGTTGTTGGAACAAGCAGGACGCCTGGACTGCTATTCCAAAAAGGAATTGATCAAGTTGCAAAATGCAATCGTGGAAGCCCGATACGCCGCCCCGGATTACCGTGATTTTCAGAATTACGTCGGGCAAAGCTTGGGCCCAGCTCGTGAGTATGTGCATTTTATTCCACCGAAACCCGAAGACTTGGCCGGATTAATGGATGGATGGATGGAAAGTTGCCGTCGACTTGAAGCTGGAGGCGTTCACCCTGTGATCACGGCCGCAGTTGCCGGGTATGGATTCGTTTTTCTGCATCCCTTCGAAGATGGCAACGGCAGATTGCATCGGTTTCTGATCCAACATGCGCTCTCGGCTGGTGGATTCGGTCCTAATGGGGTGTTGTTTCCGGTCTCGGCTACGATCCTGAAACAGATGGCTAAATATGACGCCTCACTTGAGGCCTATTCCCGCCGCATATCGCAATTTGTGGATTACAAGCTTGATGAGCAAGGCGCCATGACGGTTTCCGGGGACACAAGGGCGCTTTATCGTTTCCCGGATTTAACCGCCCAGGCCGAGGCTCTGTTCGGATTCATTGAGGATACGATCAGTCAGGAAATGGTGGCGGAATTGGATTTCCTGACGGTATACGATGCCGCGAAATCCAAAATCCGGAATGTGGTGGACATGCCGGATAGGAGGTTGGATCTCTTCCTGAGGATTTGCTTGGAAGGAAAGGGTAATCTTTCAAAAACCAAGAGGAGCTTGTTTAAAGAGTTAACGAATGATGAGGTCAAAAAAATGCAGGAAATCGTGAAGGCGGCTATCGCCGAAATTCCAAAAAAAATTCTGGATTAACCTCAAATCGAATCAGCCGACCAGCTTTCTTGTTCTAGCCACCCGATTTCGGCGGTGATTTTGAGTTCGACGCGGAAGGGGAAGTCGGGGTGGGCTTCCAGGAAGCGAACCGCGGCTGCTTTCTCCTCCATACTCAGCGGTATTAGAAATGGAACATGCCTCTGCAATTCCCGATGATCACATCGAAAGAGCCGAAGCGCCTGGACTTCATTAAGGATTGAAGCGATCCTCAGCCCCGCCAAATCGCTATCCCCCCAATGGAGGAACGCGCTGACGGAACCGGTCCGGCCCAGGAGTTCCCAAAGCCGAAGCACGGCCGCATTGGGGAAGCCCTGGCTGTAGACGAGCACGCCGGAATACCCATCCTGCTTGAGACGCCGGAATGGGCTTTCGTTCTCGCAGCTCAAGGCCGGTCCGGACGATTCAGGCGAATCGATTTCCAACCGCTCCACGCCGGACAGGTTCTCCCAGCTCAAGGTGGCCGATTCCCCCAGGCTCCAGAGTTGATGCACGAAGTCAAGGCGCCGTCCGGCTTTCCAAAGCACCACTGGCCCGAACAGGGTTACCTTGATGGCGCTTGGGTTTTCCACCACATGGTACTTGGCCAGGACCTCCCATTTATCCTTCGGTGCGTTTTTGTCCGCCACGCCCACTTCCAGGAGTAGCAGCCATTCCACCACCAGTCCCAGGAGTTTCCCGGTTTTCAAGGACTTGCTGTCGCCGCACATGCGGGCGCCGAGATCCGCAAGGGTCAAGGCTTCCCGGTTTGCCGTCAGGAAGCGGGTGATGTCCGCCGCCCGGAACCAGAAGGTTTTCAGGGCTTCGGCGTTTCCGGTCAACAGGGAGCGGGTCCAGTAGTCGTTTCTCTCCCTGAGGCCGGCGTGTACGAGGGCGAGGTCGGGATAAGCGAGGCGGAAGCGATCGAGCAAGGTCGCGCATGCGGCCGCGGCCTCCTTTTTGCGAAGGCTGATGTTCACCGCGGGGAGACCCAAGGCCAAGTGAAGGGCATGGGACCAGGCTACGAGCGTCTTTTGATCCGAGGCCGGAGTAACCCGATTCAGGGAGAGGCGCATCTCCCCTTTGCTTGAAAGGGCTAACGCCGGCCGGCCGAACAATTCCAGAAGCGGTTCGTAATCCTCGCCGCGGGCGAAGCTGCTTCCCAACACGACCGTACCGCGCAAGTCCTCCCGGCGGGATATCCCCAGGCAGAGACGGCGCAGACAGGGCTCGATGCGAGGGTAGCGCAGCAGATACCGTCGGAAGATTTCTTCCTGGTTTTCCACGGGTCAGCGTCCCAATTCCACCCCGAAGCGGGGCGTTTCCTCAGACCGGGGTTCCTCCAGGAGATCCATCTGCTTTTCCGGATCGTTCTCCCACTGGAAGGGATACAGGTGGACGTCGTAATTCTTGTCCTTCACAACCAGCAAGGTGGTGGAAAATTTGATTTCCTTTTTGACCCCGTCCTGATCGGGAGAGGCGACGAAAAGCTGGAGGCCCAGGTCCCCGGCGAATCCCAGGAGTTGGTCCCGGCGTCCGGCATCGATTCCGTAGAAGGCTTCGTCGAAAAGCAGTACATGGACCTTGGCCTTGTTGCCGTGGAAAAGGAAACGGGCGATGGATAGGACCAGGAGATAATTGGGTACGGCTTGTTCTCCGCCCGAACCGAGGCTCTTGGTCTTGCGGTCCATGAGTACGCCTTGACCGGACATGGCGGTGAAGCGGAGGTGGTAATGGAACCAGTTCCGGTAATCGAGGGGTTCCGGTATGGTCCCCACCTCGGCGTTCAGGATGGCGTCCCGGTTGTCCTCGATGAAGTTCCGGAGATCGTCGTTGAGGCCGCCGACAAGCGGGTCCCTCGAAGCGAGTGGGCCCCTGGAAGCCAGGGGGGTGGATTTCCGGACCGCGTCCAGGATGGTCTTGTATTTCTCCTCGCGCTGCAATTCCAGACCATAACGTGTGCCGCCGAAGTCACGTCCCGCCAGGAGGGCGTTGATTTGGCGAACCATCTGTTCAAGCCGGGTTACGTAGCGGGTGAAATACGCCGTGAGTTCGCTTCCAATGATACGCTTGAACAGATCCGTGGTTCTTTCGTTGATGACTTCCTTTTGCTCGTCGATGGACCGTCGTTGTTCAACGGCCAAATCCTGCACGGCCCGGCCGCGGCGATCCGCCAGCCGGTTTTCGTTTTCCTCATAGGCGAAGCCAAACAGGGAACCGAGCACGGGCGCGTTCAGTTTTTCGCGCAAGATCGTCCGGTGCTGGAGTTCCTTTCGATCCACATCCTGCAGGGCTTCCGAAACGTGGGCGGCGCTCTTGAACTGGAAGCCCTTCTGGATGCGCAGCACATAATGTTCGACGTCCTCCAACTCCGGACGGATCCGGCGCAGGGCCAGGGCGTGGCCCGCCAAATCCTCGGCGGCGGCGAGTTCCCGGGCCATTCGATGGGCCTCCCGATCCACCAAGTCCCGCATTCGTTGTTTGCATGCGCCCTGGCGTTCTTGTAAATCGCCACGCTTGCGCTCCAATTCGGACCGCCGCGTCTCCAGCACCGTGATTTTGGCTTCCAGGCCGTCCAAGCCCTCGCGCCGGATAAGGGCCCGCAGGTCTCCCAGCCGGGCCTGGAGGGATTCCGCTTCGAGGATGGCTTCGTTGAGGATGCGGCATTCGGTGTCGGACGCTTCCTGATTCCGTTCCCAATCTTCCAGGGCCCGGACCCATTCGCCGGAGAGACGGAGCAGGCGCCGGCATTCTCCGGTAACCCAGGACTGAATGCCTTCCAGGCTTCCGATGGCGGTGCGCAGGCTGCGGCTTTCGGATTCGGCGGCGCGCATCTCCTCGCGCAATGACTTCTGATCCTTCCGCAGGTCAGCCAGCTTTTCCTCCCAGGCCCGGCGGCGGCGGTCGCCTCCAATCCAGCGCGAGGGCGAAGCG
>DAINDC010000099.1:7389-9847 GCA_036732085.1 Fibrobacterota bacterium | reverse complement strand
GGCCTGCTTCCGGTTCTCATCAGCGTCCTGCCCCGATCGCGGCGACGGCCAGCGCCGCGATCACCGGGGGGCCCACCTCGTGGGCGCGGAAGGCGGCCAAGGGACGTCCTTGGATTTGTCCCAGGGCGGGACCATGGGCCGCTTCCATCTCCTCGGAAAGGCAGATGAGGGCGGAGGGGTGGGATTCGGCCGGATCGAAGTGCGCCTCAACCCAAGGCGATAGGTCGCCTTCATCCACTTTTCGCCGGGAAAGCCGGATGCCCGGAAATTCCGGAAGCAAGGCCTCGCGGGCCCGGTCATAGTCCTCGCCGCGGATGAGCAGGGTGAAAAGGACGTCTTCGCCGACGACTTCCTCGGCCGCCGAAGCCGTGGCCATGTCCAGCCCGTTCTTCCACTCCAGTTCGGAATACAGCGTAACGGCGCGGATACCCAAGGCCGATAGCCGGGAGACGGCTTCGGAAAACCCGACCCGTCCGGGGCGGATTTCCCGCTCCGCCTCCATGCGGGCTACTTCAGCGGCCAGGAGCCGTTCGGCCTCTTGCAGCCTTTCCGATTTCTGCCCGAGCATGAGGTCCGCTTGCCGGCGGCCCTGGAGAAGGTGATCGACGTCGCGGAGGAAATCCTCTTGGGGCAGCCCGTCCGCTTCCGGACCCGGAATTTCCAGCTTCTCCAGGGACTCCAGGCCTTGGGCCAAAGGAGAACCGCCCAAGCCAAGCGGCAGCGCGCGTTCCTCCATGCCGTCGCGGATCGTCCGGGCCGCCTGGCGGAATGCCACTCCCGCGTTCCGCGCCTTGCCCCCGGCCTCGGCCGTCCGGGCTTCCAGGCCCGCCAGACGCTGCTCCGAACGCGACCGCGCGGCATCCTTCCGCTCCCAATCCGACGACAGTTCCCTTTCCAGGCGCACGCTGCCGCTGGAATCCTTCTCCTTGAGATCGGCGATGCGGTTTTCCAAATCCGCGCCTTCACGCGAGCAGACGCGCACATCCTCCGCGAGCGCGGCGGACTGGGACTCGCATGCGACCCCGAGTCCGGCTATCTCATCCGCCTCCGCGGCCGCGGCCTTGAGGGCCCAGTGACTTGTCAGCCAGCGATAGCGGCCCGTTGCTTCGCGGCAATCGTCGATGGAGGCCGACAGGGCGGTCAATGACTCCAGGTAGGCGTGCTTTTTTTCCATGTCCTCGAGGATATTGTTGCTGTCCTCCAGGGTTTTCAGGCTTTCCACGATCCGTTCGAACAGGTCCGTCTTGGGTTCGGGCAACAGCCGCTTAAACAGGTCGTGGTAATCGGCGGCATGGGCGGCCAGTTCGCGATACGCCTTGCCGATGGACAGGAATTTTACAATCTCGCGGAAAACCTCCTCGTTGCCGAAGAGCCGTCGCGCCAATTCCTTTTCATAGGCTCCGATGGCGTAGAATCCGGATCCCTCCATCCTTTCCTTCAACTCGCGCTGGCCCAGCACCCGCTTGACGCCTTCCTCCTCCACGACCAGGGGAATGTCCTCCAGGGACGCCTCTCGGATCACCCCCCATCGCTGGATCCTCTCATCCATGGAATAGGCGGAAAGGCCCACGGCCAAGGTCAAGGGATGGCCGCCTCGCCCCGCGAGTTCCAGGGCGGCATAGCTCACCCCACCTTCCTTGTTCAAAGGTCCCGTGTCCACGTTGTAGCGCATCACGATGCCCTGCACGCGGCGGCCATCGTTCTTGGCCCCGGCCACGCGAGCGGCCGCGTTCAACTCCAGGTCGCCGGCGGTGAGGACGTATTGCACGGCGTCGAGGATGGTGGTCTTGCCCGATCCATTTTCGCCCAGCAGGAACAGGTGCCCTCCATCCTTCAACTCGACGGTTTCGTCCTGGAAATTATGGAAGTTGACGAGGCGGATGCGCCGTATGGTATAGGGTTGGAAATCGTCGTCGTCGATCATGGAATATTCTCTCCATCCGCTCCGTCATCAGTTTCATCTTCCGCAACCGGTTCCAGGGCGGCATCGTCCCGTGGCGAGGACTCGCGGGCCTCGGGCTCCCCAGAAGCCAAGGCGCGGATGGACTCCAGGTTTTTGCCCAGGTAGGCGCTGTTGTAATGGTACAGCGCGGGCAATCCCTCGAACAGAATCTGCTCCTCGGCGACTTGCTCATCGGCGGGCGGTTGGATGCGCCGCAGGAAGCGGTACCGTTCCAGCACGGGCATGATTTGCCGCAGCACCTTGGCGCGCACGTATTCCGCCTCATATTTCCCATCGCCCGGAAAGACATCTCGGAAGCGCCGGGTGGCGAACTCCAGCAGGTCCCCGAAGCGGAAACGGAGGTTGTCCTTGTCCTCCACGGTCATGCCGTTGTCCTCCAACTGATGTTCGAAGAATTCCAGCAGAATCATGAAGCCGATGCATTCGTCGCGGCGGCTGAAGTTGAACACGTCGGGTGAGAGCGCGACGTTGAGCTGGCCGCCGTATCCGCCCAGG
>DAINDC010000099.1:0-7379 GCA_036732085.1 Fibrobacterota bacterium | reverse complement strand
TTGAACACGTCGCGGTTGCTTTCCGTGATTTCCCGATTGTACCAGCGCTCCTTGTAGACCCGGGCGCATTTCCCGTCCAGGACCAAAGACCATCCGAAGTGGTCCTCGAAGAAGCGCGTGAATTCGGATCGGTGCCGGCGTAGGAAATTGAAAGCCGTCTCATCGTCGGCCCTGTAAAAATAGGGGCTTTCCAGGAGGATGTTGAGCACCGTCCGTACCCGGTCGCCTTGCCTGGCCAAAAGCGGCCCAATACCTTCCATTTCGATCATGCGTTATCCCGCCTCCGACTTCCGTATTTCCATTTCATGGAAAACCAATCCGGCAGAGTATGCGGGCGGGACGCCCGGAAGAGTCGTGCCCGTGGGGGGGACGCCCAGCCGTACCTCAACTTGCGTCTGCGGATCAGCATGCAGGCGGAATCCAATTCGGGCGAGATTCCTCCCGCGGCCGAGAATCCCCGCTTTTGCTAGAGCGAGAATCCGAGAGAAGTCCTCCGGTTCATCGTATCCGCCTTGGGAAATCCGGGCCATCGCCTCCGGATCGGGACCCAGGACCTTGGCTTCCAGCCACGCCTTCAACTCCGCCATTCGGGTCTCTTCCAGGCTCTGGGCCGGGCCGTTCCCGTCGGCCTGTTTGGGTTGCAGGCGGAGGCTCGGTTCGGGCCTGCCTTTCCAGGAGGAACGCCGCGGCGCCGGGGGCGTGGCCTTGATGTCCTCGTCCCATTCATGCAAGTCGCCCCGCAGGCTGCCCCAGGAAAGCAACCGGTTGAGAAAGCTGCGCGGCACAACCGCAGGCTCCAGGGCTGCCATCTCGGCGATGCGCTCGCGAATATCCTCAAGCCGATGGCTTTTACGCTCCAGCTCTTTGAGGTGGGAAGCCATCTTGCGCCAGACGCGCAAAGCGCTTTCGTTAATGCGGCTGCACAGGCCGTCCAAGGTCCCGCCCTCGCGGTAGAAGGCCTGCATGCCCGCCAGCAAGGGTAAGGGAGACATGCGTTCCCCGGACGAGGTCTTGAGCAAACGGGGCGTGCACTTTCTTTCCCGCTCCATGATTTCGAAAGCCGAAACCAGTATCTCACGGTACTTGGGTTTGACTGCCCTTTCCAAGGAAGGCAGGAGGGAGGCGCGGAGCCGCGCCACCTGGAGCAGGTATTTTTCCACGTAACGTTCGAGTGACCCCAGCAGGCCGCGCAATTCCCCCAGGGTATATTCCCTTCCCAGGAACCCCAACAGTGCGGCGTTGAAGTCGCTGAGGGCGGAGTTGATGTCCCGGGTGCATTGATCGGCTTTGTGGACCTGGAACAGGATGCGACGGGCCTCGTCATCCGCAAGGCTCTCGGACCGCCCGTCGGCCGGAGCGCCGGAACGGGCATCTTTCAGCATGCGCAGCAGTTCATTAAAGGAACCCTGCACCTCTTCCAGCAAATCCCGGGCATCGGCGGCGCGATCTTCCAGATCGGATCGTAGACGATCCTCCAACCATTCGAGGAAGGCGATGGCCTCTTCGGAAAGGCGGTAGCGGAACCGGTTGCGGCGATTGTCCTTGTAGCCCCGGATGCGTTCCTTCTCAAGACGCCGATCCAGGAGCTTCCATTCCAGAAGCTGGGCCAAGTCGAGGTTGAATATCTCGACTCCGTAGGCCGTGTTCGAACAGCATTCCTGGGCCTCCCTCACGGCCAGATGTACATCTTCGTGGAGCGGCTCCAATTCGTGCTCACGCCGGAAGAGGAGCAGGCGATAGAGGATTTGGATATAGGCGGGCGCCCTTTCCGAGTTGAGCAGGCTGCCCAGGTTGGGGTTGCGACGCGCTATCAGCTGGGCCGATTCGCCTTGGGCGAAGGCTTCCAGGAAATGATCGCCGAACAGGCGCAAAGGGTTGGGTGGGGTGGGCAGGGTGGGCATGGGACGGCCTGGACTTGAGGATACAAAGGACGGAAATCTAGCAAGGATTCCGGGGGAGAGACGGTTTCAAGCAAGTAGGGCAGGTCCTCCGCTCAGCGGGGATACACATTCCACGCCTCCAGGATCTTCCATTTCCCGCCCAGGCTGCCTATCGTGCCGCTAAACGTCCACCCGACGGTACACATGTCGCTGATGTCCTCCGGAACCGCAAAGGGACCGGCTTTCTTTCCCCCGATGCTCTCCACCCAGATTTTTCCGGGCTCTACGCGGGTAAATTCAAAATGGTCCTCAATCCGGTCCAGGTACTTTCTGCTCGGATCGACACAGGCGAAATCGTAAAGCAGGTTGGACAACTCGTCCGCCTTCGGCAAATCGCGGGCGGCTTTCCTGCCCTGTTTAACGGCCACTTCCGCTTCTTCGGCCTCCGCATACCCTTTGGCCTTGAGCCAGACCGCAAGTTTCTTGGTGACCGCTCCCGAAGCCTGGAGCAGGTCTTTTCCGGCCGCCACTTTTCGGACCATGAAGTAGTCGAGAAATTCCCAGAGGTTGGGCAGGATGTAGTCGGGGCCGAAGATATCGCAATATTCCCGCCGGGCGATTTCCTTGTTGTTATTGATTTTTTCATACAACTTGGTTTCGGCCTTATCGAGCGAGTTGGGGCCGTAGCCATCCAAACTCATTTGCAATAGTTGGTAAACGTATTTGTACTGGGTATACGTCTTCGGGGACAGGCGGCTTTTCTGCTCCGTGAGGAATTCAGTCAGTACCTCGCGAATGGTTGGGCTGGCCGGGGTGTCGGTTTTTTTCGTCACGGGTATTTTCCGGGTCATGCGGGCATTCTTTATCCGTCTGAGTATCGCGTGCGCTTTTAAAATCCCGGAACTTGACTTCCAACCTGATGGGACACTTCCAAGGTCCAAGCGCGTTGCAGAGCGGGAAAATCAAACTCGTGTTCCCCTCCGCGCTGCTCCCAATACCGCCCCGTTTCCAGGAACAATTCATAAAGGGTGTTGAAAACCAAATGATGGGATTCCTCGTCGAGAAATCCTCTTTGCGCCAGGAACTCGAGCCAGTAGGGAATGCCTTCAATAAAAGCGAAGCCCCGATAGGATTTGAAGTTAAACATTGAAAAGGAACCGGCCAAATAAGCATCCAGGTTTTGATAGTCGGGAACGAGGATTTGGCAGGAGCGATGGTTCTTATAGGGGATCTGTTTAAGGAAATCGACGTCCTTCAGGTTTCCATCCAGGCGCTCGAGTACAAAGGAGATCAATTCACCGTTCACCAGGCTCGCTCTGGAATAGGTCATGCCCTTTTCCCGGTGCAACCACCCAAGAAACGTATTTGCCAATGAGGTCAGGCAGACCTCAAAACGATGGCCAACAGTCCTGTCCTTCCGATACGCCTTCCGGGTGATTTCAAAATCCGTCCGCTCCCAGGCCATGTCGGGCAAGCCCAAAAACTCACCGATGGATCGTTCGAGTTGCAATTCAATATTTCCAAGAAAGCCCCGGACGCGGCCCGCGAGTTCCGGGTTCTCCGGGACCGGATGCGGGGTGGTCTGCAAGTACGTGAATATTTCGAAATCAGCCCCCAGTCCGGCATATTCCTCGATTCCACTGTCGGAAATATCCGCGTCATCCCGCACGCTTGGCCAACCCGCCCGAATTCCCCTCAACAAGGCATCGAGATGCCCCAGGTAGGCCAATTGATCCGCCCGCTGGAAAAACCGGTCGAAATCCAGGGGTACCGAGCATGCGAGTTCGCGAAACAACCGGCTCACAACATCGACATCGCCATCCTTCACCGCGATCTTAAGCCTCTCATTCAGCAGATGCCCGATGCATTCTGAATAGACTTCGGGCAGGGACACGCTCAGCAAATCCAGGCATTCACCGAAAACGGCTCGTTCCTGTTCCGTTTCCACTGCGTCGTTCAAATCCAGGAACCACTCAAACAGCATTCCGTCATCTTCCGGGGGTGCCGCGAAATAGGCCTTCAGCATGAGGACTTTTCCACTGAAATCGGCGGCATGGAATCGATCGTCCAACCCATCCAATTCGTCGGAATCGGGGATCTGGATTTCCAATCCGCCCATGGATGACACGTGCGCCGGGACATGTGTCAGTTCCGCATCCCTTTCCAGGCAGCACTTCTTGTATTTATTTCCGCTGCCGCAGTGGCAGGGGTCGTTGCGTCCGATTTTGCTCATAATCGACTCCCAGTTCAAAAGCATTCCTCAAGGATAAACTTCGCAACAGATGGAGGATTTATCAAATTGGTATTTCTCCCCGACATCCTCAATCAGGAGTCGGAATAGGAGTCGGAATAGGAATAGGTGCCATTGACGGATATTCATGGAATTACCACCCTTTCCATCCGAACTTGAAAGGGGAAACCATGATTGGATTACGGGATCGCCTCGCCCATCTGAATTACCGCCAAGCCTGCAAGCTGCTGGGGCCCAAGGGTCCCAAGCTTATCCGCGAAGGCGGGAGGATGGATATCGATCCCGAAGCGCAGGTGAACCTGGGGGTGGACACTCTGACGCTCAAGCTCAACGGCCTCAAGGCCCAGATCCGCTTGGATAATCGAAAGCCCGGTCATTTGGCCTTCGCCTGCAGCCAATGCAGGGGAGTATGCGAACACGTTGGAGCTGCTTTTTCCCTGGTCCTTGAAGAGAAGCTCAGTCTGGGGCTGGCCGCGCCGCCGGAAGAAAAGCAATCCGGGAAATCCTTGGATGTGAGCGAACAGGATTTGATCGAGAAGGCCCTGGAGGAGAGACTGGAAAGGGTGCGGAAGGAAAAAATTCGCATCGCTCCCTCCGAACCCGGGAAACTCTGGACCGACTACGCAGTCACCAATCCCGCTTCCGGCAAAACCTATCGCGTGGCTTTGCGGGGAGAACAGCCAGGAGAATCCTATTGCGGCTGTCCGGATTTCCGCATCAATACCTTGGGCACCTGCAAACACATCCTGGCCGTGTTGGAGAAGATGCGGAAGCGCATTCCCCGTCGCCATTGGAAAGCGTATGTACACCGGAATGTTACCGTGTACCTGCGCTATGGCGAAAAGGTGGAGTTGTACCTGGCCCTGCCGGAAAAAATGGAAGGACGCTTCCGCGCCCTGTTGGCGCCTTTAGTCAAGGGTCCCATCACGGATGTTGCCCATCTGCTGGAACGGATCCGCAAGGTCGAAGCGAATGGGACGGAGACTCTCATCTACCCCGATGCGGAAGAGCATATCCAACGGGAGCTGTACGCGCGCCGGATGGAACGGATGATCGCCGAAATCAGACGCGACCCTGCCGGGCATCCTCTGCGCAAAAGCCTGCTCAAGACCGAACTGTTGCCGTATCAGATGGACGGCATTGCCTTCGCCGTCGGCGCTGGAAGGGCCGTGCTTGCCGATGAAATGGGATTGGGTAAAACCATTCAGGGCATCGGCGCCGCTGAGCTTCTGGCACGGGAAGCCGGGATCGCCAAGACCCTAATCATCTGTCCCGCCTCGCTCAAGTCGCAATGGGCTTTGGAAATCGGCCGGTTTTCCGAGCGCGATAGCCAATTGGTGGGGGGAGGCGCTGACGAAAGGGCCGACCAATATGGAAATGCATGCTTTTTCACCATCTGCAATTACGAGCAGGTGATCCGCGATATCCTGGCCATCGAAAGACACAAATGGGATTACATCATCCTCGATGAAGGCCAGCGCATCAAGAATTGGGAAGCCAAGACCAGCCGCATCGTCAAGGGCCTGCGGTCCCAATTCGCCCTGGTGCTTTCCGGCACGCCCATGGAGAACCGCCTGGAGGAATTGTTTTCCGTAGTCCAATTCATCGACGCCCGGCGCTTGGGGCCCGCCTTCCGATTCTTCCACCGCCATCGTCTCACGGACGACAAGGGAAAAGTCTTGAAATACCAAAACCTGGTTGATCTCCGCGAACGGCTGAAACCGATCCTGTTGCGCCGGACTCGGAACCAGGTGTTGCGCGAATTGCCCCCGCGGACAAGCGAAATCCGCCGCATCGGCGCGACGGTGGAGCAGCAGGAAATGCACGATGGAAATAAAAGAATCGTCTCCACCATCCTAAGCAAGAAATTCCTGACCGAAATGGATTTGATGCGTTTGCAGAAGCACCTTCTCATCTGCCGCATGGCCGCTGATAGTACCACTTTAGTGGACAAGAAAAAGCCCGGATATTCCTCCAAGCTGGAGGAGTTGAAAACCATCCTGGAACAATTGAGCGCCGAAAAGGACAAGAAGATCCTGCTGTTTTCGGAATGGACCACCATGCTCGATCTCATCGAGCCCATCCTGAAAAAACTGCGCATGCCCTTCGTCCGTCTGGACGGGCAGGTGCCGCAGAAAAAGAGGCAGGCTTTGGTGCGCGAGTTCCAGGAGAACCCGGATTGCCGGCTCTTCATCACGACCAATGCCGGTTCCACCGGACTCAATCTGCAAGCGGCCAATACCGTCATCAACGTGGATCTTCCCTGGAACCCGGCCGTGCTGGAGCAGCGCATCGCCCGGGCCCATCGCATGGGACAGAAAAGGCCCGTCCACGTAATCCTGCTGGTGACGGAGGGAACCATCGAAGAAGGATTATTGGGGACTCTGTCCGCAAAGAAGCTGCTTGCTCTGGCCGCTTTGGATCCCGAAACGCAGGTGGACAGCGTGGATTTTCACAGCGGAATTGAGGAGTTGAAAGGTCGTTTGGAAATCCTGCTAGGGGAAAAACCCGCTGAACCCGTTCACGAACGGATCAAATCGGAAGCGGAAGCCGAGGCGGCGCGGCTCGGGCGAAAGGAAGTCCTTTCGCAGGCGGGAGGCCAACTGCTGATCCATGCATTCGCGTTCATGGGGGAGTTGCTGGCGCGCAAAAGCCCCGTGCCGGAAACCGACAGCCTGGCCGGGGAAGTCAGGGAGCGGCTGGCCGAATGGCTGGAGCAAGATGAAAAGGGCAACCTTAAATTGGTCCTGTCGCTACCGGGAGCAACGGCCCTCGACTCCATGGCGGAATCCCTCGCCAACATGATGCGTCTACGTCACCCATCTTGAGCCGGACCAGGCCAAACAGGTCTGTACCGGAAAGCTGAGTAACCAGGTATCTGCCGGGTTTGCATAATCCGTTAATCCTGGGTTCCAGCCAATCCCAAAAGTTACGTCTTGAGATACGTACACCATGAAAAAGGAAAAAATGCCTTTTATCGTAGATTCGAATCCCGCCATCCCGACCATGCAAGAAGCCCGGCTCTTCGTGAAGAGAGCCAGGGGGAGATCATAGTGGGATTGGGGGAAGAAAGAGCGTCGTGATGTGTCCACTTTTTGGGAGTAGGTCGTAGTATTACGGGTGGACAGAGGGGCGGTCCACCTTTGATAGGGTCCATGAAATTCGGTGAATTGGGGTGTTTTCAGGGTCGAAAGCGTATGTCTTCCAAGCAGAGTGTCGTCGGTTCGAGTCCGATAATCCGCTCCATA
>DAINDC010000098.1:8845-15206 GCA_036732085.1 Fibrobacterota bacterium | reverse complement strand
CAACCATGCGGTCTGTTGGATCACGCATACCAATCTCGAAACCCATGAAGTCCTGCGCACCGGTTTCGATCAAAGCCCCATGTTCACTGGCGCCATCAAAGGCATCGGGCCGCGTTATTGCCCATCGATCGAGGATAAGATCTGCCGGTTCGCGGACAAGGATTCGCATCACCTGTTCCTGGAACCGGAGGGCCTCAACAACGGCCGCATCTATGTGAACGGCTTCTCCTCCAGCCTGCCGGCCGAGATCCAGGATCGGGCCTTGCGCACCATTCCCGGTCTCAAGGACTGCCGCGTCTTGCGCTATGGCTATGCGGTGGAATACGACTCGGTCGAGGCGACCCAACTCGATCCCACCTACGAGTGCAAGGCCATTCCCGGATTGTATTTCGCCGGCCAGGTGAACGGGACCTCCGGTTACGAAGAGGCCGCGGCGCAGGGCCTGATGGCGGGCATCAATGCCGCCCTTTCCTTGCAGGGCAAGGCGCCCTTCCTATTGGCGCGGAGCGAATCCTATATCGGCGTGCTCACCGATGATTTGGTCTCCATGGAACTGGAAGAGCCTTATCGCATGTTCACCTCCCGCGCCGAGTTCCGGTTGCATCTCCGTCAGGACAATGCCGAGGAGCGTCTGCTGGAAAAAGGCCATGCCCTGGGAATGGTGGGCGCGGAAGTCTTCGCAAAGTTCGAGAACTGGCGTCTTCGCCTCAAGTCCGTGCGCGAGAACCTGGAAAGCACCCGGGCCTTCGGGCCGCGCGTGGACGCCTACCTGCAGTCTTGCGGATCGGCGGCCATGACGGAACCGGCGCCCGCCTTGAGCCTGTTGCGCCGTCCGGACGTGGGGCTGTCGGGACTGATGCGCTGCCTGGATCTGGAAACCGATCTCGGCGAACGGGAGATGCTCGCCCTGGAGGCTTCGGAACGCTACGGCGGGTTCTGGGAGCGGCAGCTCAAGGAAATCGATCGGAACAAGAAACTCGAGGGCCTGCGGATTCCCGCCGACTTCGACTATGGCGCGGCCCATGCCCTTTCCACCGAGGCCCGCCAGAAACTCGCCTTGAAAAGGCCGCTCACCGTGGGTCTCGCCCAACGTACCTCCGGTGTTACCCCAGCGGATATTTCCGGCCTGATCTTCCACATCAATCAACGGTCCAAGGGCGAAGCCCTCCTCGACGCCGCCCGCTAAACAAACGTTCAATTCTCAAACCGCGATTCGCTGAAGACCGCCCTGGTGGCCGTTTCCACGCGATTTGCCCCCATCGTTTTTACGGCTCAAGCCTTTTCGGAATTCGCCCGATGAAGAGGCATGCGAGTCCAGTTACCAAGGGCTTGCGCGTCCAGTCCAATTTCCGCAATGCCCTAAAAACCGTTTTCTCCGGCTATTTCATTCTTGACTCAAGCTTGCGGGAATGTATGTTAGAATCGGCCGAAAGGCGTTTCAGGTGAACCGGTTCCAGGGGAGGATTTATGAGCAGATTGTATCCGCAACGACCCGCCTTCGACACCTCCAAATACGCCAAGTTCCTGGCATTCTTCTGGATGTACCTGGCGACGATTTACCTGCTGTCGCTCTGGACCTAGTTAATCAACGACCTGGTTAGACGACGCTCTGGACCTGGCGGGTCGACGCTTTGGACCTGCCTAGACCAAGCTAAGCGGCGGTCTGTTCCGGTGTTTCGGCCGAGCCCTCGTCCGCATCCCAAACCGATTCCGACGCCAAGCGGAAGGCCCCTGCTTCGCCGGGAGCGATGCCGTGGACCCGTTCGATTTTCACCGGGTTCTTTTTGAGCAGTCCCTGGACCCGGCGTGACTTGAGGTTTTCCTTCACGGACGTGAAGAAGAATCGCTCCATGAGCCGGCTCAGCTTCCATTCGGTGCTGTCCAGATTCACGTAATGCTGGAAGCCTTTCATGCCGCCCACATTGAGCCGTTTTTGTTCCGTGTCCAACTCCCAGGGATGGAAATACACCATGGCGGGCAAGCCGCGCTGGTTCTTCTGTTCGATATACCTGTCGGTGACGCGATATGGATACAAGCGCAGATAGCCGCCGCCGGAGATCGGCAATAGCTTATTGCCGAGCCCCAAGGTGGACAACGGGATTTCCGTGAGGCTGCTGCCATCCTGGAACTGCATGGTATGCGGCAGGCGGTTGGGATAGCGGTTGATGCCGTACCGCTCGCGCTTGATGGGGAAGACGCTGGTATCGTATTCGATGCCGTACTTGGCCAGGATCTCCAAAGCCCAAAGCGTCGATTCCACTATCGTGAAATTGGAGGCGCGGTGGCCGATGATCTTTTGGGGCGTCAGCTTGCTCAAGGAGACCAGGGATTTCTCCAGGTCTTCCTCGAACTGGGACGGCGTCATATTGGTCAGGAGATTATGGTAATAACCATGGGTCCCGATTTCATGGCCTTCGGCTTCGATCATCCGGACCACGTCCGGGAAATGATCCGCCACCCATCCGAGTACGAAGAAGGTGGCCTTGGTATCATGGGCGCGGAACAGATCCAGGATCTTCCGGACATTGGCGGCCACGCGCGTGGGCTGGAGATGCCATGTGGACGGCGGCACCTGCTCCTTGAGATTGTAAGCATGGAACCAGCATTCCACGTCGACCGTCATGAAATTCTTGATGGTATCCTGCGGCCGGTGCAGCTCGATGACCTTATCCAGATGGATTTCCTTGAGCATTTTCTGGACGCGCGGGCTGGAGTTCTTGACGGCCACGCGACCGCCGGTTTGCTTGACCCGCTGGACCAGATTGATCAGGAATCCCAGGTCCTCCAGGTCGAAGTTTTCATCCGGGCTGATTTGCACGTCCAGGGACTTCTTGGGATTGAAATCCAATTCCTTGAGCGTCCGGCTGAGCTCATAAGGGCTGCTGCCGACCAGGATGGTGGATTTCTTGGTATGGTGGGTATGGACCAGGCTCTTGAGCTCGGCGACATCCTTGGGTAAGTCCAGCTTGAACGGAGCATAGGCGCGGAAATTCATGAGCTTGGCCCGGCGCAGGCCGGCCAGATCGCGGGTCTCGCCCTCGAATTCCGGTTTGATGAAGAGATACAAGACGGTATTGATCGCGACCCAGATTTCCATCCGGGCCCAGGCCAGGAGATGGCTGGTGGCGGAGCGATAGGAGAAATCGTAATGGATCTTGCGGACCACGCTGTCTAGCGAGTCGTCGTAGCCGAGTACGATTTGGGCCAAGCCGGTCAAGCCGGGTTTGAGCCAGAGGGTCCGATCCAGATAGTGGGGGATGGATTTGGAATATTGCAAGGTGAAGTAAGGCCGTTCCGGCCGCGGTCCAATCAGGCTCATATCGCCGCGAAGAATATTCACGAACTGGGGCAGCTCATCGATATGCAGGGCGCGAAGCCATTTCCCCAGCCGGGTCACCCTCGGGTCCAAACCTTTTTTAGCCAACTGCGGTCCGAGATTCTCGGCATCGACGCGCATGGTCCGGTATTTCAGGATGGTGAAAATCTCTCCGCCATAATCCACTTGCCGGTTGGAAAGGATGAAGGCGCTGGTGCCGCCGGCCATGGCCGAGTCGTTCTTCTTGGTGCGGAAAATCTGGTACGGGCTCGAGCGGCGGTTGATGCCCACCCGCTGTTGGGAATAAAGGACCGGCCCTCGGGACTCAAGCTTGATGAACAAGGCGACAAAAGGGTAGGTGACGACAAAAAGCAAGGTGCCCAGCCAACCGGTGAGCAGATCCACCAGCCTCTTCGCGACCAATACGGCCAGGGATGGCTTCATTCGAATCTCCTAAGGACGAGGCCCGCTTTGGCGGAGGGTTCCTCGGTATACATCGTTTTTTGCTTTACGTCCACAGTCCGACTGCTAGCATCGGACGGCTTCAATCCGCTTATCCTGGCCGACCATTGCCGATAGGATTGCCCGCTTAAAACCAGGGTCTTGGCGATTTTCCGGCCTACCGGAAACCATTCATGGATGGCTTCCTAAAGATGAAAAGAATAATAGGCACCCAAGAACATACACGTCAACATATTGTTGTATTTGATAGATACTGGAAGGAAAGTATTATGGGGGATTTATAGCCCCTTGATCCGCTTCGGGTTAGAAAACTTAGAATGCGCTGAAAATTGTTCCTAATCTGCGGGTTTTATACTTTCCTCTTTAACATTTTGATGCTGAAAAAGTATGCTTGCTTTGAAAAGGAAAATCTGTTGACTCGCAAACCGGATTTTGCCTCAGGATTCAAGCTTATCTGGTTCGCCCTGGTATCCTTGTTATTGGGTCCGTTTTCCCTGTGGTTCATCCTCTTCGCCAAGCTTCGCCGCCGCAACCTCCAGCCACACTACCTCCGTAATATTTTCTTGGCGACATTGGGATTTCTGGCTTTTCAGCTTCTGCTTTTTTGCGCTCCCGTACACTGGAGTGTGCTGCTGGGCCTGTACCTGGCCGCCATAGCCGTTACGGCTTGGTCGCTGCATCAGGAAGGCCGAGCCCGATTTTTCAGGATCCGATTCCTGACGGGGAACGGCGCGAAACAGTTTCCCCTGGGACAGGCCCTGCTGGCCGCGGCCTTGGCCATCTATCCCATCGTCTATATCCTGTCCCTGCTGCATAATATCGGCGAGTTGGAAAGCTTTTCCATCAATTTGCCGAGCGATGTCTATACCGATGGATTGCTGTGGATGCTCTATGCCACGCCCGTGGTCCTGTTGGCCGGCCTGGCGGCCTGGAAAGCCTCCCTGCAGCCGGGCCTTCGCTCCCTGGTTTATTTTTACGGCGCGGTGCTGGTGGTCCTCCTCTGGATCATGGTCTGGGAGAAATTCGACACGTATCTGCTCAGCCTCATCTACCCGTTCGATCGGGAGCCGCTTTTCTTTTCCTTCCGCCACGAGGTCGCTTACCGCCTCGCCGTCAAATCCCTCTTCTACGGGAGCGCCTTCATTCTCGGCACCGGTTATCTGGTCGGGGCCGCGCGCACCAATGTTTTCCTGAAGCGCGCCGTTTTCCTGGGACTTCCCTCCATGTTGCTTTATACGAACATGCTTTTCGTCCTCGGGGATTGGAATTACTACTTGGCCGGGATCAAGGAACGCGCCTTCGAGGGCCGTCATTATGGGCTGTACCGGCTCGCGGTCCAATCCCAGTTGCGGCGGACGCCTTCGGCCTTCCGCATTCCGGAATCGTTGGATGAATGGTCGGAGTTGGAATACCAGAGCGGAAACCGGGCCAAGGCCATCTCCTTGCTTCACGACCTGTCCGCGCGCTGCGGCGCCAAACCCTATTATGCCCGCATGCGCAAAAAGGCCGACCGTTCCCTGGCCGCGTTGGCAAAGTCTCCCTCCCTCGCTTCCAGTCATGCGATTGGCCCCGCCGGCAAAGGAGATTCCTCCCTGCGCCTGTTCCTCCCGCTCATCAAACCCGCCTCCTACCTGGATGAGGAATGGTATGCCTTGCTCAGCGCCGTCGCCTACCTGAAACCCGACTGGACCGATCTCGAGCTGAAGAAACGCCTCCTCGATCTATCCAAGACCGTGCAACTGAATCTGCCCAAGCTCGACAATATCCCGGAACTTATTCCCGCCCTCCGGCAGTTGGAAATCCCGGTCTCGCCCTGCTTCCTTACCAATGCCCGCATCAAGGAAGCCTTGCAGGCCGGGCATGTCCCGTTCCTGAGTCTCTACGGTCATTGGGTACCCATCTCGGGATATGACTCCGGGCGGGATGGCTTCTATTACTACTCCTTCCTGGCCCCGGGGGGATGGGATTGGTTCCGGAATGAGGATACGGATCTTTTTTACCACCACGAAGGCGAGGCTTTCGGCCATGGCGCCAAGAAGGACGGCAAAGCGATTCCCAAATCAAGTCTGGTCCTGCAACAGGGCCTCCAGAAATTCATACCCGCCGATGAATTGGCGGAACACCTCGTCAATATTGGGGGCGTGGGCCTGGTGCTCGGGGACAGCGTCATGGTCGGAGCCAGGGAACGTCAGGCCGCCTACCTGGTGGAACTCGGCGACGTATACTATCAGGAGCATGAGAATTATGAAGCGGCCGCGGCCGCCTATAAGCGGGCCGGAGCCCTGTATTCCGGGGATCAGATCTACTCGCGCATGCTTTACCTGAAGCGCCGGTATGGGGAGTTCGCCGCCGATGCGGGCGACTATCAGAACCTGTTCCGGGAGTACCCGCCCGAGTGGATGATCCATCTGGGCCCGGATCCGAAAAAGGAAAAGGAAATCGTCACCAAGATCATGCATGGGAAGCTAGGCTCCTACCTGATGATGAACTGGTATGTCGCGCCCCTTCCCGATTCTTCCGGGGAAAATGATTCGGCCATGGACACGGCCATGACCTTGTTCGGCTTGCTGCATGCGACCGATC
>DAINDC010000098.1:0-8835 GCA_036732085.1 Fibrobacterota bacterium | reverse complement strand
GAGCCTTTGTATACGGATTCCCTCGCCACCTTGACTGAGCGCCGCGGGGACCTCAAGGCCAGCGAAAAATATTATTCCGAACTCACCGGGCTCTATCCCTTCGGAAGCGAATCCGCGCTATACCGCTTGGCCTGGACCAAGTTCAAACTCGGCAAGCTGGATGAGCTCGCGGGACTCCTGGATCAATGCCCCGGCTTCTCCAAGGAGGCGAAATTCCTGACCCTGAAAGGCGCGGTGGCCATGCATAAGCGGCGCTATCGTTCGGCCTTTGCTTTCCTGTCCCGAAGCCTGAAAGTCGACAAGTCGATAGGGGAGACCCATGTGCTGATGGCCGATTACTACCGCCATCGCGGCGATAAGGCCGCGGCGCAGGTGCATGTCCAATGGCAACGGCGGAGCACTTGAAAGCCGCATGAGCAATCCTGATTCCCAACCCATGGTGAAATTGCCGCAGGCGGGTCTGCCGGGTTTCGTCTATTTCCTGATGTTCATCGCCGGACCTTGGCCTTTCCTTCCGTATCTGAACAAGATCGGATCGAAGGTTTTCAAGATCATCCTGGTATTGGCCGCTCTGGCGCCAATCCCGGCCGTGATCCTGCTGCCGTACAATTGGCTTTTCGTGGCGATCCTGTTGGGAATCTGGAATCTGGTCTGGAGCTTTATCGTACTGGCCGTGGCGCCGATGGGCAAGGGCCCGCCGGCCACGCATCCCGCCTATCGCCGCCTGCGCAAGGCTCTGGCCCTGACGGTGGCGGGACTGCCCCTGGCGGTCTTCCTGGCCAGCATGGAGCAGTGGCTTTCCGACCTGCTCTGGAGCAGTTATTACCCCGTCAACGCTTCCGTCGATACCATTTCCGCGGACCTGGGCGTGGTCTGGCTGAACTTCGGCCTGCTGCTTTTCTTTTCGGCGCTGCAATCCTCCAAGGAAGGCGATGCCTGGTCCCTGTCGGGCCTGGTAAACCTGATTCTCCTGGTCACGGGCGCGCATGTTTTCGTGAACCAATTGTATCTGATGATCGTCACCATTCCCTTATGGCAGGTGGAGGAGCTGGCCATCTTCCCGGCTTGGCTCGATCATGGCCGCCAAGTCCTGTACCTGGTCCTGTGGTTCGCATCGGTGCCCATCCTCGTCCATCATTGCCATCGGCTTTGGAAAGCGGGAAAGGGATTCGCGGGCATCTATGCCCTCGGACTCGCATCCATCGGACTCGCCATGCTTGGTCTGGCGGTGGAGACCGGCCTGCCCATCAATTACGCCCTGCTCATGGGACAGCATTTCGAGAAATCCGGCACGCCCAACCAGGCCATTCCCTGGTACTCGCGAGCCCTGTCCTGGAGCCGATCGGACAATCTCAAATCCTACCTGCAATTCCGCGTGGCGCTCCTGCATCGCAAGAGCGGAAGGCTGGAGGAATCGAAGGAAGCGTTCATCCGGGTCCTGATCAAATATTATCACGATTCCCGCCTGCTCCTTGAAGCACATGAATTCCGGGACAAGCTGGAGAAGAACAAGGATCCCTCCCTCAAGCGCGTCGTCATTCCCGGCATCGAAGCCCGCACGGAATATAAGAGCGCGTATTGCGTCCCGAACTCGCTCGGCCTGGTCCTCAACTATTGGGGAGACCGGCGCGGGGCCAAACGTATCGGCGCCGAGATCACGCAGCTCGACAAGGGCAGCCTCATCACCGACGAGGTCTTCTATTCCGAGTCGCGAGGCTTCTCCAGCCTGGTCCTGCCGCTGCGCAGCATGGAGGATATCTTCCACCTCATCGACCATGGCATTCCGGTCCTGGCCTTCATTCCCGGCCATGTAATCGCCATCTTCGGTTACGATCAGGTGCTGCAGACCTTGGTCACCTACGACGTGAACACCTACGACATCTGGGACGACCAGCGCTGGAGCGAGTTCAGCAAGGACTGGAGCCATATGTACAATACCATGGGCATAGTGGTGCCCAAGGCCAAGCTCGCGGAAGTCAAGGAGATTCTAGGGAAGGATATCGAGACCAAGAACGAGGCCTACCTGCAATTCCTGCTCGCCCGATTGAACGACGATGATATCGACCGCAAGGCCTTCCACCTGGGGCGCTCCGCGGGCCATGGCTTCTTCTTCGCGGATTGGGAATACGAGGGTCTCATCGGCAAACGGCCCCTGCCGTCGGTGCCGGATTCCGTCATCAGCGGCTTCCTCATGGGCAACGATGTCTACGAGAGCCAGATCCTGGAATACCTGCAGAGCCTTTACCAGCGCGGGGATTATACCCGGGCCATCGCCTTCATCGAACGCTATCGCAAGGAGAACAGCCTGTCCACGGGCATGGCCACCTTGCTCGCGGGCTGCTATTACCAGATGGAGGACGATGCCAAGGCCGGGGAGGTGCTGCTCGGCTATATCGATCTGGATGCGCAGGAGACGGTAACCTTGGAGTTTCTGCTGGGCCAGGACTATGTCCAGAAGGATCCGGAGACGGCCCGACGCATCAGCCTCAAGCTTTTGGAATCGGAGGACAAGATCAAGGGTTCGGCCGCTTCGCTCGCCTTCTGGACCTGGCGCAAGCATACCATGGTGGATTTCCGGAATATCGACGAGTCCCTATCGGTCATGGAAGGGTATCTCGTGAAATGGAATCCCTACGATCGGAGAGCCATCCAGGAATTGCTGGACGCTTTCAAGCTCAAGAAATTCCGCGCCGACGATGAATTCAACCAACGAAGCTGGGAAAAGAAAATCCGCATCTACCGGAATCGCCTGGCCGCAGGCATTTGATGTCCCGACGGTCCCGACGCCGATTTCGGATCCGCTTCGCGTGGTTGCTCGGCCTCGGCCTGCTGGTTCTTCTGGCTTTGGCCGGCTGCGGGGGATCGGCGCCGCCTCCCACGGATGATCCGGCCGCGCGGCAGCAAGTGGAACAAACCTTCCTGCGTTTCCGATTGCGCATCCAGGAGGGCCATGCGGATTCCCTGGCCGCCTACCTTTCGCGCGAGTCCCTGAATTGGCTGGACGATATGCGCCGGGCCTCGCGTACCGAACCCCAGTCCTACCTGGAGGAGCGCCCTTTCTACGAGATCCTCTGCATCCTGGCGCTGCGGGTGGAACGACGTATGAACCCGGCCTTTGACGACCGGCCGGCCGGACTTCTCGACAAGCTGGTCATCCAGAACTATCCGGTCCGGAAGACTTTTCTCAAGACCGATCTGGGCGAAGCCCATATCTTCGGAGAGCGCGCTGAGATGGGTTTGCGCGAAGCCCCGAACGTGCCGGTCTTCCACTTCACGCGCGAAAACGGCGTCTGGAAGTTCCATCTGGTCCAGTCCTTGCCGCTGATTCTCCAGGGGGCCGAGTCCCTGGCCCGTCAAAGGAAACCGACCCATCTGCTCCAGGCCATTTTCGTATTGGAACAATTCGGCGGCCGGAATGTCCTGCCGGAAGACCTCAACCGTTGAACCCGGATCTCCGAAAACCACGCTTCGGGTTGCATCCGGCTTTGCGGAAGTTTTATACTGGAAGGGAATGGGATCGGCTATATTTTCCTCCATGTCTGAACAAAACCTGAAAACCGATGCCGGCAACGGCGAAGATCAAAGCCCACCCTTTAAAGACTTTGATGACTTTGGCAAAGAAGACAAGCTGGACACCTTGAGCTGGTACATGGTGGTATTCGGATTCGTGGCCTTGGCCTTGGCCGGGCTTTGCTTTTACCTGAAGACCATCCATTATCGGGACTTCCTCCTCAACGGGAATTTGCTCGGCAATTATCTCCTCATGTTCGGCGTGACCCTTTACGTGGCCGGCCGCGCCATCAAGTACTACAAACGCTTCAAGAACAAGGAGACCGGCTGAGCCGACTATGATTGAGGTGGAGGATCTCCGGAAAATCTACCGCATCGGCTTTTGGCGCAAGCCCGTGGCGGCTTTGCGCGGCGTGACCTTCAGCGTGAAGGAAGGCGAGCTCTACGGTTTCATCGGCCCCAATGGCGCCGGCAAATCCACCACCATCAAGATTCTTTTGGGCCTGCTCTCCTCCGGCGGCGGCCGCGCGAGCCTCATGGGCAAACCCGCGGGCACGCCCGGCAGCCGCAGCCAAGTGGGCTTTCTTCCGGAGCAACCTTATTTCTATGACTACCTGACGGGCCGCGAGTTCCTGGATTTCTACGGGCGCCTGTCCGGCCTGCGCTGGAGCGACCTCCGCAAACGCGTCGGCGAGGTCAGCGAATTGGTATCCATGAGTCCCGAGGTCCTGGACCGCAAGCTTCGCACCTATAGCAAGGGCATGCTCCAGAGGATTGGCCTGGCCCAGGCCCTCATTTCCAAGCCCAGGCTGGTCATCCTGGACGAACCCATGTCCGGCCTCGATCCCCTGGGCCGCCGCGACGTGCGGAATATCCTCAAGGGGCTGCATGCCGACGGGATCACGGTCTTCTATTCCAGCCATGTGCTGAGCGATGTGGAGGCTATCTGCACGCGCCTGGCCATGGTCGTGGACGGGCAAATCCGACGGCAGGGGGCGGTTTCCGAAGTCCTGGCCGGCGAAGAGGAAAGCTTCCACGTAACCTTGACGTTACCGGTGGACGCGTCCCGCTGGCCCCAAGGACTGGGGACCCCCATGGATGCCCGCACCTTGGCTTGCGCCACCCCGGAGGCCAAGCGCTCGGTCCTGCAATGGGCCCTGGCCCAAGACCTGGAGGTGGAAGCGGTCAGCCGCTCGCGCCATTCCCTGGAAGACGTCCTCGCCAAAGAGGTCGCAAAGGTCCTATGAAATCCATCCTCATCATCGCCTACAATGCGTTCCGGGAAACGGTCCGCGACAAAATCCTCTATAACCTGGTGCTCTTCGCCATCCTCATGATCGCCTTCTCCCTGCTTCTGGGGGAATGGTCCGTCTTCGCCCGGGAAAACGTGGTCAAGGATTTCGCCCTGGCGGTGATGTCCCTGAGCGGCCTGCTCATGTCCGTCTTCGTGGGCATCGGCCTCATCCAGAAGGAAATCCAACGCAAGACCATCCTCACCTTGCTGGCCAAGCCTCTGCCGCGCTGGCATTTCATCGTGGGCAAATACCTGGGGCTGCTTATGGTCCTGGCCGTGAACGTCCTGATCATGACCTTGGTATTCTTCATCGTCCTCATCTCGATCGGCACCAGACCGGATCCTTCCCTGCTCCTCGCGATTTACCTGGTCTACCTGGAGATGGCCGTAGTGGTGGCGGTGGCCTTGCTCTTTTCGGCCTTCTCCACGCCCACCTTGAGCGCGTTGTTCACCTTGGGCGTCTACGTGGCCGGGCATCTGGCGGGCGATATCCTCAACCATCTGAGCTTCATCCAGAAATTCGGGAGCCGGTTGCAGGGGTCACCGGTCATATCCCCCTTCGCACAGAAAATCATCCGCGGCGTCTATTACCTCATCCCCAATCTCGAGAATTTCAACATCCGGGGCCGCATCGTCTACCACCTGCCCTTAGGCGAGCATTACGTCCTTTACACCACCTTTTATGGTCTGACCTTCATATCCATGTACCTCCTGATCGCCAGCCTGTGGTTCAGTAAGAGAGATTTCATCTGAGTCGCGCTTAACCCAAGGCGCGGCCTACTCCGCTTCCAGAATGCCCTCTAAGGGATAAGACGCCTCCACGGTATGGATGGCGCCCTCGGGCGTCAGACGGCTGGAATAGAGGCTGAAGCTCTGGATGGGTATCTCCGGGATGGAGAACAGGGAATTCTCCATGATGTATCGTCCGACCCCTTCCTCCTGGGCGTCACGCACCTTGGCCAAGGTCACGTGCGGAAAAAACTTTCGGGCATCCGGGGCCGCGCCCCGTCGGATAACCTGGCTTTCCACCTTATTGCGCAAACTCTGGAGGTCCTCGTTCTTGGAAACACCGGCCCAGAGGACTTCGGGATCGCCCCGCAGCGGGAAAAGCCCCATGCCTTTCAAAGTGAGGTAGAAGGAGCGCGCCTGCAGGCTGCCAAGCCCCACCTGAAGCTCACGGAAAGCATGGACATCCACTTCACCCAGGAACCGCAAGGTAAGGTGATATTGTTCCGAAGGCACCCAATCGGCTCTATGCAGACCGATGCAGACATCGGCCAACCTGTCTTTGACCCATTCGGGAAAATCGAGGGCGATGAACAACCTAGGCAGGGCCGGCCTCCTTTTCAATCCAGCCGAGATAGTCGGCATTGCCCCCGGTCAGAGGCCAATAAACCACGCATGGGCAGGCATAGCTATGCAACCCTTTTACCATGGCGACCAACTCTTCCGCATGCTCGGAGCGGGTTTTCGCGAGCAGGACGCATTCATGGGACTCTTCCATGCGGCCTTCCCACCAATAAACCGACTGCATGCCTTCCAAAACGTTGATGCAGGCCGCCAGCCGGGATGCCACCAGGGCGCGACCGATGCGCAAAGCCTCATCGCGGTCGGAAGTCGTAATATATGCTAGGATCGCGGCCATATTCAGCTGTAAATTACCAAGACTTGCGGAGGTCCGGAAGACCTGTCGTCCGAGACCTCGGAAGAGCACAATTTGGTATCATTCTGGAACGATTCACATGATAGCTTCACCCCGGCGGATCCCCGCTCGCATCTTCCCGCTGGCCGTCCTGATCGGATGGATTCTGGGCTTGTTCCCCGTGGCCGTTTCCGCCTTCGTCTTTCTCGACACCTCGGCCGATAAACCCGCCTCCAAGTCCGCCGATTCTTCGAGCCGCGAGGCCGCTCCCGGGATTACGATTTCCACCACCGTTCCCAAGCCGAACCCTATCGTACCCGGCAAATCCATTTCTCCGGCCTTGCCTTCGGAAGACCCGGGAATGGGACGGAAACATCTCCCGCATTATGGGAGCGTGCTTTTCCTGAGCGCGGATGACAATCTCGTCTATGCCTACCTGGGAGTCCTCAAGGCTTTGGAAGGCTATGGCCTGGATGTGGATCTGGTTTTGGCCGAGTCCAAGGCCACCTTTATCGGAGCCGCTTGGGCGCTCGGGTATACCTCGGCGAATATCGAAAAAAAAATCCAGGAGGAACCCTTGGGGCCTTTCCTTCGGGCCTATCCGGACAACCAATCCCTATCCGATCAACTCATGGTTCCGGATGGCAAGGATCCCCTGCAATGGCGGATTCCCTTGAGCCTGCAAACTTTTTTCGGCGGCGATGCCCATGTGAATGCACCCTCTTCGGCTTCCGAGGGTGAATTCCTGCACCTGTCCTGGATGGTCGCGCGGCTCACCCATGATGCCCCGGCCGGTCCCGTGGAGGATTTGGCGGGCACTCCCAAGCCCTTGGCCGTGCAGGTTTCCGATCTGTCCAAGGAGGAGACGGAGGTGGTCACGGAAGGCAGTTTGCAGAACATGCTCAAAGGGGCGCTGCTGCCTGCGGAATTGGTTCGGCGTCGGCCTCACCTATGGCCTTGCGCTTCCGGATCCTTGCTTTCCGGAAACCAGATCATGATGGACCGATTGCCTTTCACCTTCGATAGGATCCTAATCCTCGAACCCGGTCGCAACCTGCGTCCGCCCTCCCTGGATGGCGTGCCGCCGGCCTGGATCGATTCCCTCAACCGGAACCGGATGCGCGGCCCGCTTGATCCAAACCAGGAGGAAAGGCTGCGCGGCAAGCTGGTGCGAATCGAACTGGAACCGGATGGGGAGTTCAATCCCCAGGAACAGGATCCCCAGAAATGGATCCAGCTCGGCTATGTCTCCACCTTGCGATCCATGGATGTCCTGCAATCCCTCCTGACCCATCCGCCCGAAATCGGCAGGGCTCCGGGAGCCATGCCTCCGCCGTCCGCGCATGCGAACCTGGGTCTGAACCGGGTCTCGGTGAATCCTTTGGCTTCCGGGGGAAGGCAACTGCTCCTGGACATCATTCGAACATCCGACAATGAAGAGAATGACAGCATCGGGGACGCTTCCATCGGCGCCCTGATGCGATCCGGTTATTATTCCGATCTGGATTTGGAATGGACCCGATCGGTGGGGGAGGAGAACGCCAGCCTCGTCTTCGATGCGAAGGAAAAGTCGCGGATCCAATTCCGCGCGGGTTGGAATGCCGCCCTCACCCAGGCGGATCTGACTGATCGCGGGCCGGAGCTGTATATGGGCCTGGAGTGGGGGGAGCCGTTCTACATTCCCTTCCGGAGCAAGGTCGGGGCCTTGCTGGGAGGCCCCCAGCCCGGTTACGAGGTCCGCCTCATGATTACTCCCATCTACCCCCTGAGGCTGGACCTGGGCATTTCCGCCACCCACTGGGATATTCATTTCCCCCGCGCGCCGGAAGCCTTATCGCCGCTCGATCCCTATTATTTCGATTTCCTCCTGCGAAGGGACTTGTCCGAGGTTTTCCTCAAGATCTACCCGACACCGGGAAGTTACCTCCGGACCTCGATCCAGAAACACGAGATGGCGTATACCATTTCCGAGGATCCCAACGAAGGCCATTTCCTTTCCACCGATTTCGAGGAGACCGCCTTCATGGGAATGGGAAAGACCGATCGGCCCGGCATCTTCCGCAATTCCCTGCGGCTCCGTTACAGGAATCTCAATCGCGTCAACCTCTTCGGGCCGGTGAAATTCTCGACCTCCAATTTCGAATCGCGATTGCGCTTCAGCCTCGGGGATTTCCGGCTTTCTGACCAATATTATTGGTCGGATCAAGACACCCAGGAATCGGGCTTGTTCGATCTCGTGGAAGCGGGCCGCATCGACGTCTTTTCCTTCCAGGACGAGTACTTCCCGGGCACCTTGCGTTCCACCAATTTCCAGGACGTCAAGTTGGAATACTGCCCCGTTTTCGGAAAGGCGGGTTTGCGGGCGGCCCTGGGCGGGTATCGCCAATAC
>DAINDC010000097.1:1696-15257 GCA_036732085.1 Fibrobacterota bacterium | reverse complement strand
ATACCTCCGACAATGGGAATAATCGCACCGGCTATTCCAATCCGACCTATGATGCCGCAATCAAGGAGACCTGGACGATATCCGATCCGGCCAAGCGCATGCTTAAGCTCAGCGAGTGCGAAAAAATCCTGATGGAAGACATGCCCGTCATTCCCATCTATTATTACTCCCTCACTGAACTTCGCAATCCGGCCTTGCAAAATGCCGTGCCCAATCCTTTGGGCATGTACACTTGGAAAGACATTTATCTTGGACCTTAACTTCCTGAAAAGAATCTGCATCCGGATCGCGTTGAACGTGTTCACCCTCGTGGTGATCATCAGCCTTTCCTTCGCCATCATGAAGGCCGCGCCGGGCAAACCGTTCGAGACCGAAAAAAGCCCCTCGCCGGAAGTGCTCGCGGAACTCCATCGCAAGTACGACTTCACCTATGCTCAGTACCTCAAGGGAATCCTCCTGCACGGGGATTTCCGATACTCGTATTCGCATCGCGATTCGCAGGTCGTGGAGATCATCGCCGATGCCTTGCCGGTCTCGATGGAATTGGGAGCGTATGCGTTGTTGCTCGCCATCGCGGCGGGCCTCCTCATGGGCTTGTTATCCGCGCTTTACCGGGGCCGATGGTTCGAGAGCTTTGTCATGGCATTCGCCATGATCGGAATCGCCATCCCCAATTTCGTTTTGGGTTCGATGCTGCAATTGGTTTTCGCCCTGCGACTGCACTGGTCTTCCGTGGCTGGATGGCCGGGTCCGGGAAGCCTTATCCTTCCCGTCATCACCTTGAGCCTGACCTATATCGCCTATATCACACGTATCGCGCGAGGAAGCTTTTTAGAAAATCTCAACAAGGATTATATCCGGACCGCCCGCGCGAAAGGGCTGCCCGAGAACACCATCCTTTGGAAGCACCTTCTCCGCAACAGCATCCTTCCCATCGTGAACTTCATGGCCCCGGCCACCGCCTCCGTGCTCACGGGGACTTTGGTGGTGGAAAAAATTTTCAATATCCCGGGGCTGGGCAGGTACTTCGTCGAATCGGTTTTTCAACGCGACTTCCCTTTGGCCTTGGGGGTCATCATCGTCTATTCCGTCTTCCTCCTTTTCCTGAACCTGGTCGCGGATATCGTGCAAACCTTCGTTGACCCCCGCATCCGGTTGCAATAGCATGCCCAAAAGCCCTTCACCCTGGCGCCTGGCCTTCGACAAACTCAAGAAGGACCGGCGCGCCTTCCCTTCCGCCGCGATTCTGTTGCTGCTTACGGCCGCGGTTTTTATCGGACCCTTGTTTCTGCCTCATTATGAGACCCAGTTCCTGGACAATCAATTGGCGGTTCCCTCCTGGTCGCATTGGATGGGAACCGACCATCTGGGACGGGACGTGCTGGTCCGGGTCCTAAAGGGCGGACAACTCTCCCTGGCCATCGGATTTTTAGGGACCTTGGTGAGCGTGATGATCGGCTTGTTCTACGGCTGCATTTCCGGCTTCTTCAATGAAAAATTGGATCAGGTCATGATGCGCGTGGTGGACATCCTCTATTCCCTGCCCTATATGTTCCTGGTCATCATCCTGATTTTTCAGTTTGGGAAGAACATTTATGTCCTGTTCGTGGCCCTGGGACTGGTCCAATGGCTAACCGTGGCGCGCATCGTACGTGGGCAGGTCTTGGCGCTTAAAAACGAGGAATTCATTCTGGCCGCGCGAGCCTTGGGAGTGGGCAGCTTCCGCATCATTCTTCGGCATGTGGTGCCCAATGTCATGGGTATCGTGATCGTTTATGCGACCTTGACCGTGCCTTCGGTCATTCTTCAGGAGGCCTTTTTAAGCTTCCTGGGGCTGAATGTCGCCTCCTGCACTTGGGGAGTGCTGATTTCAGATGGAAATGCATATATGGATTCGGCTTGGTGGCTGCTGTTCTTCCCCGGCCTGACGCTCACGCTCTGTCTGCTTTGTATGAACTTCTTGGGGGACAGCCTGCGAGACGCGCTCGACCCGACTGCCAAAATCAACTGAAAAGCTGAAGTGGAAAACCCCTGCGCGGAAAACCAAGATTTTCCGCGCAGGGGATGCTGAGAAAAGAAAAACTGATCAGGCTTGAGAAGCCTGTGAATCAGGCTTCTTTGTCTTCGGTCTTTTTGACCGTCTGGATGGTCACGCGGATTTCCTGAGAAATGCGCTTGATGTTCTGAAGAATCTTACGGGCTCGAGTTCCGGCGGATTTATTGCCGCGTTCGAATTTCTCGAATTCTTCCTTGAGTAAACCGATTTCATTTTCCAAGGCTTGAATGGTGCTCATTGCTGGTCCTCCGGTGGTAAAAGTGGCTTAAATCCGCCGTTCTGACCGTTTAAATTGCAACAAAAGGAAGCGAATGTCAATTCATCCTTTCATTTTTTCGAAGAAATCAAGGTTTGGGCCATAAAACTGTCATTTTTTCCATTTTTTCGGCATAGGTAGTAGCCAAAACCGGGTCATAGCAACCGGAAATTCCGAGAATACCTGTTGGAAAAGCCCAAAAGACCAAAGCCTCCTGTGATTCATTTTGACCTTGGAAGTGAATTTCCCGACCCCAATTCAAGGTATCCAGGTGACCCTTCCATCCACTCAACCACGCATGCAGCGAATCCTCAAGCGGTCGGGAGGATCGAAAGACCGTGGCAGTATCCTCATGACAACGATATTGCACGGAAAAAACGGGTCCTGGCCAATGCTTCCCCATGAATTCATCGGAAATCAACCTCTCACTTTTTGCGATTCTTCCAAGCAATGGAAAGGATTTGAATTCAGGCGGTCTTGCAAAAAGCTCTTCGCCGAGAAAGGAAAGATTCTCCTTCAGGAAGTGAACCGGGATCAGCCCGGCGCGCGTGTATTGCATTTTCCCTAAAAATCGGCCATGGAAAAAAATCAAATCGTTCCGCTCACGATAAAATCCGTCCCCCAGTTCGGAAGGCGCTGCTTGGTTCTGGAAGGCTGAAAAAGCCAGGTATTCACGGTCGAATTCGTGTAAGACCAAACTCACGGTATCCGCGCCGACAAACTCCAGCGTATGCGAAATCGTGCCGTCAAATCGATTCGTAGAATCCGGATTTGCCTGATTTTGCATTGACCCTTTTTTTCCGGAGGAATCCACGGAATAGGAAATCGCGGTATGTCCCTCCCAAAATACCGTGGCGGATAAAGGAGCCTTCGCGACTTGTTCGTTTTCGGAAAATCGGCACGAGGCGCAAGCCCAACCAAGAACCGCAACTGCGAAATATTTTTTCATCGACACGGCATCAAACCTCTTCACGACCCGGACATTCCGGCACCAAAACGCAATTCAAACACCCATGCAGGACTTCCCTGCAACGCCACATTTTTGGGGCGGGAACGGCGGCAAGTGGCGAATTGAATCCGGACATGGATTTCAAGTACCCATCGAGCGCCGCATAGACCATCCAGGATTTTCCCGGAAAAAGCAGATTGTAGAATCGGTTGCAATAGGAGAGCTTTTCTTCCGGCGTGGTCCAGGGAGAATTCCTGCGGTTCTTCAAGGGGCCGAATTCACGGAGCAGTCGGATATGCCCGGCGGAAATGGGGAGCAAGGTCCGCTCATTCCAAAAGCCATCGGGTTCCGCGCCCGGCAATTGGGTCAGCAGCCAAATAAAATACCGGGGCTTGCTCTTGAAGGATGACGTCTTCCCCATCAGGAAAATCTCATCGGCCAGGATATGCACGCAGGCTTCCGCATCCTTTTGACCATGCATCCAAGGCACAATCCGGCCATGCTGGTAGAAGAAATCGCAAACGCTTCTGAGGATGCCCGGAGCCTTGGCCCATAAAACCCAATCCCGCAAATCATCGAGCTTTTGGATCCGTTCCTGGAGATCCTGGAAGGGAAGCCGATTGAGTTTGAAGAGGTCGGTCCCGTATTCCTTCCAGAGATAGGCGAGGAATCTCACCAAGCGTTTTTCGCTGATGTTCTGGTAGAGGGCGCAAAAGCAAAGGAGCAAAGCAACGCCCCGATCCGATTCAGGCGCCAGAGGAAAAACGGGATCGCTGCCGCCTTCGAAATAGTCGAAGAGCTTGGGCTTTATGGTTTGAAAATCCGAAATATAGGTGCGAAGCTTGCCGATGAGTTCAGGATTGCGTTCCACCCAGGTCAAGGGCTGAACCCCTGGCCCATGCGTACCGTGCGAACCCCGCTGGAGAGCAGGCTCGGATCCAATTTGGCGGCCAGACTGCCGGAAAGAATCAGGATAACGGTGGAACCCAATTCAAAACATCCCAGCCCTTGTCCTTTGGCGATAGGCAAGAGTTGGGAAGGCCGCCAGAGTCGGTCCTGGCATCGGGGGAAGCCGTTTCCAGCCAGTCCAGGGAGAAAGTCCAAGGTAATGCGTCCGACATTGGTGGCGCCCACCATGACGACCAGAACCTTGCCTTCCGCTCCTGACACTTCGACCGTAATGCGCTCATTGACCACGAACAATCCCGGAATATGGCTGACGCTCCAGGTATTCACCGGCCAAAGGGCGCCGGGGATATAGGAGACCTGGGTGATCTGGCCTTCCAGGGGAGAGTGGATGCGATGGTAGTTATAGGGGGCGAGGTAAATCGTCAGGTAGCCGCCTGGCAGGTAATCCTTGAGGTCCCAATCCGGACCGACCAAATCCTGGAGCTTATAATCGATACCCTTGATTTGGGTCAAGGTCGGAGCCTTGAATAGGAATCGGCCACCTTGGGTCAAGGTGCCGTCCACGGGGGAAATCAAGGACGACGCAGCTAGAGGTCGCGCACCCGGTTTGAGATGGCGGACAAAGAAATCTCCGAGGGTTTGATAATGGGAGACAGGGAACTCCGACTCGTCGGTCTCTACGCGGAAATGACCGATGAACCAATCCTTGATGACTTTATGGAGCCCCAACGGCAGTCGCGCGTGAACCACCTTCCCTACCAGGTGGCTAAGGAGGTTCTTGGGAAGGATATGGAGAAGCCGGAAGAACAACGGTATCCCCTATTTTTATGGACTGGAGTAGGGAGGATGGATGGAAAAAAGACTGCGGTCGCGCGGACTTGAACCGCGAAGGGGTTGCCCCCACCAGCACCTCAAGCTGGCGTGTCTACCAATTTCACCACGACCGCGAAACTTATGCTGGACTTATTTGCCCTGGGATCCAGAAGGAGCAGCCGCTCCTCCGACCGGAGATCCCGCCGGAGCCGTCTGACCGGCTGGAGACCCATTTTTGGAGGCATTACTGCCGGCTGGACTGTTCGGAGCCGTTCCCAGACCCGGAATCGCCGCGGGGCCTTGGCCTTCGGCACCACTAGAAGGCATACGGGCAGGAAGCACGCTGGAAAGGCCTTTGCGCCCCGCCTTCAATTCCGACTCCCGCCGACCGCTATCGATACCGCGGGTGGAAAGGATATTCAGTCCGATCAAAAGGACGAAAGATACCACGGCCGTTCCCTGGGTCAGCTTGGTCAGGAAGGTGGCCGCCGAACTGCCTGTGAAGGCCGCGCCGCCGCCCATGCCGCCGAAGGCACCAGCCAGTCCCCCACCCTTATCATTTTGGATGAGGATAAGCAGGACCAGCAGCACACAAACGAAAATGTGGAGTATCACCAATGCTACGAAAATCCAATGATTCATTCGATTTAACCCGGTGTTTAAGCGGCTTTAATGATACCTAAAAAACTATCGGACTTCAAGGAAGCGCCGCCAATTAAGCCGCCATCCACATCGGGTTGGTTGAGCAGTCCCTTGGCATTTTCCGGCTTCATGCTGCCGCCATATTGGATTCTCACGCCTTGGGCGAGATCCTGGTCATAGAGTTCCGCCAGGACGCCGCGAATGAATTTATGCACGGCTTGCGCCTGATCATCCGATGCGGTGCGACCGGTCCCGATGGCCCAAACGGGTTCATAGGCGATGACGGTTTTTGCGGCGGCATCCTTGGACAGACCCTGATATGCGGCCTTGACCTGGGTGGCGACGACTTTCTCGGTGATGTTGGCGTCGCGTTCGGCCAGGGTCTCGCCCACGCAAACTATGGGCGTGAGGCCGTTCTCGATGACCTTGGCGGTCTTGCGGCGGACGTTTTCATCGGTTTCACCGAACAGGGTTCGCAGTTCGGAATGACCCAGTATCACGTAGGTTACGCCTATCGCCTTGAGCATATCGATGGAAACCTTGCTCGTGAATGCGCCCTGGTTTTCCCAATGGACATCCTGGGCGCCGAGCTTTACCGGAGAGCCCTTGACGATGCCGCTGACCCGGTCGAGAGCCAGGAAGGTGGGGCAGATTACCATGTCGCAGGTTTCGGCCCAAGGCTGGCCCTTGGCGGAGGCGACCAGCTCGGTGGCGAGGGCGGCGGATTCCGCCACCGTCTTGTTCATTTTCCAATTGCCGGCGATGATTTTCTTGCGCATGGTTCAGGCCTTTTCCGTGAGAGCGTGTACGCCGGGAAGGACCTTGCCTTCCAGGAATTCCAGCGAGGCGCCGCCGCCGGTGGAAACATGGGATACCTTCTCGGCCAGGCCGAGCTGTTCGATGGCCGCAGCGGAATCGCCGCCGCCGATGATGGTGATGGCGCCCTTGGTGGTGGCTTCGACCAGGGCCTTGGCGACCGCGAAGGTGCCGGCGGCGCTTTCCTTGATTTCGAACACGCCCATGGGGCCGTTCCAGACCACGGTCTTGGCATTGGTGACGATGGACGCGAAGAGTTGGGCGGATTTGGGACCGATGTCGACGGACTCCATATTCGCGGGTATCCCGTCGCGTTCGACGGCCTTCATGGAACCGAGCTTGCGGCCCTTGAAGTCGAGCATGTCGGTGACCATATAATCTATGGGCAGCTGGATCTTGTCGCCGGCGCGGGCCAACAGCGATTTGGCGAGATCGACTTTATCGTTCTCGACCAGGGACTTTCCAATCTCGAAGCCCAGGGCCTTGAGGAAGGTATAGGCCATGCCGCCGCCAATGAGGAGCTTGTCGACCTTGGGGAGCAAGGCTTCGATGACATCGATCTTGCCGGAGATTTTGGCTCCGCCGATGATGGAAACGAAAGGACGCTTGGGCTGATCCAGGGCTCCGCCCAGGAAATCCAATTCTTTTTTCATCAGGTAGCCGGCCGCGCTCTTGGAGATGAAGCGCGTGATGCCTTCCGTGGAGGCATGGGCGCGATGGGCGGTGCCGAAAGCGTCGTTCACATAGATGTCGGCGAGGGCCGCGAGTTGCTTGGCGAAACCGGAGTCATTGGCTTCTTCCTCCGCATGGAAACGGAGGTTCTCGAGAAGGAGGATATCGCCGTCCTTCATGGCCGCGACGGCCTTTTCCACTTCGGGGCCGACGCAATCGGAAACCGTGCGGACATCCTTATCGAGCAAGGCCGACAGGGCTTTCGCCACGGGCGCCATGCGCAAGGATTCGGTCACGCCCTTGGGTCGGCCCAGGTGCGACATGAGGATGGTCTTGGCGCCGGCACGGGCGAGGAACTTGATGGTGGGCAGGGATTCGACGAGGCGCTTGGTGCTCTCCACCTTGCCATCCTTGAGGGGAACGTTGAAGTCCACGCGGGTGATGACCCGTTTGCCCTTGACCTGGAGTTCCTCGATGAAAAGCTTCGCCATTTGTGTATCCGTGGTTGAGATTCGGAATTTCAGAAGCCGACCGCGTTTCCGTGGCCGGGGATTTTTCGAGAAGGCGTTTTGCTTGCGGACGCCGCGGCCCTAGGCGAGCCGCGGCGTCGTAAGAAAACCGTTGGGATGCGAGGGCGAGGCGGAAGGAGATCTTCCGCCATCGCAAACCGCAATCCTTAGAAGCCGACCTTGGACATATGCACGATGAGATCGACGAGCTTGTTGGAATAGCCCCACTCATTGTCGTACCAGGCCACGAGCTTCACGAAGGTATCGTTCAACGCGATGCCGGCGTCGGCGTCGAAGATGCTGGTGCGCGCATCGCCGAGGAAGTCGGTCGAGACGACGGCTTCTTCGGTATATCCCATGATGCCCTTGAGGGTGGTCTCGGAAGCCAGTTTCATGGCGGCCTTGATTTGCTCATAGGTGGCGGGCTTGGCGAGCTTGCAGGTGAGATCGACCACGGAAACGTCCGGGGTGGGCACGCGGAAGGCCATGCCGGTGAGCTTGCCGTTCAGTTCGGGGATGACCTTGCCCACGGCCTTGGCGGCGCCGGTGGCGGAAGGGATGATGTTCTGGGCCGCGCCGCGACCGCCGCGCCAGTCCTTGGCGGAAGGGCCGTCCACGGTCTTCTGGGTGGCGGTGGTGGCATGCACCGTGGTCATCAGGGCTTCTACGATGCCCCAATTGTCATTCACCACCTTGGCGAGCGGAGCCAAGCAGTTGGTGGTGCAGCTGGCATTGGATACCACGTTCTGCGAGGAATTGTATTTCTCGTGGTTCACGCCCATGACGAACATGGGGGCGTCCGCGGAAGGGGCGGAGATGACGACCTTCTTCGCGCCCGCGGTGAGATGGCCCTGGGCCTTGTCGACCGTGGTGAAGAGGCCGGTGGATTCGATCACGAAGTCGGCGCCCACGGCGGCCCACTTCAGGTCGGCAGGATTTTTTTCCGCGGTCACGCGGATGGCTTTGCCGTTCACGACGAGCTTGCCGTCCTTGGCTTCGGCCGTGCCCTTGAAGGCACCATGGGTGGAATCGTACTTGAGCATGTACGCCATGTAGTCCACATCGATGAGATCGTTGATCCCGACGATTTCCACATTGTCCCGTTGAATGGCGGCCCTAAACGCCAAACGTCCGATTCTACCAAATCCGTTGATTCCAATCTTAATGGCCACCGAAAACCTCCTATAGAGTAAACTGATACGTCGTCCTGCAAATATACTTGCAGTCCATTCCACCGGCAAGATTCCTTGGCAAGCCGAAATGCCGTGGCGGAAAGGGCCTGGACCGGGCTTCCAAGCCCGAATCCATTGGTATTAAAAATGATCGGCGAGGTTGAAGAGGAAATGTCGAAAGAACCAATCCCCTATGTCTGATCCTGACAAACTGTCAATCCGAGACCCTAAGGCGGAAAACCGTAGCGCTCGTGGTTCTTGTCGATAATCATGGTCGCGATGATCTTGGGGACGTATTCATTGGTCTCGTCGGCCAAGGTTCCGAGTCGATAGATATACCAGAAGTCCCGGTTGTTGATGGGGTCGTCGATGCTGCGCAAAGCCTTGCGGATGCGGCCCTCGCCGGCATTGTACGCGGCCATGGCCAAGGCCACGTCCCCGAATTCGGCGCACAGGGTCTTGACGTATTTGACACCGGCTTGGGTGGCCAACCGCGGATTGGTCCGCTGATCGTATTCGGCGGGCAGGCTTTCCCAATCGGCCGGAACGGTGAGCCCATAGTCCCGCGCCGTTTGCGGCATGAACTGCCAGAGCCCGCGCGCGCCGGCCTTGCTGATAATGGCGCTGTCGAGCAGGCTCTCATGCATGGACAGGTAGTAGAAGGCCAGGGGCATGCCCTGCCGCGTCAATTCATCCTCGATGATCTGCTTGTACCTATGGCTGTTCTCGAAGGACCGTTCCATGATATTCCGGGACGAGGTCTTGGTGAAGGTGTAGATATGCTTCTCCACCTGCTTGATGAAGATGTCCGGCACGATATAGTCTCGCTTGCCGAAGCCTTCGAGGATGGTGTGGATCTCACGGCCGAGCGGATTCTTATAGGTATTGATGACGTCGGACGACTTAAGGTTGGAGCGCACGCTCATGAGTTGGCGTTCGGCGGCGCGCAGCTTGGCCACCAGTTGCGCCTTCTCTTCTTCGTCCACGATGTCGTGGGCGAACTCCACGAGCCGGGTCTCGAGGTTGCGAGCCGTGCTGAGCAGGCTCTCCTGCTGCTTGAGCTTGCCGCGGTAGCCCATGTTCTGGTAGAGCAGGATGCCGACGATGACCAAAGCCACCGTGGAGACGGAACCCAAGATCCACCAGGCCCGCTTCTTCTGCGAGGAATAGGTGGAAGCGGCGGAATGGATCATCATGGCGTCGCGCTTGCTCAGGACGCCGCTCTTGACGATGCGCTCCGCGCGGCCTTTGTCCTTCATCAGATCCTTGAGCTCATCATGACCGGCTTCATCATCCTTTAGCCTTTGCGCCAGGCCCATGGTGTAATTGCCGGCATCGTCCCCGTCTCCACCGCCGCCGCCGAAATCGCCGCGGTTCACGCCCAGCGGCTGCTTGCCTTTGGGCTTCATGAACCCGGGCGGAGGGACGGCCTTTCCCGGCGTGCGCTTGTTCTCGAATTCGGTGCGCAGCTGTTTGGCTTCCTGGCTCGCGGCCGCCGGGGCCAGACCGGATACAGGTTTCAGGGTCGTCGAATCCGTCGCGCCCGGGATCCGGTTGAGCACGCGCATCTTCGGGCCGCTGACGCCGAGGCTGATCACCTCATCGGCCTCCAGTTTATGTTCGGCGACCTGTTCGCCATTGATGAAGGTCCCGTTGGTGCTGCCCAGATCCCGCAGCATCAGGACCTCGCCGCGCTTCTCGATTACGGCATGCTTGCCGGAGACCAAGGTCCCGTCCGGGCCGGAAAAGCAGACCGTATTCTCGGAGTTACGTCCCAAGGTGAGGCCTTCGCCCACCCGGATTTTGCGACCGACCTGGACGCCGGAGATGATTTGCAGGAAAATATCGGCCATGGCTAGGTTACCCGTACTCGGAGATCGTGCCCGTTCAAGTATCGGCCCAAGCGGTCAATAGCGGGAAGGACGCAATGCTCTGGTTGCGTGCCCCGTTGACCCGGTTTATCCTCCCGGCGCTCAAGGCGATGATTTGCGTCTGATCCAGTAGGCGATCCGTTGAGCGCGCCTGGCCTTTTTCGGTTATCAGATCCTGGTCCTCGAGAATGAGGGCCCGGTGCAAGTAATATTCCACATTTTCCTTGGAAGAAACCAGTCCCTCGAGGAAGGCCAGGACCGCCGGGCGGAAGACGCAGGCTTCCTCATCGACCCGGGAGGCCACGCCCCCGGCGAAAAAATAAGCCTCGGAAGCAGGGATGCATTCGGTCAGGGTGGTGAGCGCATCGCCCACCGGGAGCGTTTCCCCGGGCACCTGCATCAAAAGCGGGCAGTTCAGTTCGGAAGCCAAAGCCCCGACCTGTCGCAGGAATTGCGGGTCCCGATCCCACGGATCCATGAGGACAATGGCAACCGCGAAGTCTCCGCCTTGATCCGCATTTTCGCCTACCAAAAGCGACCGGGGATCTTCCGGGATCGCGGACCAGAGATGCACGGTCTGCCTCTCCCGGCCCTTGGCCGAGCGGGCCAGGCGTTGCAGAGAGGAAATGAACCCGAAGGTTTCGGCCAGGGATTGCTGGCGCAGAAGGCTGCCTCGCAAGGCGCTCAAGGTCTGGGTCAAATCCTTGTGAAGTTGTTTCGCGGCGCCGTCCCGCAAGGTGAAACCGGTGCTGTCGCGGCCGACCTCGTCCAGGAATTTCCCGAGGTGCGGGCTGAGTCGGGATCCACCCGTATCCTTTTCGTTCAGGAGTTCCATCAGCTTGTCGATGTCCTGGGAAAGGCCAGGGGATTTGGGCGCGGGCATGATGGGGCCGGGCGCCTGGGCATTCTCGAAAAGTCCGTTCACGATTTCATTGCGCCAGGTGGCGGGGATGGGAATCGCGTTCAGGGCAGCCACGAATTCCGGAAAGACGGTTTTCCGATCGGCGCAACGCTGAACCAGTTCGCGCAGGGATTCCAGATGCGAGAAGAGAGCCTGCTCCCGCAAGGCCGAATCGACATGCAGCACATGGCGGCCTTGAAAGGTGATCTCGCCTTCCGAACCGGATGGGAAGAAATTGGGCATCTCGGGAAGCGGGACCTTGGCGATCAGCTTGAGATTGGCCCGGAGGTCATCGAGAAATCCATTGTGGAATCGCAAAGGGGATTCTTGTTCCCATCCTTGCTTCATCATGATGATATAATGGGAATTGCCCGTACCGGGAATGCGACGGGCTGAGGATCTGGCCTGCGGAAGCTGATGACCGCCGCTATTTTCAGTGCCGGTGCCGGTGGCACGTACGGAACCCTGGGAGGACAAATCCTTGCCCGTTGAAATGCTGAAGTCGCCGATTCCACCTGTCACATCCCGAAATATAATTTGTTCGGCGAAGTCCGTACTCGTCGGCGTTTCGTAAATTAACGAGGATGCGGGCCAAATCCATGAGAGCCAAGCACCTGCTGACCGGGCTGGGTGCATTTTGGTTATGGAGCTGCGCCGCTTCCAATAATCCCGGCTCGGCCCAATCCGGAAATCATGTCCCGGATACCACGGTCTTCACGCTTCAGGCCGCGCCCGGAAATAAAGCCGCCGCCACCGCTCCCTTCCAAGGTTTCCAAAGTCGTACGGGCTGGAATTTCGCGGCCGTGAAACCCACCTGGATCGAAGCGCCCAACCTGCGAACCGACAAGGGCGTACCCGTCAAAACCTTGGTGCGCGAGGAAGACCGCAAGCAGCGGGTCACCTTTTACGAAACCACCTTTCCCCGCGGTTCGCAGAAGGACGCCCAGCTCTCCGCCTCCTTGGCCTACCTGTTCAAGGCGGATCCGGATCCCTCCGCGGAAACCATCGAGCCGCCCAAGGCCAGGCTTTACCTCTTCAAACCACCGCAGGACACGCTCAGGCATTGGGGCCTGATGGTCCGCACCGACACCTCCCTGCTGTACATCAATGTCGAATCCAAAAATCCCCTGCCTCCGGAGAGCGTCGGACAACTGCAGGATATCCGCATGGACTTCCGTCCCCAGAATCCCGGCGAATCCGCGGACTCCTGTTTGCGGACCTTCAAGGGAGCCATCGAAAATACCTTGGGCCTCCGCGCCATCGAAGACTCGAGCCTGCAAAACGCCTTCAAGCATTTCCAGACGGCCCTTTCTTTGGACACGGCCAATGCGTCCTATCTCGTCAATTGCGCCGCCATCTTCCAACTGCGTAAGGACAATCTCGGCGGCATCGACTTCCTCTCCAACCATCCCTCCTTGCTCGCGACCTCCTCGGAATTGGCCGGCATCATGGGGACGATGTATGAGGAACTGGGCCGCTACCAGGATGAAAAAGCCTGGACGCTGAAGGCTTTGGAACTGGATCCACAGAATTTGGAATGGCTGATCAACCTATCCGATGCGCTCTGGGGCTTGGGAGAACGCGTGCATTCGAAAAACGTGCTCTTGCGACGATACAGCGAGAAGCCGAATTTCCGTCTCTCCGTCTACCTCGCGCAGACCCTGCTGGGCCTGGAGGAATATGAGAATGCCCGCCAGGTCCTGGTGGCAGCGCATCAGGACACCGCTCCCAGCCCCCAATCGGTCGAATATTACCTGCGGGCCCTGGCAGGGCTTAAGGAATACGAATCCGCCCTCGATTTCACCCGCGAACTGGGGACGGCCTTTCCGGCCACCTCCAACAACTTCCTGTTCAAGGGGATTTGCGAATTCAACCTCAAGCTCTACAGGTTGGCCGCCGCCTCCGCGAAATCTTCCCTCGACCTGGACCCCGCCAATCGCGAAGCCCAACAACTATCCACCCAGGTATCCGCCCTCATCGGCGGGCGCACCAACC
>DAINDC010000097.1:0-1686 GCA_036732085.1 Fibrobacterota bacterium | reverse complement strand
CTGATCCTGCGCTCCCCCATCGCACCGCTCAAGACCAAGGTCTCGCTGGCCGCGGCCAAACGCCTCATGGGCGAGGCCGACAACCAGAAGCTGCTCAACCAATCCCCGCTGACCTTGCTGACCCAGGACGTGGTCTACACCTCCCCGCCCAAGTCCCGGACGACCGATGGTCGCTGGAAGAAGACGCGCCATCAGATCTTCTATATCCATGACGCCCGCAAGCTGATCCGGCTTTCCGAACTCACCTATGAAATCAATCCCGGCTACTCCCGCTTCTTCGTCAACCAGTTCCGGCTTTATGACGCCAACTCCAAGGTGATGGAAGACGAGAAGGTATCTGATTTCTATGTCACCAAGAGCCACAATACCACCTTGCATCCCGAGAACCTGCTGGTCCATCTTCCCATCAAGACGCGGCCGGGAGTGCAATACCTGGAAGTCGAGATCACGGAGGAGTCGCAACTGCCGGTCTCCGAATTCCCGTATCTCCGGTACGACAACGCCTTCCCCTTCCCCATCCTCGACTGCACGTATGAAATCGTCCACCCGCCCAAACATCTCCTCTTAAGCGCCTTCGGCGAAGCCAAGGTGGACAGCCTTTCCGATCGGCTGGTCATAAGAATGCAGGAACCCACGCCCGGCTTCGAGGACGACTTCCGTCCGTCCAACGACGAGTTCGGCACGGGCTTCTCGGCCACGCCCTTCAAGACCTGGCGGGAGGTGGGCCGCAATTACCAACGCATGCTGGTCGAATCCGGACTGCGTTTCGATTCCGTGCCGGTGCCCGTCCTGGAGCGCGCCCAGGAGGTGATGGACCGTAACCGCGGCGTTAACCCCGTCTTCGCCCTGTTCCGCTATGTGCGGGATTCGGTGCGTTACAACAATTTCGAATTCAGCCTCCAGGCCCTGGTCCCGGAAAAGAGCGAGAAGGTACTGACCGACGGGTATTCCGATTGCAAAGGCCATGCCCTGCTGCTGATGCAGATGCTCAAGGCGCGCTCCCTGGAGGCGCACCTCTGCCTGGTGAGCCTGAACCATGCGGGCGATCTCGATCAGCCCAGCCTGCACCAGTTCAACCACATGATCGTCCATGTGCCCGCCCAGAAGGGGCTGCCGCAATATTTCCTCGATCCCACCGAAAAGTATTATGCTTTCCGACGATCCCCGCTGGCGCTGGAAGGCAAGAACGTCCTGGTTGTCGACGAGGAGAATTCCCGCATGGCCACCATTCCGGAATTGGACAGCGCCGGCGAGCATCGCGTCCAGGTTTTCCACAAGCTCAAGGTGGATCCCCTCCAGACGGCCCTGGGCGAGGACAGTCTCGTCTTAACGGGCAAGGTGGCCTCCGAGTTCAGGAGCCATATGCGGACCTGGAATCCGGCCACCAAGTACGAGAACCTCCTGAGCTGGCTGGCGCAAAGCTACCCGAGTTTCGTGGACGAACGCTTCCGCGTCCTCAATGAGAACGATCCGGACGCGCCGCTCATCATGGTTTTCAAGTATCGGCGCAAATTCCCGTTCAAGACCGTGCTCCAGGAGTTCGAACATTTCCCCAAGCTGGAACTCAGCTTCCTGCGGTTCCCCAAGGCGACCTCCCGGAAGGCTCCCGTCTACTTCCCGCATGAAATCCAGATCAACTCGCAATGGAATTACGACATCCCCGAGGGCTATGGATGGAAGTCCCTC
>DAINDC010000096.1:9147-15300 GCA_036732085.1 Fibrobacterota bacterium | reverse complement strand
TTTGGGGACTGATTCGGTTGGATTGAGCGCGGGAAAAGCATCCGAAAGGACTTTAGCGGAACAACACCTCCGCCGCTGCCCGCTGATTGCCATTGCCCTCGGGTTCAACCAGCACAATCCCGGCAAAGGCCGAAGGCGCCATCCAACCCGCGATGCCGTTCGCATCCGCGCGGGAACGTCCCAGCACCTTCCCATCCAAACCCAGCCAGCGCACCGGCGTCGACGGGGTGGTGCGGAATTCCAGCTGGCGTCCGTGGCGGATGAGTTGCGGGCGCTGGGAGCGGCCGGGCCGGGGCAGAACGCCGATGGGCGGAGTGCCGGTACGGGGAACGGCCGGGTCCGGCGCCGAATACATACTGGCCATGTCGCCGCCGACCAGGAATTCGTCCAGGGAGACGGAACCGGTAAGCGCATTGGGGCCCTTGTCGTATTGGATTTGCCAACGAAAGGCTTCGCCTTTCGCCGGGTCGGGAGCGCCGGAGCGGTTTCCCAGGCGGCCGTGGAAATCCTTCAGGGCATGCTCGTAGACCTTCCAGGTGGTCCCCAGAGTGTCCAGGACCCCGAAGTAATTGTCATCGCCGATATCCGATTGCACCAGGTGGAAATCGACCACCGTCGGCTGCGCAGCCTTGGCCCGGTAGCGGATCTTATCCACGAAGGCCAGGCCCGGCCATCCCGCCTTGCTCCATTCCAATCCGCAATATTGATAGCCGCCCGTGCCCAGGTTGAATTCCCAAGTCAGGATGCGCTCGGTGGGCGCACCCGAGGGAGCCAGCGGACCCACCTTGGCGGTCCCTCCGGCGTGGGCATTGTCGAACGCGCCCCATGCGCCGAGATTGGCGGATAGGGAGGGTCCGGAAAAATCATCCATCAGCAGCCAGCTGGTTTCCACGCGCAGATCCCGATGATGCGAGAGCCAGACCCAGCGAAATTCATCCGGCTTGCCGGGCAGGCTCGCGATCACCGCGCACCAGCCTTGGGGGAAGGGTTTGCCGGCTGCGTCCATGCCGTTCCAGTCCAGGGAAATGGTTTCGCCGCGATCCGAGTAAGACCATTCCGCCTTGCTCGGGTATTGTCGGATGGTCAGCTTCCAGGTGGCGGCTTTGTTCAGGCTGGCGGCGATATGCAAAGGAGCGACCTGGAAGTCCAGAATCTCCGGGGAGGCCGTGGGAAGCGTCTTCCAGGCCAAGGGAAGGTTCGGAAGGGGATCGTCCAGATCGTCCCAGATATTGGAAAAGCGACCGGCCATGATGGCCCCGCCGAACCAGGCCAGGAATTGCTCGAAGTACCCTTCGTTGGGCGTGGAGCCGGTGCGGTCGGGAATCGCCAGGTCGGCCGGAAGCCCCCAGGCATCGGCGCCGGCAGGTAGAAAGGAGAGCAGGGCATCGGACCAGGGTTTCGCGGCATCGGGACCCAAGGAGGAAAAGGCCGCGCAGCTCCACATGCCTACGGTCAATTCGCTATACTCGCGGCGCGAGCGTTTCTGGCCGTCGCCCAGGCTGAAGGTATCCGTGACCGGCAGGACCAAGCCGTCCATGGTATAGAAATTGGATCGCTCGGGGGTTTGGATGAAGGCCGCCGCGGCATCCAGCCAACGTTTGGCGCGCGCATCTCCGAACCATAGCCAATCCATGGCCAGGCGCCATTGCACGCGAATGCCGTCCTTGTAGCAGGCCTGCCCTTTGCGGAAGGCATTGTAACCCAAGGAACCGTTGAAAAAGCCTCCGGTGGGAACCATCCAATCCGGGAGCAAACCCCTTTCGGCGCCGGGGCTGGCGAAAAGCGTGAGGTAGCATTGATCGATCAGGCCCTTCCAGTTATGGGCCGGATCGACCTTGGCGAATATCCGATAGCTGGCAGGAGAGAAGTAGCCCGGATTGACGAATTCTTTACCGCCCCAGCCCGCGCCGGGGGCCAGGTAGCGGCCATCCACCACGGCGGAAGCCCAGATGGAATTGATCATCTCCAACGCCCTTTGACGATAGTCCGCGGCTTTGGGGCCGGTATGCGGCTGCCAAACGCCTTTGCGCGCCAGGGAATCGGCGAAGAGGAGCATCAAGGCGATATCCTCATCGGCGTCCGTAGCCATGCCCGAGCCGATCACGCCGCCTTTCGCGCCTAGGCGCCAGTTGTAGGCCTTCGCCTCCGTACTCCACATGGCGGTTTCGGCCGCGTCCCAAATCCGGTTGAAGGTCGGTTGATCATTGGCATAGAGGGACGTGATCATCCCGTAGGATTGGGCCTCGGACACGGCATCGCCCGGCTCCTCGGAGTTGGGGCGATGGACCAGGCCGTCTTTATAGGGATCGATATTGCGCTTGATCATGCCGCGGTAAGTGCGGGCCAGCGCGGAATCCAACCGGGAGTCGGCGATGCGGGCCAATGGGCTGACGGTCGGCCCGAAGGCGGAAGCGGAATGGTCAAAAGCGAGTAAAGCCAGGGCTAACCCAGGAGCAAAGGGAAGTCTCATGGACACATTAGTAGGCATTCCAGAGGCCCGGTTTCGGGAATCCGATGGAATTCTTGGGGATGGGGGGAAGGAGATCCCCTCAGGGACGGCTTTCACGAGATAGGCGCCGTTGGGTGCGCTTCGGAATCCCTGGGCGGAGGCCGGTACCGGATCCGCTGTAACCCCTAAAAGCTGAAACGCCGAAACACCTGAATACCGGAATGCCGAGCTGACGGCTGAAAGCCGGCTGGTAGCTAATGTATCTAATAGCGCTTGCGCAGGGTAACCGTCTTGATACCCTTCTCGAAGCCGGCTTCCAGCAGGTCCTGCAAATAAGGGCTGTCCAGGCTGGATTCGCCGTTCACGGTTTCCACCTCCACGCTTTTCAGGGGCTGGAAGGCCCTATCCACCAGGTTCCGCAAGGCTCCCAGGTAACTGGCAAGATACCTATGCCCGGGCGGCGTCCGGAGGGCCAGTTCGCGACCCATGCGCCGCGAGACCATGGCCAGGTCCGCCCCGTGGAAAACCAGGTGGGTGGAGGAGAGGCGCGGAGGCAGGCCGTAGGGCAGGCCCTCCAGGCCCAGCGCGCAGGGCGAGGCCGGATCCGTCGCCGACATCCAGAAGACGGCATCGTCCGGAAGCTTGGCCTCCAGGACCCGCAAGGCCGCGGGGGAGATGAATTGCAGCCCCGGGATGCCGGCGAAGAAATGACCGGACAGGACCTCGCCGGAAAGCTCCAGCAGGCGCAGGGAGCGGAACAGGGGCGACCATTGCAGGGCGGGAAGTTCGTGCTCCAGCAGGCCGCGGAACAGGAGGCCGTAGCGGCGCAGCAATTGCCGGACGCGATCCTTGGCCAGTTCCTCGCGCTCCAGCGGATCGTTCTCCTCCCCGCCCGCTGCGCCGTCGCGATCGAGGATGCGCCAGGATCCGGACAATGGCCGCGCGGCCTTCCAGCGTTGGAAGCGCCCCCGCCGTGAGGCGCCGCGGTCCCGCGAGGGTTCCGTGCGCCCAACCTCCGAGCGGCCGGCTTCCGAGCGCGCGGCTACCGCGCCGGGCAGGGAGAAGGAGAACCCGGTCTCCACGCCCTTGCGCAGGGCCGCGAAGGTATCATTGGTGATACGTCCCTGCCAGGCCAGTTCCCAGAGCGATTCCATCAGGCGGTCCGAGGGCAGCGGGCAGCGCGCCGCCAGGGCCTGGTAATCCAGGCGGGCCGGGGCCGCCGCGGCGAGGATATGCAGCACCTGATCCAGGGGCGAAGGCAGCGCGGCTTCCCCATCGCTCGCCGGCAGGAACACTTCCATGTCTTCCGGAAAGGCGAAGGCCACCTTCTCGCGGCCGCATCCGAACCAGGCGAGGTCGCTTTCCCGGAAGAGCTCGTCAAGGAGGCTGGGGCGATAAGGCACCACGCGGGCAGGCAGGAACTCCGTCTCCCAGGCCGCGGCGGGAGCGGGATATCCGAAGAGTTTTTCCAGGGCGGCCTGGGCGCCTTCCAGATCGTGGGAGGGATCGGTGAGGCCCTGCCAGGCGGCCAGGAACAAGGGCAGGCGTTCGGCCGGCAGGGTCTGGAAGGACGGCCGCGATCGACGGCGCATGAGCCGGAGCAGGAGTTCCAGGTTCTCGGCATCGCAGACCTCGTTTCCCGCGGCGTCCTCGCTGAGGACATCGGAGACGATGCGATCGCCCTCCGCCAGCTCTTCCAGGGCCTCTTCCACCTTCGGGAAGGCCGTTCCGAAAAGCGCCCGGAGAAACTCCGGAGTTACGGGTCCATAGCTGCGCAGCCACTGCGAGATTAAGGCGGCCGCGCCGAAAGACGCCGGGCCCGAGCCAGGTTCCCCGTCGTCCCCGGTTTCCGGTTGCGGCGCGCGGGCGCTCGTCAGGCGATCGAGGGCTTGCAGGGCTTCGGTCGCGGCCGGCATGGTCTGGGGGCCGCCGACGCCGGAGCCTCCAAGGGCAGGCCGCGGATGGGTAAAGATAACGTCCGACGGCGCGACGCCCAGGGATTCCAGCATCCGCGGCAGGGATTCCACCGCGGCCACCGCGAGGCCGGAGACCGGATCCGCTCCGGGCAATCGGACCGCCACCAGCCTGGAGGCCAGGTAACCTGCATGTTCCTCCGGCGCCTCCAGGGACTTCTCCAAAGACAAGAGCCGGATCCATTCGGGCCAGGGGATGAGCGCGCGTTCCTTGACCCAATCCACCAGTTCCAGGGAGCCCTGCGGGGCATAGCCCGGCGCGGTCCGCTGGGCCTTGGCCTCGAAGTCGCGGATCACGGCGCGGGGAATTTTTGGCCGCAGCGGAGAGGAGAAGGCGATTTCCCGGAGGAGATCCTCGCGCGGGCCGGCGGGGGATCCGGACGGATGGCTGCCCTGGTAGAGGAGCTGGTTGGTCTGCTTCCAGATCAGCCCCTCCGCGAACGGCGAAGGTTCCAAAGTCCGGGTCTCGCTCACGCGGATGGCGCCTCCATGGAGCTCGTCCAGCATGGACTTGAGCGCGGGCAGATCGAATTCGTCACGCAGGCATTCCCGCCAGGTCTCGAGCACGATGGGGAAGTCCGCGAAACCGGAAACGGCCTCCAGGAGATTCTGCGAGCGGATGCGGCTGAGCCAGAGCGGCACGCGCGCGCGCAAGGTCGAACGCGGGAGCAGGAGGGCCCGGGCGGCGTTCTCGCGGAAATGGCCCGCGAAGTATCCGGTCTTCTCCAGGCGCAGGCGCAGCAGGGCTTCCAGGTTGTCGGCATGCACCCATTCCAGGAGGCCCGCCGGATCCTCGCCGGCGGGGAGTTGCACCAGGAGGCAGTCGTCGCCAGGGATGATTTCCAGCGGCCGACCGTGGCTCCGCTCATAGGCCGCGGCCATGGCATAGGCCCAGGGCCGATTGAGGCGACCTCCCCAGATCGCATGCAGGATAACCTGCCGGTTACCCTCGCCGGAGGTGGCGGGCGGGAAAACCCCGCTTCCCGGGGCCTCGCCCGCGTCCTCGACGAGCAGATGGCGGCGATGGGGCAGGGAAGACTTGGTGGCCGCCTTCTGGCGGCGCAGGAAGGCGGAGACGGCTTCGGCCGTGGCCTCATCCAAGCGGCAGGCCTCCCGCAGTTCGCGGCCGAAATCCGGATCCTCCAGGCGATCCTCCGCGGACTCCAGGAATTCGCCCAGCCGGTTCGAGAGGTGGAAGCCCCGGTCGCGTTCCTCCGCGCGCCAGAAGGGCGCCATCTGCGCGTCGCGTCCGGCCGGCGTGACCTCCACGTCGTTGGCCGTGATGCGGACGATCTTCCAGCTCTGGCTGCCCAAGGCGAAGATTTCCCCCGCGCGGCGTTCCCAGACGAACTCCTCGTCCAGCTCGCCGATCTTAGCGCGCGAATCCGCATGGCGCAGGGCGTAATAGCCCCGGTCCGGTATGGTGCCGCCGCCCAGGGCCAGCGCCAGGGCCGCTCCCTTTGCGGCCCGCACGCGCCCGTCCACGGCGTCGATGGAAAGCCGGGGCCGGAGCTCGCGTATGCGCGTCTCCTCAAAGCGTCCCGCCAGCATCTCCGCCACCAGGTCGAAATGGCTGCGGGGCAGGTTGCGATAGGGATGGCTGGTGCGGATGAAGGCATAGAGGCGGTCCAGGGTCCATTCCCCGGCAGCCGCCAGGGAGACCAGGATCTGCGCGAGGAGATCCAGCGGCCCTTCCACCAGGCGCACCTCCTCGATGTCCCCGGCCAGGAT
>DAINDC010000096.1:0-9137 GCA_036732085.1 Fibrobacterota bacterium | reverse complement strand
TGACCGCCACCGCCGCGTCCAGGGCGTCGCGTCCACGCGAGGCGAACAGCAGGCCGCGGCTCACCTGCCCCACGCCATGGCCCGCCCGCCCGATCTTCTGCAGGGCCGATGCGACCGAGAAGGGCGTCTGCACCAGGATCACCTGATCGAGGGCGCCGATGTCGATCCCCAGCTCCAGGGAATTGGTGGCTACGATGGCGGGAAGCCGTCCCTCCTTCATGCGGCCCTCCACCACCGCGCGGATTTCCCGGGAGAGGGAGCCGTGGTGGGCATAGGCGATGGGCGCCGCTTCGCCATCGTTGAGCAGGCGGGCCAGGCGCTCGGCCAGGCGGCGATTGTTGGTGAAGATGAGGGTGGAGCGCGCGCCGGCGATGAGGCGCTTGATCTCCTTCGCGATGGCGGCCCAGATGTCGCGTTCGTCGCCGGGCAGGAGGGAGCCGGGCATCCCGACCTTGGATTCGATGGGGTAACTTACCTGTAACTCGTAGCGTTTGAGTGACCTGGATACCACGGTCGTGACCGGCCGCGGCACGTAGCCCGTCTGACCCAGGACGTAGCCGCCCACCAGGGAAGCCACCGCCTCCAGCGGCCGCACCGTAGCGGACAGGGCGATGCGCTGGAACTCGCCCGCCAGCGGGACCAGCCGATCCACGGCCGTGATGAGATGGACTCCGCGCTTGGTTCCGGCCACCGCATGGATCTCGTCCAGGATGACCACGGCGATGTCCCGGAGGGCGCTACGCCCCGCTTCCGACAGGAGCATGAGGTTCAGGCTCTCCGGCGTGGTGATCAGGATCTCGGGGGGATGCTTGAGCATGCGCCGGCGTTCGGTGGCCGGCGTATCGCCGCTGCGGACCTGGACGCGGATCTCCGGGAACGGTTCGCCGGCCTGTCGGAAGTACCCGCCGATGGCCGCGAGCGGCGCGAGCAGGTTCCTCTGCACATCGTTGTTGAGGGCCTTCAACGGGGAAACGTAGAGGATACGGGTGGCCCCCAGGGGCCAGGCGCCGGAAACGAGCCGGTCCAGGGCGGAAAGGAAGGCGGTCAGGGTCTTGCCGCTGCCCGTGGGTGCGGTCAGGAGCACGTGCTTGCCCGCGGCAATCGGCGGCCAGGCCTGGAGCTGGATGTCGGTGGGCGCCCCCAGGTTCTCGCGGAACCAGGTTCCCACCAAGGGATGGAAAAATGCGAGCGGATCCGACATCGGCTTCCCGGAGGTTGGAGGGGCGTGGGGGAAATCTAAAATCCTCCGGAGGCGTGAAAAGGTAGTTTAAGGGTATGGCCGATTATTCCCCGGATTATTCCCCCTATTATTTCCGGCAAGGGCCGGTATTGGGAAATCCTTTCGCATCGGATCCCCTCCTGCAAGGCTTCCTCCGTTGGCGTCTGCCCGCAGATTTGCAAGAGACCCTGGCCCCGGGCCTCTTGGCTTTCGGCCAGCGCGTCCTGGACGAGGTGCATGAGCTGGGCCCTCAGGCCGAAGCCCATCCGCCGCGGCATATCGCCTACGATCCCTGGGGCGCCCGCATCGACCAGATCGAGGTGAGCGGGGCCTGGAAACGCCTCCAGGACATCGCGGCCCGGGAAGGCCTGGTCTCCATCGGCCATGCAGGCTCGGAAGGGGAATTCTCCCGGCTCCACCAGTTCTCGCGTCTGTACCTCTTCCATCCGGATTCGGCCGGGTCCACCTCCCTCCTGTCCATGACCGATGGTGCGGCCCATCTCCTGGAGCTGCATGGCGACGATTTCCTGCGCGAGCGGTTCCTGCCGCATCTCCTCTCCCGCGATCCGGCCGAGTTCTGGAGCGCGGGCGGCTGGCTGGACGAAGGCTCCGGCGATCCCGATCCCGCGGCCACGGCCACCGTGGCCATTCGGGAGGCGGGAGGGGACGCGGGAGGGCGTGGCGGCGGTCACCCATACCGGCTGCGGGGCGCCAAGTCGTCCGCCTCCGGGATCGGATCCCCGTTGGCCCTGACCTTGGCCCGCATCGAGGGACCGCCCGCGGGCGGCGCCGGGCCCGGCCTGTTCCTGGTCGAACCCTATGACGAAACCGGAACGTTACGTAACATCCGTGTCAACAGGCTGCGCGACAGGCTGGGAGGCCGGGCCATGCCCACGGCCGATCTCGAGCTCGACGGCGCCCTCGCCTATCTGGTGGGAGCCCGGACCCAGGGACTCCGCGGCCTGGAAGCCCTCCAGGACATCACCCAGGTCCACCAGTCGGTCTGCGCCGTCTCCAGCATGCGCCGCGTCCTGTCCCTCGCCAAGGACTATGCCGACCGTCTCCAGGCCTCCGGCCGACCCTTGCCCATCCGGCCCTCCCAGGTGCGGACGCTATCGGCCCTGCAAGTGGAATGGGAAGGCTGCTTCCACCTCGCCTTCCATCTGACCGTGCTGCTCGGACGCCGGGAAACCGGGGCTGCGGAAGGCGGGGAGGCTCTGCTGCGCCTGCTCGCGCCCGTGGCCAAGCTCTTCATCGCCAAGGGCGCGGTCTCCTTTGCGGCCGAAGCGGCGGAGGCCTTCGGGGCCGCAGGTTACCTGGAAGATACGGGTATCCCCGTCCTCCTGCGGGACGCCATGGGGCTCCCCCTGGTCGAGGGCGCCACCGATGTCCTGGCCCTGGACGCGCTGCGGGCCATGGAAAGGGACGGAGCCTTCGAACCCTTCGTCGAGGACGTGCATGCGCGTCTGCGCAAGGTCCGGGACGAACCCTTGGCCGAGGGCGTCAGGCGCGTGCGCAAGGCCCTGGAAACCCTCCAGGAGGCGCGCCGGAAAATGGATGGCGCGGAACCGGCCTACTCCGAGGCCGTGGCCAGGGCTTTCGCCTTCGGCTTGGCCCGCACCTATATCGGCGCCCTGCTGCTCGAGTATGCCTCCTGGCTGGCCCATGATGGCGTGAACCGGCTGCCGAAATCCGTCGCCGCCGACCCCGCCCATTCCCGCGCCGCCGCCGTGGCCATGCGCTGGTGCCGCGAACCGTTGGTCGCCTTGCCGGACGGAGACGCCGCCTATCGGGAGATGTCCGCCGTCATCCTCGGGGAGAAGGCCTAGCCGGGCCTAGCTCCTGTGCAAAAATGCATTGCCGCCCGATTCCGTTCCAATCTTGGTATTTTTCAGGACCATGAAGAATCCGGACTGGGTCGCCTGCCCGCATTGCGGCGAGGAGATCAAACGCGACGCCAAGGCCTGCCGCCACTGCGGATCCGACGAAAGCACGGGCTGGTCGGAGGCCACCTATATGGACGGCATCGATCTTCCCGGGGAAGACGACTATGCGGACGGTTTGGAGGAGGAGGGTTTCCGCAAGGCCCCTGTGAGCGGGGGGCGGTTGGCGCTGGGGGCCGTGTCGCTGGCACTGGTCGCGATCTTCGCGCTATGGTTGCTGCGCGGTTTTTTCTGAGCCGTTTTCAAGCCCTACTGTTCGACTGTTCGAGCCCTACTTTTTCCCGGTGGACTTCCCGGGTTTGACCGGCTTCGCGGCTACCTCCTTTTCCGGTACTTGCCGCGGCAGCGGCACTTCCTGCGGCGGCGGTACTGCGCGCGGCAACCTTTGCCCATAGACTGAATATTCCCCCATGCGGATGCTGATGGGATCGCTGCATTCCCCCGCGACGCAGACCTCGTATTCTCCCGGGACCACCTGCACCTTGTATTTGCCCTGTGCATCCAAGGTGACGGCCACGGTTTCCCCCGTGGTCAGGTTGCGGATCTTGAAGGCGCCCTGGTAGGGCTCCTCGATCACGCGTTCGTTATCGTGCCTGCAGGAATCCTTCTCGAGCTGGGTAACCAGCGGGTTACAGTCGCGGATGGTGGCGGGCGGACCGTAGGTGGAGAAGGCGCCCTGCAAGCCTTGCTCGGGCTTGTGCATCTGCATCGCACCGGCGCATGCGGACAGGCCGATCGCCGCGAAGGCGGCCGTGACAGCCGCGATCAGTGAGGAAGCAAGCGGACTCCGGCAGGGGATCATCGGTTCGAATATAGCAAACGGTCCCGGGTCAGGGATCTTTGGGAGCGGCTTCGGGCTCGTCTTTGGGCTCGTCTTTAGGCTCGTCTTTAGGCTCGTCTTTAGGCTCGAAATGGAAGGGCACGGCCACGTATCTGGGCCGGTTGTCCGGAAAGGGATCCAACTTCCAAGCGAGCACCTTGCGGAGCAGCTCCTGATCGAAAGCGGCGGCGCCCGTGGTGGTGGACGCGACCGAGCCTTCCAGGATATGCCCCTTAGGTTCCACCGTGATTCCGATGACGACATCGCCGTTAAGACCCGGAGTCCCCATGGCGAAGCGTTCGTAGATGCTCTGGATCTCCTCGGCGTCCTTGTGTAGGGCGCCCTGCACCGAGGCTTTGAGCGCGTCCTCCCCGCGGGAAGAGGTAGCGGATTCGTTACGGGGGAAGGATTGCGCCACCTGGACCCCGGCCATGGAGGCTTCGGCATTGCGGCGGGCATTGGCCAAGGCGTTGATGGCGGCATCCAGGGCGCTGGGCGTGGCGGGGCCTTGGCAGCGGGGGGAGCGGGTGGCTTGGGGGGCGCCGCGGTCAATACCGGATTGGATTTGGCCGCGACCTTGGCAACGGGAATCGCGGGATTGCGGACCGGAGCGGCAGCCAGGCTTCGCGGCTCCCGGGGGGTGGCCGCCAATGCGTGCGGGAGAGCCGGCGGCGCGGATTTGGGCGCGACGGCTTTGGGAGCGACGGCAATGGGCTCCCGCACCGGAGTCGGAGGCGCTACGGGTGTGGGGAGAGCCGTCGGAACCGGGGTTGCCGTTTGGGCACGTGCAGGGGTTTCCGCATCGGCGGCTTCCGCCCCGGCTGTCTCAGTCGCTCTGGCTGCTTCAGCCGCCCCGGCTGTCTCAGCCGCAGGTTCGACAGCCCTGGGTTCCGGCCGCACGGGCTTGGGCGAGACATGGGATGGACGTCCAGCCAAGGTCGGGAACAAATCCCCGATGCCTTCCAGGTATCCGGTCTTTAAGAGGGCGAAGAGCCCCAGGCCCAGGACGACGGGGATGAGCCCGCCGAGCACCCAAATCGCCACGCGCACATTGGCTTTTTCCGGTTCGGCCACCGGGGCCGCCATGATCATGGTTTCCGCCCCGGCCTCCATCTGCTTGATCTGCGCCACCTTGCGTTCCAGGGACCTGAGCTTCCCCGTGCGCGTATCCGGCGCCTCCACGAAGGTGTCCTTGGGGACGATGATGGTCGCCATGGGATCGGATCCATCCAGGGAAATTTTCCCGGTCTTGTAACCGCTCCCATTCTCGGGATCGGGCGGAGCCTCGGCGTCTCCGGGCTGGAGCATGGTCTTCTGCATCTCGGCCAGACGGATCAAAGAGGGCGAGGGTTCGCGGCGGACGCGGGGGAGAACTCCGGGAACCTGCGGCTCCTGGTCGGCCGCCTGGAGGCGCGCGCGGGCATTGGCCATCCACTGTTCCAGTCGCTGCCGCTGGTCGGACTCTTCCTGTTCGGCCTTCAGCTTGGCCTCGTCTTCGGCGGCGGCCTGGGCTTCCACCTGGGCGCGCATGCCGGAGAACACGTCGGTATCATTGTCGCTGGACACGGCCGCAGTTTCTGCGGGCTCGGAAGCTGCGGGTTCGGAAATCACGGGCGCGGTGTCCTCGGGCGCGGCAACCACGGGTTCGGGCGGGGCCATCAGGGACTCGGCGGTTTCCCGGGGAAGGATCTCGGACCGCGAGCCAGGTAACGCCGGGGATTCCTCGGCCGCCTCGGGGAAATCGGAATCGATCAGGTTCATGGGAACCGGGCCCGCCAGGTTCTCCCAGTCCAGGTAATCTCTATGTGACGTATCGGCCATGTTACTGCTCAGAGATCCGTGGTCGCGGCCAGGACCTGCTCGATGGTGGTTTCGCCCTTGAGCACCAGCTCGATGCCGGCCTGGCGCAGGGTCTTCATCCCCTCGCGTTCGGCGGTCTCCTGGATGTCGGAGGTGGGCGATCCCTTGAGGATCAGCTTGCGGATCTCCTTGGAAACGACCATCAGTTCGAACACGCCGATGCGTCCCGAATAGCCGACGCCGTTGCAGGTCACGCAGCCTTCGCCATGGTAGAACTTCACGGCTTTTTCAGCATCTCGTCCGCGGGCGTATACGCCACCTTGCAGCGCGAGCAGATCTTGCGGATGAGGCGCTGGGCCACCACCAGGTTCAGGGACGAGGCCAGCAAAAGGGGCGGGATGCCGATGTCGACGAAGCGGGCGATGGCGCTCGAAGCGTCGTTGGTATGCAGGGAAGAATAGACCATGTGGCCGGTCAGGGCCATCTTGACGGCGATATCGGCCGTCTCGTTATCGCGGATTTCCCCGATGAGGATGGTATCCGGATCCTGGCGCAGGATGGAGCGCAGGGCGTTGGCGAAGGACATGCCGATGGCGGCGTTGACCGGCACCTGGGTCACGCCTTCCATATGGTATTCGACCGGATCCTCGACCGTGATGATATTGGAGGTGACGTCCTTGATCTGCTGCAAGGCCGAATACAGGGTCGTGGATTTGCCGGAGCCGGTGGGGCCCGTGACCACCACCATGCCATGGGGCCGCGCGATCTGCTCGCGGAAGATTTTGAGCTCATGCTCCGTGAAGCCCAGATTGAACATGCTCTTCTCGTAGGCTTCCTTATCCAGGATACGGAGCACGCACTTCTCGCCGAAGATCGTGGGCAGGATGGAGACGCGCACGTCCACTTCCTTGAGGCCGATCTTGACCACCATGCGCCCGTCCTGCGGCAGCCGGCGTTCGGCGATATTGAGATCGGACAGGATCTTGATGCGGGTGATGATGGCCTGATGCGAATGGCGCGGCGGGGACATGACCCGGCGGAGCTCGCCGTCCACGCGGTAGCGTACCGTCAGTTCCTTCTCCATCGGCTCGATATGGATGTCGCTCGCGCGGTCGCGGACGGCATTGGAGATGAGCATGTTCACCAATTTGATGATGCCGAGTTCGGCGCCGGCGCTGGCGGCCTCCTCGACGCCCATCTCCTCTTCGACCTTCTTGATGTACTGGACCTCGGTGGCGAGATCGGCCATGAGATCGGAAGCGCTGCGGTGCGAGGCGATGTCGCGGTAGAAGCGATCGATGGAGACGGTGATGTCTTCCAAAGTCCCCAGGATGGGATTGATGCGCAGCTCGGTCTGATCGCGGAGATTGTCGAGCAGGCGCAGGTTGGACGTATCCAGCATGGCCACGGTGAGCGCGTCGTCCTGCTTCTCGAGCGCGATGCAGCGGTACTCGCGGGCCACGCGTTCCGGGATCAGGGCCACCACGTTGAGGTCCGCGGAGGCGAACTGCTTGGGCGTCGCCACGGGCACGCCCAGTTGGCTGGCCAGGAAGTGCGTCTTCTGGAAATCGTCGATGAAGCCGAGCGAGACCAGCGCGTCGCCGAGCCGCAGGTTCGTCGTCTCCTTCTGGAAGTCCAACGCCTTCTTGAGCTGCAGGGACGTGATGATGCTGTTCTCGACCAGGATGGCGCCCAGGGCCTGGGCCTTGCGCGAGAAGTCGGATCGTTGCGATCGCTTCTTATGCTCGATGCGCAGCGAGGCCACGTAGGTCTTGAGGATCTTGCCCATCTCCGGCGCGGGCAGCGGCAGGTAGAGGATGTCGTCGGCGGCGAGTTCGGCTTTGGCCTCGAGGATCTGGGCCATGCTGCCTTCATTGACCACGGCCAGCACGCAAGGAATCTTGGCGATCAGCTTCAGGGTGGCGACATCATGCACAAAGGCTTCCAGCGAATCGCCGGGGCTGAAGATGGCCAGCGCGAGATCGCATTGGAGCTTGTCGGCATGCCCGAAATTCCCCGCGAAGAGCGACAGGAAGGGACCCACATCCGCGGCCTTGAGCAACTGCGCGAATTGTTGGAGCGACTCCCTGCGGTAAGCCAGCAAGGTGGTCTTGATGGGGGCCGGGGTCTCTGCGACTGCATCCGCGGCGGTTTGAACAGAAGGGGTCATGCTAGCGATTCCGAAACCGTCTGGGGGGAAAGAAATTAGGGCCAAAGAGTCCGACTAAACATAAATCCATTTGGAAAGGAAGCCCAAAAGGAATTTGAGGGCCGATGACACCTTTTGTTCCTGTGGCTATGCCCGTCCGGGCGAAAAAGTTGGGGAGGTTGGGAAGCTTCATGTGTATTTGATATTCGAATCGGCGAAAAGGTGCCTTCCGGTCCAAATCCACTAAGCAAAGAAGCGGAATTTATCCTGCGCCAATCCGAAAAGTCCTTATTTTTACAGGAAAACCCATGATCGACATTTACAAATATACGGATTACCGTAAGTATCTCAGGGATTATTACGAAGCAAAACGGGCTTCGCAAAAAGATTTCACGCATCGGCATATTTCCCAGGCCATGGGCTTCAAGTCCACCGGAACCTTCGCGCAGATATTACAGGGCAAAACCAATATCTCCCCGCAGACTCTCACGCACTTCGTAGAGTTCCTGGCCCTTAAAAAAGGCGAGGCCGACTACTTCCAATTGATGGTGCTTTTCAACCAGAGCAAGAGCCATACGGAAAAGAAACGCCATTTCGAAAAGATCCTCGCCTTCCCGAAATCGAACCTCAAGCAGGTGGACGCGACCCAGTACGCCTTCTTCGAGAAATGGTATTACAGCGTGATCCACGAGGTCCTAGCCTTCCATCCTTTCAAGGACGATTACCGCGAACTGGCGCGCCTGCTGGAGCCACCGATCGCCACGTCCGAGGCGCAGAAGGCCATCCGGCTGCTGGAAGAGCTGAAGCTCATCCGCAAGAACGCCGAGGGCTGGTACGAGAAATCCGATGCCGTCATCACTTCCGGTTACGATACGCGCTCCCTGGCCGTGAACCAGTTCATCATTGAGACTTTGGACCTGGCCAAGACCGCGCTGGACAAGCTGCCGCGCGAGGAGCGCAGCCTCTCGGCCCTGACCCTGAGCCTGCCGGAAGACGGCTACGAGTTGCTGGAGGCCAAGGTCAAGGCGTTCCGGCGCGAGCTCCTGGAACTGGCGCGCAATTGCACCGAGCCCAAGCGGGTGGTCCAGGTCAACTTCCAACTTTTCCCGGTGACGCGGAAATATGGCGAGGGCAAGGATGAGGCTTAAGCGCAATGCCTTTCGGAAACTCATGATTTCCTGATCCTAGATTCGAAAGCGCCCCGCT
>DAINDC010000095.1:8155-15358 GCA_036732085.1 Fibrobacterota bacterium | reverse complement strand
GGAAATCATCCGCGCCGCCCTGCGCTTCCAGGACGTGGTGCTGCTCGTCAACGATCCGGCCCTGCGCGATCGCCTGGAGAAGGAACTCCGCTCCGTCAGCTACGGTTCGCCGGCCCTGCAGGCCTCGGCCTTCCGCCTGGACATCCTCGTCTGCCCCACCAATGACAGCTGGATCCGCGACTACGGGGCCATCACGGTGCGGGCCTCGGACGGCACGGGCGCGGAAAGCAACAAGCTCGTTACCCTCGACTTCACTTTCAATTCCTGGGGCGGGAAATACCCCCCCTGGGACAAGGACGACGCCGCGCCCGTCTTCATGGCGCAGCGCCGGGAACGCGAGCTCTGCCGCGTGGACTTCGTGCTGGAGGGCGGATCCATCGACGCCAACGGCAAGGGCAAGCTCCTGACCACCACCCAATGCCTGCTCAATCCCAACCGCAATCCGGATCTCTCCCGCGATCGGATCGAGGCCATCCTCCACCGTTACCTGGGCGTTACGGAAACTCTGTGGCTGGAATCCGGTATCAACGGGGACGATACCGACGGGCATGTGGACGATCTGGCCCGCTTCGCCGACGAGCGCACCGTGCTCTGCGCCATCGAAACCGACGCGCGCGACGAGAACTACGGCCCCTTGAAATCCAATATGGACGCGCTGAACCGCTACAGCCGCACCGCCGATCTCGAAGTGGTGGAAGTGCCGATGCCGGATCGGCAGGTCAGGGCGGGCCTCAGGACGCCGGCCACCTACCTGAATTTTCTCATCCTCAACGGGGCCGTGCTGGTGCCCGTCTTCCAGGATAAGCGCGACGATAAGGCCCTGCAACTCTTCGAGAAACATTTCCCCGATCGCGCCATCGTGCCCGTGGATTGCCGCAGCCTGGTCTTCGGCCAGGGCGCCATCCATTGCAGCAGCATGCAGGAGCCGGCCGCGTAGGCCCGCTCGCACCAGGCGCCATCAGGTATGTCCGGGAAGGGGAAGGGCGGCATTCGCGAGAAGGAACCACTGGCCGCGGTGGACTACCGGCTCCTGCCCATGGACAAGACCTTCGGGCAGCTCCTGGTTCCCTTCGCCCTGCCCTATTTCACCTATGTCGCATTGGGGGCTCTGCCTCCGCGGTTCATTCCCGCCGAGGTCGCCGGCAGCCTTCGCCTCGTCCTAGTGGCCGCGCTCCTGTGGATTTTCCGCCGCCAATACCGATTGGGTCCGCCCCTGACCCCGCGCCTCCTCTTCATCGCCGTGGGCGCAGGCCTGGCCGCCACCGCCATCTGGATCCTGGCCCTGCGCTTTTCCTTGGCCCTGCCGTTCTGGCGCGATCATCTGGACGAGGCGCCTGCCTCCGGTTCCACCCGATTCCCTTGGTCCTTGCGTGCCGCGGGTTCGGTCCTTTTGGTGCCCCTGTTCGAAGAGCTCTTCTGCCGGGCCTACCTCGGGGAATATTTCCACCAGGTGCCGGAAGGGGCCGGCAGCTTCACTTCCCGGCTGGCCCAGCGCTGGGACCATTATCCGGAGCCCATCCCGAGCCCGCCGCTTTCCGCCCTCAGCATCTTCGGTTGCACGGCCGTATTCACCTTGGGCCACGACCTTTCTTCCTGGGTGGCGGCCAGCCTGTATTTCCTCTTCACCACCTGGATCTACGCGCGGACCCGCTCCTTCGGCGTCTGCATGATCATCCACGCCATCGCGAACCTGTCCATCGCGCTCCTGGTGCTGTGGGCGCCGGACATGCGCTTCCTCTGGAATTGAGCGACAGGAGCCGTCCCTCCGGAATCGGCCTCTTTGAAAGCGACAGGCTCCAGGCGCCCGGCGGACCGGGAGCCCGCGCTCAGACCTTGGCCTCCTGGCGGATGAAGATCCCGGTCTTCTTCATCATGTCGTAGAAGGTCGGACGGGTAACACCCACGGTACGGGCCGCGAGGGAGACGTTCCCCCCCGATCGGCGCAGGGCGTTCTGCAGGAGGTTCTTCTCGAACATCTTGCGCGCCTCGCGATAGCTCAGGTTCCCGTCCACGCCCTCATGGAGCTGCAGGTCCTCCTCCTCGATGATCTGCCCTCGGCACGTGATGGAGGCCCGGTTGAGGCGGTTCTCCAATTCGCGCACGTTCCCGGGCCAGCCGTAGGAGAGGATGGCCTTCTCGGCGCGGGAACTGAGGCGCAGGCGCGGCTGCCCGAAGCGGATCCGGTTCCGTTCCAGGATGGCGGCCGAAAGGAGCACGGCGTCGCGTCCGCGATCGCGCAGGGGCGGCATCTTGACCTCGAACTCGCTCAGCCGGTAATACAGATCGGATCGCAGGGCCGAGTCCTCGTCGCCGGCAAGGTTGGCCTTGTTGGTAGCGGCGATGATGCGCACCTCCAGAGTGCGGCCCCGGGTCTCGCCCAGCCTTTGCACGCGCTGGTCCTGGAGGAACCGGAGGAGCTTCACCTGCAAGGTCTGCGGCATGTCGCCGATCTCATCCAGGAAAAGGGTGCCCTTATGCGCGGACTCGATGAGGCCGGCCTTGTCGGAATCGGCGCCGGAGAAGGCCCCGCGCACGTATCCGAACAACTCCGATTCGAGGAGGTTCTCGGGGATGGCTCCGCAGTTGATGGGGACGAAGGGATGGAAGCGGCGATGGCTCCCGCCGTGGATGGCGCGGGCGGCGAGCTCCTTGCCCGTGCCGCTCTCGCCGGTGATCAGCACGCTCACGTCGGTGCCGGCCAGGCGGCGCAATACGGAGAAGAGGGCCCGCATGGGGGGGCTCTCGCCGAGCATGGGCAGATCCGTTTCCGTGGGCGATTCCGGAGACCAGGAAACCTGGTCGGCGACCGGGACGGCGCGGCCGGGCTCCCGGATTTCACCCGCCGGGGACCAGGAATCGGCAGCCTCCGGCTCCTCCTCCAGCGCGTGGATGCGGAGCGCCCGCGCCAATATCCCCTTGAGGCCGTCGCTGTCCACGGGCTTGGCCAGGAAATCGAAAGCGCCCCTGCGGATGGCCTCCTTCCCGAAGGATCCGTCGGCGCTTCCCGTGATCGCGATGATCTTGCAGGACCGGTCGGCGGAGAGGACGGCGTCGATCACGTCGAACCCGCGGTCCGGACGGCCTTCCAGGCCCAGGTCGAGGCAGATGAGGGGCGGGCTCTGGGCTTGGACGATCTCAAGCGTGCCTTCCAGGGTTTCCGCTTCCAGTATCTCGAAGGCCTCGCCCAACGCCCATCTCATCTGCTCCCGCAGCCCCGCATCGTCCTCGACAATGATCAGCTTTTCCATGATAGTACCCTCCATGTTACCCAACCCATTCTAGTACCCTCCATGTTACCCAACGGGGAAAAGCCTGGGCTGAGGGGCTCGCAAACCGGTTGGCCCAGGCCGGGCCCGACTTGCGGAAGGCGCGCCTTTCGATAAGATAAATTCCGCGCGGATGCAAATGGCCACGGCGTTCTCGCGCTTCGCGTCGTGCGCGCGCTTTCAGCGCATTTCGCGCTCCCGAGATTTCACTTTCAGGTGGCGGAGCCAGAAGGTTTATTAACGATTATCCCCGCAGCTAGTGACCCATCGGAGCCAATTCCCCATGGGGACCTCGCTCCGGGGCGGACCGCAGCATTCCGGAAAGACAAGTCCGGGGAGCGGGAGATTTGGGAGAACGTCGCAATGAAACCTACCCTGCTGGTGGCCTTATGCAAAAGGGCCTTGGATTCCGCCGGAGGTTGGGCCGGGTTCCTGGTCTTCGCCCTGACCTATCCGCTCATCGCGCTCCTGATCCGCCTCGAATCGCCCGGCCCCGCGCTTTATCGGCAAATGCGCGTCGGCATGAACCGCCGCTCCCGCCCGCGGGCGAAAGGAGCGGCCTATGCCGGACCCGAGCGCCGCCGGACCGATCTCGGCGGCCGGATCTTCCCCATCGTGAAATACCGCACCATGCGTCTCGACGCGGAGGCCAACGGCCCCCAGCTCTGCCAGAAAGGCCTGGATCCCCGCGTGACCCGGCTTGGCAAATGGCTGCGCGCGCTCCATATCGACGAGATCCCGCAATTCGTGAACGTAGTCAAGGGGGACATGAGCTTCGTCGGGCCCCGCCCGGAGCGGCCTCACTTCACCGAGAAGTACGGCCAAACCTTGCCGCATTATTCCGATCGCACCCATCTGATCCGGCCCGGCATCACCGGACTCGCGCAAATCCTGCTCGGCTATGACGATTCCCAGGAGAGCGTGGTGCGCAAGTCCCATTACGATCTTTCCTACCGGGCCTCGTACTGCAGCTTCTCATCGTGGATCAAGATGGAATGGTGGATCATCTGGAACACCTTCCTGTATATGGCGAAGAAGCCGCAGTTCGAAGGCGAGACCCGCGATCTCATCACCCTCAAGCGCGCCAAGCTGCTTCCCTTCCAGGTCCGTTCCGCCGGTTCCGATGGCGACGAAAACCCGCGCGCCACCGTGGTCGCCATCAGCTTCGGTCATGAGGCCCGCCCCGTGATCCTGGCCAGCGCCGATCCCGCCGGACTCGCAGCGAGCCTCGAGAGCCTCGACTTCCACGGCAAGCCCAGCCCCGAGGTCTTCATCCGGCCCAAACAGGATTTCGATCTGGAGGACATGGGCTTCCTGGTCCGCCTCGCCCATAAGGTGAAGCGGCATAACGGCCGCATCTGCATCCGCAGCGCCTCCGTGAACGTGCGGAAGATGATCCGGGAGATGCACCTGGACTCCGTCGTGGAGATCCAGCATGACTCCGCATCGGTCCGCAATTTCCTGACCGTGGACGTGGAATGCTGGTTCCATGCCTACAATATGCGCTCCATCGCCCCCAAGCATACCTGGGACGGCCATCCCGCCCGCATCGTCCAGAACATGGAACGCCTGCTTGAGCTGATGCGCATGCACGATACCAAGGCCACCTTCTTCGTCCTGGGTTGGGTGGCCGACAAATTCCCGGAAGTGGTGCGCATGATCGATCGCGAAGGCCACGAGATCGGCACCCATGGCTACTACCATGACATGATCACGGAGATGACGCCCTCGGTGTTCGAGGCCGATCTCCGCAAGTCCCTGGAAGCCATCGGGCGCAATACCTCGCAGCGCATCCGCGGGCATCGCGCCTCCAATTTCAGCGTCGTGCATTCCACCTTATGGGCCCTGGAGATACTCGCCCGGAACGGCATCGAATACGATTCCAGCATCTTCCCGTTCGCGCGCAAGCGGTACGGGATGGCGGACTACCCCAACCGCAATCCGCACATGCTGCATCTGTCGGAGGGGCTCTCGATCAAGGAGCTGCCCATGTCCACCATGCGCATGGGCGGCAGGGTGATGCCCGTGGCCGGCGGAGGGTATCTCCGCTTATACCCCCATCAGGTGACCGAACGCTTCATCGAGAAAGCCAACCTGCGCGGGCTTCCCGTCATGGTCTACCTGCATCCCTGGGAATTGGACCAGAAGCAGGAACGCCATTTCCTGGGGCCGCTCAAGACCTTCCAGCATTACGTGAACCTCGACAGCACCGAGTGGAAGCTGAACCGGCTGATGCAACGATTCGACTTCTCCTCGATCAACAAGACCCTGCAGATGCCGCGTCTGCAGAGCCTGATGCGCCGCAATCCCGTGCAAGTTTCCAGCTTGTACGCAAGCGCCCCGTCCGCGGCCTCCACCCTCTTCGCACCCGGGCTTTCTGAATCCGTGCCGCATATCGAAGCGCAACCCGAAGCCGAAGAACGGCCCGAAGCGCAATTCGCCGTCCCCAAGGGCAAGCCGAGCGCCCCGCGGCCGGGTCCCGGCAACTTGCAGGAACAGGATCAGCTGACCTCACTTTTGGAGCGACGCGCCGGCTAGTCTGCCGGCCAGAGGCTCCTGAGGCCGGCAGGCGCGCAGCGGCGCGACCCGTCCGGCCTTCCGCGGACAAGATCCCCTTCCCGGAAAAAGCGGAGCGTGTTCCCCTGCATATGGCTTATTCTTTATCTTGCTAGCGCGGGGATATGATGCCATTTGTAAAAATCCGATCCGTACATTCCTTGTCCATGCTGCTCTTTTGCGGCGCCGCTTGCGCACAGACCCTGGATATCCAGGGCCGGGTGCTGGAGAAAGCGAATATGCAACCGGTGGCCAGCGCCACCGTCAAGCTGACGGGCGGGAGCCTCACCATCCAGACCGGCGCCGACGGCCGCTTTGAACTCAAGGGAACCGCCAAGGCCTCGGCCGGAGGCACGGTCGACATCACCATGGACAAGCTCATGGCGAAATCCGTCGCCTATACCGCCGACAGCTCCGATCTCGGGGACATCGTGCTCGAATATCCCGCCCGCGCCAGGATCGGGGTGGGCGCCCCCACGCCCTACGGCGCCATCATGCTGTTCGACGGGACGCATGGGAAGGCCGCCGCCAACCAGGAGCTGCGGGCCAAGTGGAAGGACTGGGAACGCTTCACTCCCGGACCCATCCTGTTCAAGATCGCCACCGATCCGGAATTCCCCAACGACACCAACCATGCGACCATGCAGACCTGCTGCCCCACGGCCCAGAGCTGGGGTTATGACGACGTCCAATCCTTGGAAGCGCACGGGGACGCGCAAATCCACGTGGAATGGAATTCCATGGGCAAGTACGACAACGGCAATATCGCGGGCGAGAATTCCGATGCGGACCCGGCCTGCTCGGAAGGCAATACCGGCAAATGCTACTTCAACAGCGGCGTCTATATCCAGAGCCGGTATGAGATCCAGCTCCAGGCCTTTCCCATGGGAGTCGATATCGCGACCAAGGGCACGGGCCATTCCTTGGGTTCCATCGTGAATGAGTTCACTCCCACCTCCAACCAGCATAAGGGCAATGGCGTTTGGCAGTCCTATGACGTCACCTTCCGGACCGCCCGATACAACGGCAGCGCCAAGACCTCGAACGGCTACATGTCGGTCTGGTGGAACGGCGTGCAGACCCATCTCAACCGCCAGGTCACGGGCGCGGCCTCGGGCCTCGCGAACCACAGCGGCGAGGAGATGAACGACACCCTCTACGGCCTCAAGCTCCAGAACGAGACCGGCGACGTGCGCTTCCGCAATGTCTGGATCAAGAAACTCAAGATCGATTCGACGGATACGAATTTCGGGTATTGATTCCAATCCGGGAATCGATCCCACGTAACAATTCCATCCGGAGCATGCGTCCAATCGGGCATGCCTCCGATACGCTTCCGCTTTTTTCCCGTCCTCCTCTTCGCCACATTGGCCTTCCATTC
>DAINDC010000095.1:0-8145 GCA_036732085.1 Fibrobacterota bacterium | reverse complement strand
ATTCCGTCCACGCCGAACAACCCTTATCCGATTCCCTTCCGATTCGGAACGCGCCGACCTTCTGGCAAGCGGAAACCCCCGGGGAAATGGCCGGCATGCTGCTGTCCGAAGGGCTGGCGGGCCTGGGCGCGGGCTTCCTGGCCGGAGTGATAGGGGGTAACCTCGCGGAAAAACATTGCAAGGAACATATCGATCCGGATTTCAGCGATGAATGCGGCTGGTCCGGATTGGGAGGCGCCCTGGAAGGCGCCCTGATAGCCGCGCCCTTGGGCCAAGGACTGGGCGTAATGCTGGCCGGCGCCCTAGCGAACAAACACGGCAACGGGCTCCTGACCTTGGTGGCGGCCTATGGCGGTGACTTGGCCAGCTTCCTGCTTTTCGCTGGCGTGTATAATGCGCTCGATGGAACCTTCAACGGCAAGGACGATCAGGTACTCGGCACTACCACGGTCGTATTGGCTTCGGCCACCATGCTCGCCATTCCCATCCTTACCTATTCCGTCTCGGATTATCACGTGCGCTTTCCCATGCGGCCCCAGGTGGGCTGGGGCCCCGGGAACGGAGGCATGCGGCTAGGCCTGCGAATCGCGGAAGTGAAATTCTAGCGGGAGCAAAATTCTATGAAAAGGCGCGCGACTCGAGGCCTTCCATCAGGTCCGATAGGAACCGGTGGTTCGCGGCGAAGCGATCGGGATCGCCTGCCAGATTTTCGGCGGCCTGCACGTACCGGCCCGGAGTAAGATCGGCGGCGCAGTGCGCGACCAGGGTCGCGATGCCTTCGGGCGTGGCTTCGGGATGGAACTGGAGTCCCACCACCTTTTCCCCCAAGGCGAAAGCCTGATGGTCGCAACCTTCCGAGGACGCGAGATGGACCGCTCCCGGAGGTAACGTGAAGGTGTCCCCATGCCAATGGAAGGTGGTCAGGCTATCCGGAAAAATCCGCCCCGGCCAGCCGCGGTCGCCCCGCGATCGGATCGGAAGCCAGCCGATTTCCTTCTCCCGGTTGCGGAAGACCTCGCCGCCCGAGACCTGGGCCAGGAGCTGCGCGCCCAGGCAGACGCCCAACATCGGGATCCCGGACTTGAGCGCCGATTCCAGGACCCGCTTCTCCGCCTTCAGCCAGGGAAAGGCCGCCTCGTCATGGACGCCCATCGGCCCCCCCATCACGATCAGCCAATCATAGGCCTCCGGGGCGGGCGGCCGCTCGCCGGCGAAAAGCCGGGTATGGCCGATGTTATATCCACGGGAAAGGGCCCAGGGCTCCATGGCGCCCAGGCCTTCGAAGGCGACATGTTGGAAGACGTGGATGCGCAGTTTCTGCATAGGTAAATTAGAGGTAACTTCCCGGTGACCCGGGGATCATGCCCGCGGGAGCCGTCTCAGATGGGGGGAATGGATTTCTTGACGGTCCAGCCCTCGAGGATCTCGGAGAGGTCGCGCCGCCCGATATTGCCCCGCTGGAACTCCGCCTCCGCCGACAGGACCCCCTGGGCGAAAGCCAGCTCCCGCAGATAACCGTTGAGATGGTGCCGCCGATCGCGGCCCGTGGCCTTGGCCAGGTAGCCCAATTCCCGCTCCATGCTGGCCTGGGAGGCGAGCAGGGCCTTGAGGCTTTGCGGACTGATTTGCTCCAGGACGGCCCCGTTATTGAGCAGTTCCGCCAACTCCCTGGACTGGGCGGAAGCAGGCTTGAATTCCGATTCATTGTCCTTGCCGGATTGCGCTTCCAACGGGTTGGGAGCGGTGGCCTTGAACTCGCCGACATGCTTGAGCTCGTCCAGAATCCGGGCTTCCATCCGGCTCGCCGACAGGCCCTCCCGGGCCATCTCCATCAAGGTGGCCGCCCGGGCCATGCGATCCTCACGCTCTTCGGAACGGGAAAGCTCAATCGCCAGATACACGCCCAGGAAACAGGAGGAAAGGGTGAGGATCATGCCCACAAAGGCCGGGTTCCGGGCATAAAGCAGGCGCAATGCGGGAAAGAACGTGAGCGCGCACAGGATGAGGAAAAGTAGGCCGGAAAGAGTCAGTACCATTTGGCGGGTTCCCGTAGCACAATTTAGCTAATAATGCGTCCATTCAAACGGACCCCGCAAAGGGCCTTCGCTCCGAATCCAAAAAAGCGGATCCGGGGTACGTCAAGATTGTATTTTTGGGGCTAATAGCCGAATCCAAGGAGTATCGATGAAAAAGCACATCCTTTACCTCGTGGCCGCCCTGGCCGTATTGGGACAGACGGCTCGGGCCGAAGACGTGAACCTCTCGGAGAAACCGGAAACCACCACGGTCTCCCTTTCCCCCTACAGCATTGGCCTGGGAGCCGGCGTCATCTCCGCCCTCAACCCCGAACTCAAGCGGGAAAGCCCCGCCTTCATGAAGATGTCCATCATCCAATCCATCACCTTCATGGACCGGTGGAATTTGGGCCTCGATCTCGATTGGCTGGTCCCGGGCCAGAACTGGGGCGGGGAAATGACCTTAGACTATCTGCTCGCGACCGGCGCCATCCAACCCTTCCTCGGAGCCGGGGGCGGCATACGCTATTTCGATAAAAGCGGATCGGATTTCGGGCACGATATCGGCGCATCCGGTACGGTCCATATCGGCATGCTCATCAGCGTCATGGATGAATTGCAACTGCGCATCCGCGTCCCCTTCCATATGGTGGCCAATGACGCCGGCGATCGCGGCGTGGGACTCGATGTGGGCTTCCTGTTCTCGAGCCCGCAACGCACGACCCATGTGCGCAAGCTGAAATACAATTGAACGCAACGGTCCGCCCAAACGGTGCGGACCCCTTTTCGCAATTTCACCTTCCCTTCATTTCGACTATTCGAAACCGTTTCCCACTACCAGAAACCATTTTCCTCTTGGGTTGCCCGAGGGGAGTCTTGGGCGCAAGCAAGCTGCAGGCCGAATACCGCGTGACCAGTGGCAGCAGCACCGACAAGGATCACCTTGTCCAAGCCTGGGCCCTCCATTATCAGGGCAAACAGCAGGACAACTAGACCTTCAGCCTCACCCGCAAAAAAACCTAAGCGCACTGCGACCAAGCCGCTCGCGACCCCAGTGAATGCGCCCGCCAGCCCATGCGACCCACAGATCGCCCGCTCCAGACTTGTGCTGATGCTAGGAAGTTTAAGACGGGTCCCGCTGTCTTCGGGTCCTGGGGGGCGGGCGGCTGGAAACAATCAGCGACCCCACTCTTAGTGGGCCGCCCATCAAGCGGGGCCCCAGACAAAGCGCAGGTGAGCTGGCGCGGGGGAAGCGGAGCAAACTCCGCGTTGCGAACCAAGCGGATGACTCGCAGAAGGGGCAGGGATGCCAGTAGAATCGGAGAACGGATAAGCGACTGGGCGCAGCGACGTTTCCAGCCGCCCGCCCCCCAGGACCCGGGGGCCGAAGGCCCCTCTTAGCCTACTTGGTATCGGTACAAACCAAAGGCGCCTGTTGCTTCAGCCAAACCAACGCACGCGCCTTCACATCCTTCACCGCGTCCTCGGTCCGCGTGAAATAATACTGGCGATTGGAACGGCCCGCGTAGGTATCCCCATCGGCGGGATTCGAGATGAACTCCTTCACCTGGGGCAGATGCTTCTCCACCTCCTTCATGGTCGGCTCCTTGCCTTCCACCGAATGCGTGGACACGATGAGCATGTCCTTCTTGTACACCATATAGTTGATGGTGATGCGCGCGGTGACGATCTTGACCCAGTCGTTCTTATTGGGATCGCCGTTGATCTCCTTGAGAAAGCGCGAATCCGAAGTGATCTCCGGTTCCAGCGCATCGGGCTTGGGCAGGGAGACGATGCATTCCTTGACGGCTTCGCGGCTGATTTCGGAGCGGCCGTCCGCGGTGCCTTCGGCATTGATGACGGTGACGGTCTTGTGTTCGGTCTTGTCCTTGGAATCCGAGCCCGCCGCCTCCGAGGCCGTAGCCAGGCCGCAGGCGATTATCAGACCCAGGGCCGATAAAATGCTTTTTTTCATAGTTCCTCCTTGAATGAGCGGGTCCTTCAGCACCCGTAGCGGATCAACGCGCCACGAACGTTAATCCGCTATGGGTGGCCTCGCAGAAGGGGCGGGCCCAGAGGTAGAATGTATATTTTTCGCGCCGGGCCCATCTTCCAGAAAGCGGAGTGTCGCTGTTTGGTCGAGGAGTCCCTTTTAAGTAAAATATTACCGTTATAGGAGGTCCAATGACCCGCTTCAAGGCCGATTTGATCCGCACCGCGCTCGCCGTGGTAATGCTCGCCGGATGTTCCACCAAGGTTACCCGCGTGACCAGCGATTCCACCATCGACCTCACGGGCAAGTGGAATGACACCGACTCCCGCCTGGTCGCGGAAGAGATGGTCAAGGACGCCCTTTCCGGCGCCTGGTACAACAAGTATGCCGCCGACAAAAAAACGCCCACCGTCGTGGTCGGCGAGATCCGCAACAAGAGCCACGAGCATATCAGCACCGAGACCTTCATCAACGATATCCAACGCGCCCTGACCAATAGCGGCAAGGTCGATTTCGTCGCCAACAAGGCCGAACGCGGCCAGCTCCGCGAGGAGAAGGAGGATCAGTCGACCCATGCCTCCGTCGGGAGCCGCCAGGATGCCGGCGAGGAGAGCGGCGCCCAGCTCATGATGATCGGCGAGCTCAATTCCATCGTCGATCAGGAAGGCGGCAAGGCCGTGGTCTTCTACCAGGTCAACCTCGAGCTGGTGCAACTCGAGACCCATAAGAAATTGTGGATCGGCGACAAGAAGATCAAGAAGTTCGTCGAACGCAGCGAGACCAAGTTCTGACTTCGGCGCGGGCTTGCCTTCCGTGAGTCCGCCCGGCGGCCTTAGAACCGGTCTCATAAATGGTTCCTACTGCGGCCGGCTGCAAAGCCCGCCTACTGCGTTCTCGTTCCAGAGTCTGTGCCTGTTCTCAAATGCGTTTATCGCATTTTCGCCCCCTCAAACCCATCGACGTACCCTCCCAGGTACGCCTTCAGGGTTTTCGGAGCCTGCGGCCTTGTTGGCGAACTTTTCGCTCGGCCTCGTTACGTACCCATTTATGAGGCCGGTTCTTAATCCTTAAGCCGTCCCCATCAGAAAGAGGCCTCGTCTTGTCACTCTTGCGTTCATCCCTTACCCTCCGGTCCGTAATCGTCTGGGCCTTGCCCGTCGCCGTCCTGCTCCTGCAGGGTTGCGCGGATCGCAGCCTGTTGCGGTTCCAGAAGATCGCGCTCGAGTCCAGCCGCGACGAATATATGAAGGCGGCCGAACAGGTCCGCAAGAGCAAGAAGCTCTACGGCAGCGAGAACGCGCTCCTCTACCATATGGATCTGGGCGCGCTCTACCATTATGCCGGGCAATACGACTCCAGCATCCAGGAGCTGTCGCAAGCGGTCAAGATCCATGACGACCTGTTCGCCAAGTCCGTGACCAACGAGGCCATCTCCTTCGTCGCCAACGACAATATCCGGCCTTACCGCGGTAAGCCTTATGAGATAGTGTTCCTCCACGAATTCCTGGCCTTCGACTACCTGGCCCTCGGCAAGTACGACGATGCCCTGGTCGAGGCGCGCCAAGCCCAGCTTTTCCTGGACGAAGTCAAGCGCAAGGCCGGCAAGGATGCCAAGGCCTATGTCGACGACGGCATGTTCCGCTACCTCACCGCCTTGGTCTACCAGGCCGCGAAGCAAAAGGATGATGCCGCCATCTCCATCTATCAGGCCGTGAAGGCCTACCGCCAAGGCAAGGTGCCGCTGCCGCCCATGGTCGCAAGCCATGCCGCGGAGATCCTGAAGTCCGCCGATCGCATTGAGGATCTCCGGGAGCTGGGCCTTGAAGGGACGGTCGCACCCACCGGGGCCGGGGCCGCCGGAAGTGGAACCACCGGAGGCGGGGCCGAGATCATCGTCGTCGGGGAATCGGGCCGGACGCCGGCGCTGGGCCAGACCGTATTCTGGGGCACCTACGAGAAGGACGGCGTGCTCGTCATCCATTACAACAATCCCAAGGGCGAAGTGGTGACCGAGGTCCTGCCCGCCCCGGGTCTGCCGGCCTCCGAGGTGAACAAGGCCAATCATGGCCGCCGCACGAGTTCCGGCACCACTTTCCACGTCAAGTTCGCCTTGCCGGCGGAGAAGGAAGTGAACGCCCAGACGCGCTTCTTCACCGTGGCGGGCGAAGCCTCCCCGAATCCCGTGCGCACCGAGGTCCTGACCGATCTCGATCCGCTGCTCAACCAATACCTGGAGGAAACGCATACCGCCACCCTCGTCCGCACCGTGGTCCGCGTGGTCCTGCGCACCTATGCCGCCGAGGAGACCAAGTCCGCGATCTCGGGATCCAACCCGCTCCTCAACCTGGCGCTCAATGTCGGCACCGACATCCTTTCCGATCAGCTGGAGCAGGCCGATACGCGCAGTTGGTTCCTCTTGCCGCGCACCGTGCAGATGGCCCGCATCCCCGTGAAACCTGGCGTCCACTCCCTGACCATCGAAGCCCATGACGCTTCCGGCCGGACCTTGGGATCGCGCTCCCTCGACAATATCTCCGTGAACCCCGGCGAGAAGAAGTTCATCTTCTATTCCTCGCTGAAGTGATCCCTCCCCGGCCGGGTCGACCGGTCCCCCTTAACCTGTAGGTTACCCTAGGGCCGGGACAGGTAGCGCATATAGTTCCGCCCTCCTACCCGCACGATGCAGACCCCGGAAGCCGCTTCCTCCGGGATGGCCCAGGCATCGGGTCCCATGCGCCTGAGCGTGACCGCCCGTCCGTCCAGGCCCATCATGGTCACGGAAATATCCGCCCCACCTAGCGGCCCCGATCCTGAGGGCGCCGCCGGCACCCGCAGCACGCGGCCCACGATATAAGGAACTGCGATCCCGGCCCGGCCCCGCTTGGCGGGAGTGATTCCCGCCGCATCCTTGCACGTGGTATCAATCACGGTATCCGCCGTGGCCCGCATCTCCCGGATCCACCGCTCTATGAGGTCCGTGGCGGGCACATTGACCTCGTAGCTGGCCAAGGGCGGCATCTGGTCATGGGGCGGGTCGAAATCGCCGGGTGCGGTATTGCGGCTCCTCTGCCGGATGAGCAGGATCGACTTTTCCGGATAGCCCGGCACCACCAGAGCCGGATTGATGTTCAGGCAGGCATAGCCATTCGGGTTGTTGATGGGATCGTCCTTGGCATAAAAGTAGGGTTTCACCGTATCCGCGCCAAAGAACTGGGACACGATATGGCGGCTGAATTCCATCTGCGCCTTCATATCGAAGTAATCGTAGTTCAGGGTGGCCTGGCCGGTGGCCCCCAATTCCATGCCGCGGCGGCCATGGCATCCCGAGCAATTGGCGGCGATATAGGAACGGGCCCGCAAGTCCAGAGAGACGGAATTGTCCTCGATGGGGGCCCACTTGGGGACGTCGGCGGCATTCCAGTTGGCGGGCTTGGCGCCCATCAGCAGGCCTTTCTTGAAGAAGTATTCCAGTTGGTTGATGCCGGCGGAATCGGGGTGCGCGCGGTTGAGCTGGGCGGTGAAGAAGCCCAGGACCGAGCGACCGTGCAAGGTATCCACATAATCCACGCGATGGCAAATGTTGCATTCCGAGCGACGCGGGAAGCGCCACTTCTTCCATACGAAAGGCCGGGCCTTGCCATTGGGATAGACCCGGATGGAATCGTTGAGGCCGCGCTTGAGGGAAACCAACATGGCGTCCTTCTGATCGGGATTCCACTTGTAGCTGAAGCCGTACCAGACGTCCTCCTTCCGCTGGGTCGCGAGTCCGGAGTCCGCCAGTTCCTTCTTGTTGATGAGCAGGCGGGTCTCCCAATTGACGCGCGAGGTGGAGTCCCCCGGTATGGTGTCGATGGCGAAAAGCTTGATGAACACCGTGCTGTCCGGGTATTTCCAGTAGTCCCCGTCCTTGAGGAAGCCGATGGCCGTGCCGGGCTTGACCAGCACCCAGCGCCCCTTCTTGGCGCCGTCGCTCCAGAGGGCGGAGTTGACGTCGTAGTGGTAGGCCTCGGCGAGGAGCCTTTTGCCTGGGGCCGCGATGTCCGGGTAGAGCCCCGTAGCCGACAAGGTACGGGGGGCCTTGGAGGTGTCGGCGACGTCCCAATATTTGAAGCCCGGTGCGGGAGCCGCAGCGGCGGG